>CAVJBF010000003.1:0-109712 GCA_963647785.1 Acutalibacteraceae bacterium
TGCAGGATGTTCTTGAAGAAGTACTCGAAGAAAAGAATGCCGATCGCTCGATTGGGGACGACGAGATGGTAGTAGTCGCCCGGGGCAAACGTGAGAAAGCCCATGTAATAGAGGGCGGACAGCACGCACTCTTCATCAAATCCTGAGCGCTGATTAAGGTTAAGGACCTGAAGTTCTCCGCAGAAGGGAATCGGCTCCTGATTGAGTGCCTTCGTCATGACGGATCGAACAAACTCCGGGCTGCCCAGCGAGAGAATGGCTTCAATCTTGTCCAGACTATTGGCAACCGACGGGTCCAGCATGTTCCGGGGCTCTCGACCGATATCTGCAAGCACATCCAGGTAATACAGGCACATGGAGGCATTGAAGACGCTTTCGTCGCTGTCAGCGCTGAAACGGTAGCCGTTGTACCACTCCGCCATGCGGCTGACGATTTCATCGAGTGTCATGCCGCATTGCTTGAGACCAACTAACTGCGGAATCAGCCCTCGGAGTTCTGTTTCTGAAAAGCCAAACATTCCAGCAAAATCAGGCTCGTTGGAATAATTTGTTGCGATATTAAAGCCCGAGGTCATCGAATCGAGCTGGATGGAGGTGACGCCGGTGATGAAGATCCATTCGATGGGACCGCTGCTGGTCGCTTTAGCCTTCAGTGCGGAATAAAAAGTCTTGAGGAGACCGCCCGATTTCGTAAGCGTACGGAAGTCTTCCACATTGGAAGTCAACACTTCATTGGCACCTTGGTCGTACTCATCGATGATGAGGTAGATGCGCTCGCTGAAGTGCATTGAATAAGCACGTAGAAAATCCTTTAGAAAGTCTGTTGGATCGCTGCTGGCATTTTCGATAATTTCAAAGCCTTTTTGAAAATTGCGACGCCGACAAAAATCGGCAAATCCGTCCTTTAAATTTCCCAGAAAACCCGCCTCAAATCGGGCGGAGGAAATTCCAGAAAAGTCGAAGCGAATGACGTTGTAGGTGTTCGCCAAGGGCGTTTTGTGCTCGCCAATGTAGGTGCCGGCAAAGTTCTGATCAAAATCCTTGGCGGCAGAGACGTCGTAATAGGCTTGAAGCGTTTCTGTGAAGAGCGTTTTGCCAAAGCGGCGCGGCCGCGTGATGAATGGGTAGAACGCATGGCAGTTCTCTAAAACTTCGATGTAGCGAGTTTTGTCCACATAGGCCCAGCCGCCTTGTTGGATGGTTTCAAACCGAGCAAGGTTGTATGGATTTTTCTTGAGAACGACGGTTTCAGACATAGCCGATGACCTGTATGACAAGACTTGGGGGTGAATTCACTTGCAGACTTCATGATTATACATGTGATTCTATTGTAAAAATTGTGACATAAGTAACGACGATAAACCATGATGGCATGTGTCACCTCGCAATTCTTTCGGATGGGTGGTCTGATGAATCTGGTCGCCTGACTCTCTTCATCGATCGACCGAGTGGAAAGCAGTTGACTCGATGTTGCTGACGGAATGGCTGCTCAGCCATTCTCCTTCCAAAGACGTAACCCATGTGACGGATTTGTCGCGTGGCCGGTTGGCGATGTGGCGCAGGAGAAGGTCTTTTGCTCCAATGGTGCGCATCGAAGGCTGGTCGCCTGTTTTCCCGCGGGCGGCTTGGCAGGCCTTCATCATCAAAACCAGAGAGGAGAGGAAGAAATCATGCAGAGAAGAACGTTCACGCTGGGCGCTGCGGCGCTTGCGGTGGCAGGAACGCTGTCCATGAATGTCGCGCTTGCGAAGGACATCGCGATGTCGGCCGACGTTGTTGTGATCGGCGCCGGCACGGCCGGCACCGCGGCGGCGCTCGCCGCCGCGGAGACCGGTGCCAAGGTGATTACGCTCGAAAAGAAGGCGACTGTAGGCGGCACCGGCAATTTCTCTGAGGGCATCATGGCGGTGGAAAGCTCCATGCAGCGCGACTGGAACTACAACCTCACGAAGGATCAGGCCTTTAAGATGATCATGGAGTACGGCCACTGGCGCGGTGATGGTCGCATGGTGCGCGCCTTCCTTGAAAAGACCGCTTCCACGATTGACTGGATGAAGAGCTACGGCGTGAAATTCGAGAAGCTTTATTCGAATTATCCGGGCGGTCTTTACACCTGGCACATTTACGAAGGGCGCGGCGCGGGCTGGATCAATCTTTTCCAGAAAAAGTATGCTGAAATGGGCCAGAAGCTGCTCTTGGAAACGCCCGCGAAGAGCCTGATCCAGAAGGACGGCAAGGTAGTGGGCGTTGTCGCTGAAAACGATGACGGCGACAAGATCACCATCAAGGCGGGCGCCGTCATCATCGCGACGGGCGGCTTTGGCGCCAATCCCGAAATGATGAAGAAGTACATGCGCTTTCCGGGAGTTGACGGCCTCGCGCAGGCCGGCAAGACCGGCGACGGCATCAACATGGCCTGGGCCGCGGGCGCCGGCAAGGATGGCACGGAAGTGCAGGCGTCCTACCGTCCGGGTCCCAAGGGCATCGGCACAACAAATCACGTGGCAGCTTCCGCCAAGCAGCCCCACCTCTGGCTCGATCCGAAGGGCCGCCGCTTCTGCGACGAGACGATCATGTTGAACTGGCCCTATGCCGGCAACGCTCTGGAGCGCATCGGCGGCTCGATGTGGGTCGTGTATGACCAGAAGACGCTTGACTACATGGTGAAGGAAAAGGGCATCGATCTGGGCGTGGGCGTCATGGTGCCCGTCACAACGAAGCTCACGAAGTTCGCCGACGAATGGGGCGCCGCCGAAAAGGCGGGCTGGGCCGTGAAGGCGTCGAGCCTGAAGGATCTCGCGAAGAAGACCGGCATGGATCTTGAAACGTTGAAGGCCACCGTGAAGGAATACAACGGCTTTGCCGCAATTCGTCACGACGGCGAATTTGCGAAGTCGCCCGAGTACTTGCGCGCGGTGGAGAAGGCGCCCTTTTACGCCATCAAGATGGTTGCGACCTCGCTGGGCACGCTGGGCGGCATCAAGTCCAACGAACACTTCCAGGTCGTTCAGCCCGACGGCACGCCGATTCCGGGCCTTTACTGTGCGGGCAACGACGTGGGCGGCATGTACGGCGACAGCTATGACCTGCTGATGGCGGGCTCCACCATCGCGTGGGCCGTCAACTCCGGCCGCATCGCGGCAGAAAACGCGGTGAAGTACGCGAAGAAGGCGAGGTAGTCGGGCAGGCTGCTACGCAACAAAGCCCGAGCGCGGCCCGTAGCCTTCGAGGTCGCGCTCGGTGAAGTTGCCGCGGTCCCAGTCGTAGACGTCGTCAAAGAGGCGGGAGGCAACGCAAAGGCTTCTCCCGCTTCGTTTGGCCAGTCCCTCCGTTTCCCATTCTGAAATGATGCGATAGACAGACATGCGGGAGAGGTTGACGATGTCGCCGATTAGTTCGTTCGAAATCAACAGCGGAATGACGTTGCCGCCCGCGTGCAGCTTCAGGCCGTACGCCGCCAGGAGCACCCGCAGAAAGAGCTTCACCCGCGCTTTTGCGGGGAGCGTGAAGTTCGCGGTCATGCCTTCGATGTGGCTTTCCTGCTTGCGCACAAGGAGCTGCGACACGGTGAGAAGTAACTGGGCGTCTCTGAGGTATTCGGAAAGGAGATCGCCGCGCCGCACGACCCAGACGTCGCTGTCTTGAAGCGTCCGGGACGTGACGTTGACGCGCTCGCCCGAAAAGCACGTGATGTCGCCCATGGTGCGGCCGGGGATGATGAGGGAGAGCACTGCAGCGTGCCCTGCGGCCGACCAGTTGATCCAGTAGGACGCGAGTCCTTTTTCCAGAAAAAAGAGCACGGGCGCCTCGCCGCCGCTTTTCAAGATTTCGCCTTTTTTGACGTGGCGCTTTTCGCCGTGGCGTCGGTAAAGCGCCTGCAGCACATCGGGTTCGGCGGGATGGATCCAGGGCAGCGAGCGAAAGATCTGGCGCATGGCGAGAGGGGGCGACGGTGGAAAGTCGAAGATTATAGGTGCGATAGACTCCCGTCTTTGCTTCATTACGGACCGTTTGCCGCCATGCTCGTTCACCCGCAGTTTGATCCTGTCGCCCTTCATCTGGGGCCCGTCGCCGTGCATTGGTACGGCCTGATGTATCTCGTGGGCTTCGCGCTCTTTCTCATCCTCGGGCGTCGCCGCGCCCGCGAGGACTGGCGCGGCATGACGGCTTCGGACGTAGAGGACCTCCTTTTTTACGGCGTGGCGGGCGTCATTTTCGGGGGGCGTCTGGGGTTCTGTCTCTTTTATCAGCCCGAGTGGTATCTCTCGCACCCACTGGATGTCTTCAAGGTGTGGCAGGGCGGCATGAGCGCCCACGGCGGCATGGTCGGCTCGATTCTGGCGCTTGCGGCCTTTGCCCGCTTGAAGGGAAAGTGCTTCTGGACGGCGGCGGACTTCACGGCGCCGCTGGTGCCGCTGGGGCTTTTCTTCGGGCGTCTCGGCAACTTCATCAATGGGGAGTTGTGGGGGCGCCTCGCGGATCCTGAGCTTGCGTGGGGCATGGTCTTTCCGCAGTCGGGCAGTTTGGCGCCGCGGCATCCGTCGCAGCTTTATGAAGCGGGGCTGGAGGGGCTTCTGCTTTTTGCGCTTTTGTGGTGGGCGTCGGCAAAGCCCCGCGGCCGCGGTCTGGTTTCAGCCCTCTTTTGCATTGGCTACGGCGTCATGCGCTTCATCGTGGAGTTTTTCCGAGAGCCTGACGCCTATCTCGGACTGGGGCTTCTGGGGCTCTCGCGCGGCCAGTGGCTGTCGCTGCCGCTGATTCTCGCGGGTGCCGTGATTCTCGTCCTGGTGTGGCGCCCTGCCGTGAAGGCAAAGGCGGCGTAGATGGCGGATGATCGTCCGATCTCGTCCTCGCAAGGCGCGCTGGCGGCGGCCGTTTTGGTGGGGGCGACGGCGCTGCTCCTGTTCTGCGCCGGCGTCTTTCTCTTGATGCGGGCGGTGGACATTGCGACCGAGCCGCCCGCGGTGACGGCGCAGCGTCCGGCGGCGACCGTCGCGGAGCGCTTGGTGGAGTCGCCGAAGAAGTTCTATACGCCCGAAGAGCGGCTTGCCGTTGTGAAGGAGCGGCTCGTGCGCTTCATCGCCGCGTCAAGGCGAAAGCCGGCGGAAGCGATGACGCCCATAGTGGAGGATGCTGTGGCGATTGGAAAGGCTTATGACGTCAATCCGTTGCTCATCCTCGCCGTCATCACGGTGGAGTCGGGCTTTAACGAGCGGGCGGTGAGTTCGGCAGGCGCCAAGGGGTTGATGCAGGTGCACGTCAAGGTGCATGCTGACAAGTTTGAGCCCTACGGCGGCCAGAATGCGGTCTTTGACCGGACGGCCAACATGACGGTGGGAACGCAGATTCTCGCAAAGTACCGGGCGCAGCAGGGGACGACCGCGGACGCTCTGAAGTTCTATGTGGGCGCGGGCCGCAAGAAAAGCGACGGCGGCTATGGAAAGCGCGTCTTTATGGAGGAAAGCCGGCTGGTGACGGCGGTGGAGCATTCGCCTGAGCGAGCGCTGGCGCTCGCGCGAGCCAGACAGGCGGGCGCCACCTTTCGACTCCTGCCGGGGCAGGCGGGCGACTGGAGCGACTTTCTGGGGATTGTGCGAAAGGCGCCGATGTGAGCGGTTGACCATTGAGTACAATGCAAAGGATTGAACGGTTTTCATTTTTTCTGACATGACGGACCGCATGCTTTTGGTGGGCGACAGCTCCTTTGAGAACCTGCGCAAGCTGGGCGGGTACTACGTTGACAAGACGTCCTTCATCAAGCCGCTATTTAACGACGGCAATCTGGTGTCGCTTGTCACCCGGCCGCGCCGTTTTGGCAAGACGCTGATGCAGCGCACGCTGCAGGCGTTCTTTGAAGCGCGTCCGTCGTCGGAGCGCGAGGCGCAGGCCGCGCTTTTTTCCGGACTGGCGGCAAGTGAGGACAAGGCGTTCTTTGAGGCGCATTTCGGGCGCTGGCCCGTGCTCTTTGTGAGCTTCAAGGAATTCAACGGAACGACCTTTGAGCGCGGCATTGAATCGCTTTCAAGAATCGTTTCCGATGTGGCGCAGAATCTCGCGCACTTGCGCGAGGAGCCGAAGCTGCCGGACTTTCAGCGCGAAGCGGTTCGTCGGCTGATTGAATTGCAGAATCTGTCGCTTGAAGCCCAGCAAAAGCTCTTGCCCAACAGCCTCAAGACACTGGTGGCGGCTTTGTCGGAAGCCTCTGACGGCCGTCAGGTCATCGTGCTCATCGATGAGTATGACGTGCCGCTCAACCGTGCGAGGACGCAAGGCTATTACGCCGACTTGCTGCCCGTCCTGCGGGAGATGCTCGAAGGCGCCTTGAAGGACAACTGCCGGCTGAGAAAAGGCATTGTGACCGGTTGCCTGCGCATTGCCAAAGAAAGCGTCTTCACGGGGCTCAACCATTTTGGCTGCCATACGGTGTCTGACAATGCCTTGGCTCAGGCTATCGGCTTTACGCCCAGGGAGGCGGCGCAGGTTTTGGCGGACTTCGGGCTTTCCGCGCATGCTGAGGCCGTGCGCCGGCACTACGACGGCTATCGGTTTGGCAATCAGGAGATCTACTGCCCGTGGGACCTCATGAGCTTTTGTCGGGATGCCGCTGGCGCGTCTGACGTGGAGTACCGCAATTATTGGATCCACACGAGCGGCAATGACCTCATGACGGAATTTCTTCACTACGCGGATGAGTCGCATCTCATGAAGCTGCGAGAGCTCCTCGCGGGCGGCACGGTTGAGGCGCGGCTGGAGGAGGAGCTGTCCTTTGCTGAGATTGATGCGTCGCATGACGCTGATCATCTGATGAGCCTTCTTTATTGCACCGGGTATCTCACGAAAGTGGGGCGTCAGGCGGACGGCAGCGCTTGCTTGAAGATTCCGAACGAAGAGGTGCGGGCGAGCTTTGAGCGGCAGACGGCGATCTACTTCAGCAACAAGGGAAGCGATTATGTGAACGTCGGCCGGGATTTGGCGCGGTACTTGAAGGACGGCAACGGGCCCGGCGCCAATGAGGTGCTGCAGGAATTTCTGGTGCGCTGTGCGAGCGTGCGGGATTTTGCTTCGGAGAATTCGTACCACATGCTGATGCTGGGGCTTCTGGGCGGCGCGCTTCGCCGTTCGCCGGAATCCAATCGCGAGTCGGGCGACGGCTATTCGGACATTCGGTTCCTCGACGCGGAGACGAACACGGCAGTCATTTTGGAATTGAAGCGCGCCCAAACGGAAAAAACGCTCACGACAGCGGCCCGCGCCGCGATCGAACAGATTCACGAGCGACGCTACTGCGCTGACTACGAGCTGGCGGGCGTCAAGAAAATCCTGCTCTATGGCATGGCGTTTTGCGGGAAGCGCTGCTTTACGGTGATGGAAGTCCTCCGGCCGGGCGCGAACCGCTGAGGCTCCGGCTGGAAAGCCGTGACCGCTGGCGTTCGCCGCCGGTCTAGCCGAAGTCTCCGAGCCGAGTGTTCAAAAACACGGCGGCCGCGAGCCCCGCGGTCTCCGTGCGAAGCACGCGCGGCCCCAGCACGGCGCACTGCCACCCCAAAGTGCGGGCGAGCGCCACTTCCTCTTCAGAAAAGCCGCCTTCGGGGCCCACGGCAAAGGCGGCGCTTTGCACGCAGCCTTCGGCGCCCAGCCGGGGTGCCGAGGCTTCCCCCGGATGCATGAGCCAGCGGACGTCCGCGGTAACGGAGGCAAGCGCCTTTTTCAGACTAGGCGCCGCGGAGACGCAGGGGAGCACGTTGCGTCCGCACTGCTCGCAGGCGCCCACGATGATGTCCCGCCAGCGAGCAAGCCGTTTTTCAAGCTTGTCTCCGGTGAGCTTGGTGATGCAGCGCGCGGCGGGCGCAAAGACGATCGCGGAGACCCCGGCCTCCACGGCCTTTTCCACGATCCAGTCCGCCTTGTCGTTGTTCACCATGGATTGAATGAGCGTGAGGCGCACGGGGCTTTCGGTTTGAGACTCCTCCACCTTTTCCACCGTGATCCACGCGTCCTTGCCTTCAAAGGCGATGGGCCCCGACGCCGTGTGGCCTTTGCCGTCAAAAAGGAGCACCGGGTCCCCGGCAACGGCGCGCAGCACGCGGCCGGCGTGATGCCGGGCGGCTTCGGACAGGTAGGCGCGCTCGCCCGTCTGGTAGGGGGCGGACTGCGGCGAGTAAAAGCGGGCGACGGCGGGCATGACGGACTCCGAAAAAAGCATGCCGCGACTCTAGCGCAAAACGGCGCGTGACACGGAGAAAATCGAGGAGGACCGACGGTGCGGAAGGCTCGCTCAAAGGCGGGATCGGCCTCTCTTTGCCACGGCTTGCTTTGTTAGAATGACGCCACGCCGACGAGGGACATTTCTTGGGGCGGGGTTCTTCCTGCCTGAAAGTCACCCGACTTCGGTGCACTTTTCCACTACGTTCGTTACCTCTAGAGACTTATGTCCGAACCCGTTTCCGCGCAGACGATGGCCAACGCCGTTCGTGCGCTTGCCATGGACGCCGTCCAGAAAGCCAAATCCGGTCACCCCGGCATGCCCATGGGCATGGCCGACATCGCCATTGCCCTTTGGTCGAAGCATCTTCGCCACAATCCCGTCAATCCGAAGTGGATCGGCCGCGATCGGTTCATCCTCTCGAACGGTCACGGATCGATGCTGCAGTACGCGTTGCTGCACTTGACGGGCTACGACCTCTCGATGGATGATCTGAAGAACTTCCGTCAGATGGGCAGCAAGACGCCGGGCCACCCCGAAGTGGGCGTGACGCCGGGCGTGGAGACCACGACGGGCCCCTTGGGGCAGGGCATTGCGAACGCCGTGGGCATGGCGCTTGCGGAAAAGATGCTTGCCGCGGAATTCAACCGCGACGGTTTCCCCGTGATTGACAACCGCACGTACTGCTTCCTGGGCGACGGTTGCCTCATGGAGGGCATCAGTCACGAAGTCTGTTCTCTCGCGGGCGTCTGGGGCTTGAACAAGCTTGTCGCCTTCTACGACGACAACGGCATTTCGATTGACGGCAACGTGAAGGGCTGGTTTGCCGACGACACGAAGAAGCGCTTTGAAGCCTACAACTGGCACGTGATCGGCCCCGTGGACGGCCACGACATCGACGCCGTTTCCAAGGCGATCGAGGAAGCGAAGGCGCAGACTGAAAAGCCCACGCTCATCATCTGCAAGACGGTGATCGGCTTTGGCTCCCCCAACCGCGCGGGCACGGCGAAGGCCCATGGCGAAGCACTCGGGGACGAAGAGATTGCCGCGTCGAAAGCGAAGCTGGGTTGGAACGGCGGACCCTTTGAGATTCCGGCGGAAGTCTATGCGGCGATGGATCACCGCGAAGCGGGAAAAGCCGACGAAGCCGCTTGGAACACGATCTGGGCGGGCTACGAAAAGGCCTATCCGGCGCTTGCGGCTGAATTGAAGCGGCGTCTTTCGGGCGATCTCCCCGCGACGTTTGACGACACGGTTTTTGAAGCGCTCTGCAGCGCGCAGGCCGCGGCTGAATCCGTGGCGACCCGCAAGGCCAGCCAGAAGGCCCTCAACGCCCTGGCGCCCGCGCTGCCCGAACTTTTGGGCGGCTCGGCTGACTTGACGGGGTCGAACCTTACGAACTGGACGGGCGTCGAGCGTCTGACGCACGACAACATGCTGGGGCGCCACATCAGCTACGGCGTGCGCGAATTCGGCATGGCGGCGATTCAAAACGGCATTGCGCTCTACGGCGGCTTCATTCCGTTCTCGGCCACGTTCCTCACGTTCTCCGACTATGCGCGAAACGCCCTGCGCATGGCGGCTCTGATGAAGCTTCGCTCCATCTTCGTCTTCACGCACGATTCGATCGGCCTGGGCGAAGACGGTCCGACGCATCAGTCGATTGAACATGTGGCGAGCCTGCGGCTCATCCCGGGCATGGACGTGTGGCGTCCGGCGGACACCGTGGAAGCGATTGCGGCGTGGGACGCGGCGATCGAGCGCCGCGACGGCCCGAGCTCCCTCATTTTCTCGCGTCAGACGGTGCCCTTCACCGAAGACCGCGACGAAGTGGATGCGGATGCGATCGCCAAGGGCGCCTACGTTGTCGCCGAGGCTCCCGCAGGCGAAGGCAAGGCCGAATGCATCATTGCGGCGACGGGGTCGGAGCTGCCGCTTGCGACGCAAGCGCGAAAGCTTCTTGCCGCGCAGAACATTCAGGTGCGCGTTGTTTCCGTGCCGTGCGCCGATGTCTTTGACCGCCAGGACGCCGAGTATCGTCGCGCCGTCTTCCCCGAAGGCACGCCGATTCTCGCGATCGAGGCGGGCGTCACCGGCCTCTGGCACAAGTACTTCAGCGGCAAGGGCGACGTGATGGGCATCGACACCTTTGGCGAGTCCGCGCCCGCCAAGGTGCTGTGGCCGCATTTCGGCTTCACGGTGGAAAACGCCGTCTCGAAGGTCCGCCGTCTCACGGGCCGCGACTGATTCAAACTTCATAAGGAACAAAAATGACGATTCGTGTTGCCATCAACGGGTTCGGCCGCATCGGCCGCAACGTGCTCCGCGCCCATTACGAGAGCGGCAAGAAGCGCGATCTCGAGATCGTGGCGATCAACGCGCCCGGAACGGTTGACATTCATGCTCACCTTCTGAAGTTTGATACGGTGCACGGTCGCTTTGATGCGGACGTGAAGACGGAAGGCACGGACTGGATGATCGTCAACGGCGACCGCATCCGCGTCTTCAACACTCGGGATCCGAAGGAAATCCCCTGGGGTGAATTGAACGTTGACGTGGTCTTGGAATGCACCGGCGCCTTCACGGCGCGCGACAAGGCCATGCTTCACATCGAGCAGGGCGCCAAAAAGGTGCTCATCTCCGCTCCTGGCAAGGACTGTGATGCGACCGTGGTGTATGGTGTCAACGACAGCATCCTCACGAAGGACATGGTCATCGTCTCGAACGCCTCCTGCACGACGAACTGCCTTGCGCCCTTGGTGAAGCCGCTGCATGACGCGATCGGCATCGAGCGCGGCCTGATGACGACGGTTCACTCCTTCACGAACGATCAGAACGTGACGGACGTCTACCACAAGGATCTGCGCCGCGCTCGCGCGGCCGGCATGTCCCAGATCCCGACGAAGACGGGCGCGGCAAAGGCCGTGGGCCTTGTGCTTCCGGAATTGAACGGGCTGCTCGACGGCTTTGCTGTGCGTGTGCCGACGATCAACGTGTCGTTTGTGGACCTCACCTTCATTCCGAAGCGCGAGACGAGCGTCGAGGAAGTGAACGCCATCATGAAGGCCGCGGCCGAAGGCAGCGCCTTGAAGGGCGTGCTGGGCTACAACGACCTGCCGCTCGTCTCAAGCGACTTCAACCATGATGCGCACTCTTCGATCTTTGATTCGACGCTCACCAAGGTTTCCGGCGGCCGACTCGTGAAGGTGACGAGCTGGTACGACAACGAATGGGCCTTCTCCTGCCGCATGCTGGACAACGCCGTCGCAATGATGGCGGCGAAGTAATCGCAGGATGAAGTGAAGCGCAAAGGCGGTTCGGGCGGCGCGTCCCGCCGCCTTTCTTTGTGAATGAACAAATTTTTCAAGGTCAGTGACTCATGCAGGTTCTCACTCTCGAAGCTCTGGCGACGGCCGGAAAGCTCAACGGACGCCGCGTTCTCATCCGCAGCGATCTCAATGTTCCCCGCGATGAAGAAGGTCGCATCACGAACGAAGCCCGCCTCGTGGCGAGCGTTCCCGCCGTGCGCCTTGCCGTGGACAGCGGCGCCGCGGTGCTTCTCATGAGCCACTTGGGCCGCCCGACCGAGGGCGAATGCCGTCCGGAGGACTCTCTCGCGGGCGTTGCCGTGCGCATGAGCCAGTTGGTGGGGGCGCCGATTCGCCTCGTGAAGAATTATCTTGACGGCGTTGAAGTGGCGCCGGGCGAAGTCGTGATGCTCGAAAACTGCCGTTGCAACAAGGGCGAGAAGAAGAACGATCCGGAGCTTGCCAAGAAGTACGCAGCGCTTTGCGACGTGTTCGTTAACGACGCCTTTGGGACGGCGCACCGCGCGCAGGCTTCCACCGAAGGCGTGGCGCGTCTGGCGCCAGTCGCCTGCGCCGGCCCCCTGATGGCCGCGGAAATCGACGCGCTCACGAAGTCTGTGCAGGAAGCCGAACACCCGCTCATGGCGATCGTGGGCGGCAGCAAGGTTTCCACGAAGCTCACCATTTTGAACAATCTCGCGCAGAAGGTGGACCAGCTCATCGTGGGGGGCGGCATCGCCAATACGTTTCTTCTTGCAGCCGGGAAGAAGATCGGCAAGTCCTTGGCGGAACCTGAGCTCGTTGAAGAATGCAAGAAGGTGCTTGCCACGCTGCAGGCGAAGGGCGCCAATCTGCCGTTGCCCACCGACGTTGTCGTAGCGAAGGCCTTTGCCGCCGACGCCGAGCACCGCACGTGCTCGGTGGATGACGTGGCGGACGATGAGATGATTCTTGACGTGGGGGCCGAAACGGCGGCTGAGCTCGCAAAGCTCGTCGAAGCTTCCAAGACCATCGTCTGGAACGGGCCGGTGGGCGTTTTTGAAATGGCGCCCTACGCGGGCGGCACGAAGGCGCTTGCTGAAGCCATTGCGGCGGCGAGCGGCAAGGGCGCCTTCTCCATTGCGGGGGGCGGCGATACGGTTTCCGCCGTGCATGCCTTCGGCGTTGCGGACAAGGTGAGCTACATCTCCACCGGGGGCGGTGCCTTCCTCGAATTCCTCGAAGGAAAGTCGCTGCCTGCGGTCGCCGTGCTCGAAGAAAAGGCGAAGTAGTTCCGCTTTGAAAAGGAAGAAGCCGTCGTTGGATGCAAAGTCCTGCGGCGGCTTCTTTGCGTGGGCCGGTGCGTTCGGTCAGTGTTCGCTGGTGGCGGTGCTGATTTGCCAGCGGACGATCTGCGCGGTTTTGTTGACGCAGACTGCCTGATGATGGCTTCTTGCAAAGCTCGCGCCGCTCTTCTGACAGCGGCTCTGAGGTGCAAATGTCATGATTTGGTGCCCTTCAGAAGAGCTCGCCTTGCAGTGAAGCTTTTCGGTGCTTGAGCGGAGGGCGCCGGGCGGCGAGATCGCGCTCAATCCAAGCCATGAGAAGGTTCACGATGCGGGCCGTTTCGCTTTCTGTCAAGGCGCGGCTGCGCGGGATGTGATGCCACTTTTCAAGGCAGCCTCGGCAGCAGCAGGCGCAGGCGTGCTGGGCGACGAAGACGGGGTGTCCTTTCATGGGCGTCTGCTTGCCGTCGTTGGAAATGACGGCGGGCGCGAGCCGCGAGGTGATGAAGCCTTGGGCGTGAACTCGTAAAATGGCGTCGCCCTTTTCCAGCGCATAAGCGCGATCGGCGCCGCCAAGCTTAAACCGAGACCGAAACGGGGATTGGGAGAGCTTTGCCAGGGCTGCGGCCGTGTCGTCGCTCAACGGCGCGCCGAGCGTGCCGCTGCCGCCAAATTTCAAGGATTCCATCATGATCAAGGCAAAAACCAATCAAAAGACCTGGGGCGAAGCGTCGCTGACGGGCCCCGATCGTCTGGAGGATTGTATTGCGGCCTACGATTTCCTGCCGTTTTTTAGAAACGAGGTGCCGGGGTGGTCGGTGGAGGAGAAGACGCCGGCCAGGTTGTGGTTCACCGAAGAGCCGGGACCCTGGGAGTGGAAGGGACCGGTGGCGCGGCAGGGAAACTTTCTTTACGGTAAATTCTTTGAAAAGAAGGCGTGCTGGGCGGACCGTTCGGTCTTCGGGCGCTTTGCTCAGGTGCGGCGGGCGATGCCGCGCAGCAAGAATGCGAGGACGCTTGCGCGAGAAGCCTGGCTTGCTGAATTCATGAGCTACGGCGAAGCGGTGCTGAGCCCTGACTTGAAGGCGGCGTGGCAGGATGAATTCGGCACGTTCTCGGGACTCGATGCCGCGCTCACAAGCCTGCAGATGCGAACGGAGCTCGTCATCGCGGACTTTGAGTACCGGCACGACAAGACGGGGCGTCCGTATGGCTGGGGGCTTGCGCGCTATGTGCGGCCCGAGGTTCTCATTGGTGATGCGTTCCTTTCGGAGACCTCGGCGGGCCCTGAGGCGGCCTTGGAGGAGCTCACGGCCATGCTTTCGGCGAAGCTCCCGCAAGCGGATCCCGCTCTGCTGCGCCGGTTGCTCGCCGGCACTCGAAAGTAGTCCGCAGCCAAGCGCGACAACGAAAAAGCCCGGCCGCTTTGAGCGGAAACCGGGCTTTCTGCTGCCGGCCCTTTTACGAGCCGGCTTTGCGGAAGGAAGATTAGAGCTTTGCGGGTTCGGTCGGAGCTTCTTCGCCTTCGACGAAGGGTTCCTTGCCGAGTTCGCCTTCCATGCGGGTCACCATCAGGGCGGTGGTGGAGTCGCCAACGACGTTGATCGAGGTGCGGATCATGTCGAGAATGCGGTCCACGCCAGCGAGCAGGCCGACGACTTCGAGCGGAATGCCGATCTGCGTGAAGACGAGGGTCGACATGATGAGGCCGGCGCCCGGGACGCCTGCCGTGCCGATGGCGGCGAGAACGCCCGTGAGAACCACGATGACCTGATCAGAGAAGGTGAGCGGGATGCCGTAGATCTGGGCGGCGAACACCGTCGTGACGCCCATGTAGACGGCCGTGCCGTTCATGTTGATCGTGTTGCCAAGGGGCACTGCAAAGGAGGCGATGGCCTTCGAAGCGCCCAGACGGCGGGAGGCGACGAGGTTGGCGGCCATGGCGGCGGCCGACGAGCAGGTCGTGAAGGCGATGAGCCAGGGCTCGAAGATGCCCTTGAAGTATGTCGCGACCGGGAGCTTGATCAGGAACTTCACCCACGGGACATAGATCACGAGCACGAGAAGCGACGTCGCGATGAAGGAGGCGAGGATGAGCTTGCCAAGCGGGAGCAGCACCGCCAGGCCGTGTTGGCTCACCACGACGGCGATCAAGGCGAAGACGCCGATCGGAGCGTAGTACATGACGACGTTCGTCATGCGAATCATCACATTGCCGATGGTGTCAAAGAAGTTCGTCACCGGACGGCCCTTTTCACCCAGCCAGTTCAGGCAGAAGCCGAACATGATGGCAAAGAAGATGATCTGCAGGATGGAGCCCTTCGAGAAGGATTCCATCGGGTTCATCGGAACGATGTCAAGCAGGGTCTTCACAAAGCTCGGCGCCTTCACCTGGGCAGCCTTGAGGCCTTCGGTGGAGAGCGTGAGCCCGAGCCCCGGATCGATCATGTTGGCGATCACAAGGCCGAAGATCACGGCAACGGCGGACGTCATCATGAAGAGAATCAGAGTCTTCACCGCGACGCGGCCAAGCTTTGAGATGTCAGAGATGCCGGCTGCGCCCGCCACCAGCGTGGCGAACACGAGGGGAACCACCACCATGCGGATCAGCCGGATGAAGAGGTCGCCCAAGGGCTTCAGATAAGTCACGGCGAAGTCCGAGGAAACGAACATGCCGACGATGACGCCTAGCACGAGGCCCAGCATCATTTGCATTGGCAATCCCAGCCATTGAGATTTCTTTGCCATTTGCGCTCTCCTAAAAGTTGGAAATCCTGCCTTCGACAAATTGAATAAAATCAACCGTTTGCCGAAATGAAACATAATGTTTCGATTGCATTTACTCTACACTGCTTCTGTAAAGAATGTCACTCCGTAGTAACCATGAGATTTGCGTTGCGTCAAGAGATTAACAATTTTGCAGGACGCAAAGCGTAGTGGTTCAGCCTGCCGGCGAAGCGCTTCGCCAAGAAAAACGCGGTGAAGACGAAAAGCCTTCACCGCGGGCGGAGCTTCTCGAAGGGACTTCAGCGAAATCTCTTCGGAGGCCCTTTAATGACGGATCAGCAGGATCGGCACGTCGCCCTGCGCCGCCACGCGAGTGGCGGTGGAGCCCATCACGGCGCTCTTGAAGCGGCCGTAGCCGTGGCTGCCCATGACAACGACGTCGAGCTTCTTTTTCTTCGCGAACGCTGCGATCTCGTCGCCCGGGTTGCCGACGAGGCAGACTTCCTTCGCGGCGATGCCGGCCTTCGTCAAGAGCGGACGGATCGGATCGACGGCTTCGTCAAATTCCTTCTTCTGCAGCTCGATCACTTCGGACTCAGAGAGCGCCGGAAGCGCCATGCCGGCCATGTCGGGCATCACGGCGCCCGCGTAGTCGCTCGTCACGTTGATGAGGAAGTAGGAGGCGCCGTCGCCGAAGAGCTCCTTGTGCTTTAAAGCGTACTTGATTGCGGCGGTGCCGAACTTCGAGCCGTCCACCGCCACGCCGATGCGCATCGCGTCGCCTTCGGGGGCGGGCTTGTTGCGGAGAATAAGAATCGGGTTCTTCGTGCGGGCGAGGACGCCATTGGTGACGGAGCCCAAAAAGAGGCCCGCCAGCGCTGTGCGGCCGCGGCTGCCCATGATGATGAGGTCGGCGGGAAGCTTCGCGGCTTCTTCGGCGATCTTTTCCGCGGGGTCGCCCACGATGAAGGCCTCAGTCACTTCAACGTCCTTTGACTTCAAGAACTTGCGGGCTGGCTTGAAGATCTTTTCGGCTTCGTCTTCGTAGTAGCGCATGAGCGAATCCTTGCTCACGAGGCGCGCGGCGCGGGTGGGCAGGGGGCTCAGAACGACGAGAAGCTCGATTTCCGGATTCTTGCCCAAAAGCGTGGCGCGGGAAGCGACGAAAGCGAGCGAATTTTCACTGTAGGAGCTGCCGTCGATGGGAACGAGGATTTTCATGGTTTGTACCTCTCTGGTTTTTGCTGGGCGGCTTTTTCGGGCCGAGATGCCGAAAACCGCCTGTCGTTGTTCTTCATGTTACCTCCGAGCGCCGCCCAATGGGCGAGCCCGGAGGCTTTTCTTTTCGCTTCTAGCGCACGATGAGGAGCGGAATTGAGGACTGCGAAGCGATGCGAAGCGCCGTGGAGCCCAGAAGCAGCGAGCGGATGCGGCCATAGCCGCGGCTGCCCATTACGAGGAATCCCGCCGCCTTTGAGTTAGCGTAGGCCGCCACGGCGTCGCCGGGGGTGCCCGTCAAGGGGGCGTCCTCGGGAACGATCCCGACCGCCGCAAAGAGAGGCCGCACCTTGTCGGCGCAGGCGTCAAATTCCTTCTGTCCCGACAGTTCTGCGCCGTCGGGGCCTGCGGAGACCGTCGTGGGGCTCACGTGGGCGAGAATGAAGCTCGGACTGGCGCCAAAGAGCGCACGGTGTTCGAGAGCAAACTTGACGGCCGCGTGGCATTCGTCCGAGCCGTCAAGGCAGAAGACCACCTTCACGCCTTCGTCCGCCGGGGCGGGCGTGTTGCGAAGAACAAGCAGCGGCGTCTTGCTCTTGGCGAGCACGCCCATGGTGACGGAGCCGAAGAGGAGCTCCGTCACGTTGCTCATGCCGTGGCTGCCCATGATGATGAGGTCGGCGCCGCGGTTTGCCGCTTCGCGGGCGATGACGTCGGAAGGGTGGCCCACGAGCGACGTGCGCGTCGCTCGGGCGTCAGCGGGGACGCGGCCTGTTGACTCAAAGGCGCTTGCCGACTCCTCTTCGTAGTAGCCTGCGAGGGCTTCTTCACTCATGAGCGAGGCGGCGCGGGCTGGAAGCGGCGGCTGGACGTTGATGACGTCCAAGGCTGGATGTTCGGCCAAAAGCGTCTTTCGAGAGGCGATGAACTTCAGCGTGCCGCGGCTGTGCTCGCTGCCGTCAACGGGAAGGAGAATTTTCATGCGGCGTCCCCCTTACTTGCGGATGATGAGAATCGGCACGTCGCCCTGACTGGCAATGCGCATGGCAGTCGACCCCATGATGGCGCTCTTGAAGCGGCCGTAGCCGTGGCTTCCCATCACAAGGAGGTCGAGCTTCTTCTTGGCGTAGGCGGCGATTTCGTCGCCGGCGTTGCCGACGAGAGGCACTTCCTTCGCGTCAATCTTCGCTTTTTCGAGAAGGGGCTTCACGGATTCAATGTTCTTCGTGAATTCGTCCTTCTGCATCCGCTTGATGTCTTCGGGGGAAAGCGTCGGAAGGCCGAAGCCCAAGGGCGGCATCGCAGCGTTCTCAAATTCCTGTGAGACGGAGAGGAGACTGACCTTTGCGGCGCGCCCAAAGAGCGCCTTGTGGGCGACCGCAAACTTCACCGCCGCCTTGCCGTAGTCGGAGCCGTCCACGCAGATGCCAACCTTCAAGGCGTCGGATTCGGGCGCCATGCGGCCGCGAAGCATCAGCACCGGGTGCTTCGTGCGGGCGAGGACGCCCGTGGTGACCGAGCCCATGAAGAGGCCCGCCAGCGCCGTGCGGCCGCGGCTGCCCATGATGATGAGGTCGGCCTTGAAGCTGTCGGCTTCTTTGGCGATGACTTCGGCGGGATCGCCTTGCACGACGCGCTCTTCGGCGACGATGTGGTGCTTCTTCAAAAGCTTTCGGGCGGGTTTCAGAATCTTCTCGGCGGCGTCGTCAAAGTAGGTCTTCACGCCGTCGGGGGCGAGAAGCGTTGCTGCGCGGGAGGGCAGGGGCTCCAGAACGACGAGAAGCCGAATTTCGGGCTCTTTGCCGAGAAGCGTGGTGCGGGAGGCGACGAATTCCAGCGAATTGGTGCTGTAGGAGCTGCCGTCGTAAGGTACGAGAATCTTCATATTTCCCTCTAGTCAGATTGAACATCTGAGACGGCTCACTTTTGTTTTTCGGCTTGTGACGAGGGCTGTTTCAGCGCTCTTCCGTGAGCCGTTTCTCTACTGACGTTATACCGCAACTTGATGGAAAAAGACAGTAAAAACGTAGTACGTCTTCGTTTTTTGTCAAAGTGTTGGGGCGTGGCAACAAGGTGCAAAGGCCGGGGAGAAAAAAGGCCGCCCGAAGCAGGCGGCCGAAGGTTGGCGGATTCGTTGGAAAATCAGAAGCGTCGGGCGACGACGCGAAGGTCAAGCCTGCCTTCGAGCTCTTCGACGGCGTCCACAAAAAGGGACTCGAAGGCAAGGCGCTCGGCGGGCGTGAGATCAGCCTCCTCCCAGCCGATGAGATCGACGGTGAGCGAGTCCTCCCGATCGGTGAGAAGGTCGTAGAGGGCGTCAAGATTGGCGCCGAACCAGTCTTCGGCCTCAAGTCCCACGGCGAAGGCTTTGAAAAGGTCCTCCTTCTTCAGACAGCGGCAGTCAATGGAAAGAATATTGGAAAAAACGGGGGGCATGACTTATTTCTCCACGATGCGGCGGAAGGACTTGTAGTGATCGGCTGTGTACCAATATTCGCCAGAGGTGGCGGGGTCGCCCGTCGAGCCCTTGCCGGCCACGATGCGCTTGGGGCCGCGGTTCTTGAGGCCCGGCGTCACCACGGTGTATTCGGTGTAGTAGCCGCGCTTTTTCTTGGGGAGCACTCGCTCGTAGTTGCCGAAGACTGTGCCGTCCTTGGCGTAGGGGAAGGGGCCGCCCGCCTTGATGAGGGCGAGAGTCTTCTGCGCTTCCGAAGGCAGCGATGCGATCGCGATGGTGTCGCCGCTCGCCTGAAAGAAGGAGAAGGCGCCGGCAGAGGAGGGGGCGAGGAAGGCGGCAGTTCCCGCTAGAAGCGCCACGATGGCGGCAAGTCCCGCAAAGCGCGTCAGAAGAGACTGGAAGAAGCGTTGCATGAGGTGATAACAAAAAGCGCCGCAAAGTGCGGCGCTGATGCATGGCGTCCCCATGGGGATTCGAACCCCAGTTCTAACCGTGAGAGGGTCATGTCCTAGGCCTCTAGACGATGGGGACAGAGGCTTTCTGAAAGACCGGCATTGTATCGGACGGTCTTTCAGAAAGCAAGCGACTTTTGAAAAAAATTGGCTCAGTTGGCGGACGCCTCGATTTTGGCTTCCGACTTGGGCATGCGCTTCATGGAGCCCGCAACGAGATCAAACTTGAAGAAGCGGCATTCCAAGGGGCCGTTCATGAGCGGAATCTTGCGGGATTCAGAAAGGCGCATCTGGCGCGGCAGCTGACGGTCGCTTGTGAGAAGCCACGCGGTCCATCCCGCAAACTGATGCTTCAGGTTGTCGGCGACGTCCTTCATCATGGCGGCGACCGAGGCAGACTTTGGGTTGGACTGCTCGCCGTAGGGCGGGTTCGAAATGAGAAGCCCCCCTTGGGCGCAAGGCGTGGCCTTTCGGGCGTCGCACTGCGTGAAGGTGAGGCGGCCGTCGTCCAAAAGGGCGCCGAGCCCCGCCTTTCGGGCGTTTTCTCGCGCCTTTTCCACGACAATCGAGCTGATGTCGCTTGCGGCGATCGTCACTTTCGCCGAGCGGTTCACGGCGGCGAGAGCGTCGTCCTTGATGTCCTGCCATAGCGCCTTGTCGAAGTCCGCGAAGTTTTCAAAGAGGAAGCGGCGCTTCAAGCCCGGCGCCATGCCGCAGGCGATCTGCGCGGCTTCGATGGCTATTGTGCCCGAGCCGCAGAAGGTGTCCTGCAGGGGTTTGTCGGGCGTCCAGCCCGCAAGCGTCAGGAGCGCCGCCGCGAGGTTTTCCTTCAAGGGTGCTTCGCCCTTGTCCTCGCGCCAGCCGCGCTTGAAGAGCGCTTCGCCGCAGAGGTCGAGATAGAACGTGCAGAAGCGTTCGCTCACGTACGCAAAGACGCGGATGTCGGGGTGCGCGCGCTCCACGTCCGGGCGTTTTTCAAAGAAATGCACGAAGCGGTCGCAGATCCCGTCCTTGATGCGCAAAAGAGCAAAGTCAAGGCTCTGCAGCGGGGAGCGGCGGGCGTTGATGTCAACGCGAAACGTTTGCGAGGCGTCAAAGTAGTTCTCCCACTTCGTGCGGCAGGCAAAGTTGTAGATGTCTTCGGCGTCGCGGTAGTCGGAAGAACCCAGGCGCATCAGAATGCGGCTCGCGAGCCGGCTCGTGAGGCAGGCGCGCATCGCACAGGCCATGTCGCCGTCAAAGGCGACGCCGCCGCGCTCCGTCTTGTAGATGGTGCCGCCTGCGGCCGTGAGTTCCTCGGCGAGCATGTCTTCGAGCCCCAGAGGGCACACGGCGTAGAAAGAAAGAGGTTTTGCCATAAGGGTTTAGTGACGGCACTCGCCGTTTCCAAGAACAATGTATTTAAGGCTCGTGAGGCCGTCAAGGCCCACGGGGCCGCGCGCATGAAGCTTTCCGGTGCTGATGCCGATTTCTGCGCCAAGACCGTAGACGAAGCCGTCTGCAAGGCGCGTGGAGCAGTTCACCATGACGCTGCCGGAATCCACCGAGCGCAGGAATCGGTCCGCCGCCGCGCGGGAGTTGGTGATGATGGCGTCGGTGTGGTGCGACCCGTGCGTTTCAATATGGTCGATCGCGGCGTCAAGGTCCTTCACAACCGCCATTGAAAGGATGGGGGCGTTGTATTCGGTGTCCCAGTCGGCGTCAGATGCCGCAACAGCAGGAAGTCCTGCCGCCTTCAAAATGGCGAGCGACGCCGCGTCGCAGCGCATTTCCACCGACTTTTGGGCGTAGACGGCGCCGATTCTCGGAAGAAAGTCTGCTGCCGCGGCTTCGTGCACGAGCAGCGTCTCCATTGCGTTGCAGGGCGCATAGCGCTGCGTTTTGGCGTTGTCGCAGACCGTGACGGCCATGTCGAGATCCGCGTCCTTGTCCACGTAGGTGTGGCAGATGCCGTCCAAGTGACGGATCATGGGGACGGTCGCTTCCTTTTCGAGCCGTGCGATGAGCCCCTTGCCGCCGCGGGGGATGATGACGTCCACGTATTGCTGGGCGGTGATGAGGGCGCCCACGAACGCCCGGTCGGAGGTGGGCGCCACCTGCACGGCGTCTGCAGGAAGCCCCGCTTCGGAAAGCGCCGCCTGAACGAGACGCCCCAGAAGGGCGTTCGTGCGGATCGCTTCGGAGCCCCCGCGGAGGATGGCGGCGTTGCCGGACTTCAAGGCGAGCGCCGCCGCGTCCACGGTGACGTTGGGACGGGCTTCGTAGATGATGCCCGCGACGCCCAGCGGAACGCGCATGCGGCCCACGCGGATGCCCGAGGGCTGAGGCTTCACGTCCGTGACTTCGCCCACGGGATCCGGGAGCGCAGCGATGTCGCGGCAGCCTTCAGCCATCTGGTTGAGAATCGCGTCCGTCACCGTGAGCCGGTCAAGAAACGCTGGCTTCAAGCCTGCCTCGCGCGCGGCGGCGACGTCTTCGGCGTTGGCGGCGAGAATTTCGTCGCGGTGCGCGAGGAGAAGCTCGGAGAGCTTTACAAGCGCCGCATTCTTGGCGGCGGTCGAAGCGGCGGCAAGCTGCCGGGCGGCGGCGCGAGCCTTGCGGCCGGCCGTTTCCATCAGAGAATCCATGTCGCTCACGGAAGACTCCTAGTGTTGGGGATTGGCAAGAAATGTGGTGAGGGAGGCCATTTCGAGCCACGGATCGCTGTCGCGCTCTTTTACCGCCAGCCCTTTGCCCAGACGCTCGATATCGGCGCAGAGCATGAGAGCGGCTTCAAGGCGCGGGCGCGAGTTGCGCTGCGCGCAGGCGCGGATGCGGGCGGCCTTGTCGGGACCTCGAACGCCTGCGTCCCAGAGGGCCTCGCGGGGCATTTTGCCGGCGTCGATGAAGGTGCGGGTCAAAAGTGAGAGCCGCACTTCGTCGGTGACCTGCCAGAGAACGGCGGGGATGGACTCCCCCTCGCTTTCGAGGTTTTCCAGCACGCGAAGCGCCCGGCCGGCGTCGCCCGTGAGCGCGGCGTCCAGAAGCTTCTCGGTGTCAAAGCGCGCGACGTCAAGAACGCCTGACTTCACCATGTCGCCCGTGATGCGGGTGCCTTTTTCGTACTGGTACGAGAGCTTCAGCACTTCCTGCGAGGCAGCGAGCAGATTCCCTTCGCAGCGCTGGGTGAGAAGCTCGACGGCTTCGGCGTCGGCAGAGAGCTCGTGGCGCGCGAGACGCTCGCGAAGCCACAGGGGAAGGTCTGAGGCTGACACCGGAGCGCACTCCACCACTTGAGCGGCCGCGGTGAGCTTCTTGTACCACGCGAGCTTCTTCACGGACCAGTCCGACGGCATGGAGAGGATGACCACGACGCCGTCCAAGGGTTCGGCTGCAAGCGCCGTCAGGGCTTCCGCGCCCTTGGTGCCGACGCGAAACGAGGCAAGCCGCACCTCCACAATGCGCTTTTCGGCAAAAAGGCTCATGGCGCGGCAGGCGTCAAAGACCTGTGACCAGTCCCAGTTCGCGCGGGCGTCGAGAATCTGGCGCTCCGTGCAACCCGATGCTCTCGCGGCGGCGCGGATGGCGTCGCACGCTTCGATCATGAGAAGCGGCTCTTCGCCCGTGACGAGCCACAAAGGGGCGACGCCATGAGCAAGATGTCCCGCGAGTTCCTTGAAGCGCATGAGAGGCGTCCGTTATTCCTCAGCCTTCGGGGGCAGGGGCTTGGCGGCCTCGATGCGGCGCAGGATCTGATTGGCGACGTCTGAATGCATTTCCTGATAGACGAGCGCCTCGGAATTCTGGCGGCTCAGGTATTCGTCGTCGCTGTAGGAGACGGAGCGCGCGGCGTTCACGACGGACTCGGGGATGTATTCGCGGCCGTCGGGCGCCGAGAGCTTGAAGTGAACGGCGAGCTTCAGCTCATACTCGGCCGCGTCCCCCTTCGTGTTGTAGGAAAGGACGTCGCGGGACTGCGAGACAGAGGTCACCTTGAGAATGGCTTCGGCGTCCGTGGCGGAGTCCGCAAGCTTCACGGAGGAGCCGGACGTCAAAAGGCGCACGAGGCGTGCGCGGAAGGCCGAGTTCTCGTCCATGTCAACGTAGAGCGTCTTGAAGGGCAGCGAGAAGCTGCCGCGCAGGTGAAAGCCGCATCCGGTGAGCGAGAGAAGGGCGGCGGAGCCCAGAAGCTGCCGGCGGGAGATGGTCATAACGAAACCTCTAAAAAAATCGTTCGACCATTATAAAGAGCGGAGCCCTGAGCTAAACTCAATCGATTGCATTTCCATCGGACGGTGTGACGCATGTTTGCTGTAGGCTTTGTCGGTTCGTCGGGCGCCGGAAAAACGACGCTCATGGAAAAGGTTCTGGCGGCCTTGGTCGCCCGGGGGCTGCGCGTGTCCGCAGTGAAAAGCACGCATCACGACACCGACGTGGACAAGCCCGGAAAAGACAGCTGGCGTTTTCGCGAGGCGGGCGCTTCTGAAGTGATTCTCGCCGGCCGCGAGCGCTGGGCGCTGATGCGGGAGACGCCGGAAGGCGAAGTGACGCTCAAGACGCTTCTCTCGCGCCTTGAGCCCGTTGACATTGTCTTGGTTGAGGGCTTCAAGAGCGAAGAGGGCGTTCCCCGCATCGGGGTGGCTCGAAAGGCGTTCGGAAAGCCCCTGCCGCCCTCCCGAGACTACGTGGCGGTGGCAACCGACGATGAAATGCTGGAATTGCCTGCCGGCGTCCGAAGGCTCCCCGTTGACGAGCCTGAGGCGGTGGCGGATTTCGTGGAAGAACTGAAGAAAACGATCGAGGTTCAGAAGTGATCACCTACAACGAAGCGCTGGAACGGCTTTTGAAGGCCGCCGTGCCGGTGACCCGCACGGAAACGGTGCCCACCCTCTACGCGGAAGGCCGCATTCTCGCGGCCGCCGTAAAGAGCACGGTGGACGTGCCGCCCTGGGACAACTCCCAGATGGACGGCTATTGCCTGAGGGCGAAGGACATTGCGGGGGCGACGGAAGAAAGCCCCGTGCGCCTCCCTGTGAGCCAGCGCATTCCGGCGGGAAGCCTGGGAACGGCCCTGGCGGCTAAAACCTGCGCTCGCATCTTCACCGGGGCGCCGATGCCGCCTGTCGCTGACACCGTGATCGCGCAGGAGGACGTGGAGCGCGACGGGGATGACGTGATCTTCAGGGCGCCCGCCAAAGAGGGGGCCTTTGTGCGCCGCCGAGCGGGCGACGTCGCGGCGGGCGACGTGGTGGCCGAGGCGGGCGAGAAGCTCACGCCCGGCGTGCTGGGTCTCATTGCGAGCGTGGGTGTTGCGTACGTGACGGTGGTGAAGCCCTTGCGCGTGGCGGTCTTCTTTTCGGGGAGCGAGCTTGCGATGCCGGGCGACCCCCTGCCCGCCGGCGGCATCTACAACTCCAACCGCTACACGATTCGCGCGCTTTTAAAGGGGCTGGGCTGCGAAGTCTATGACCTCGGAACGGTGCCGGACTCTTTTGAAAAGACGCAGGAGGCGCTGGCGAAGGCCTCTCGCGAAACGGATCTCATCATCACGTCGGGCGGCATGAGCGTTGGGGAGGAAGACCACATCAAGCCGGCGGTCGAGAGCCTCGGAAAAATCGACATGTGGCGGGTGTGCCTGAAGCCCGGCAAGCCTGTCGCCTTTGGTGAAGTGAAGGGCGTACCGTTCATCGGGCTTCCCGGCAATCCGGTTTCGAGCTTCGTGACGTTTGTGATGCTCGCCCGCGCCTTCATCCTGCGTCGTCAAGGCATGAAGAATGTTCGCGTGATGCCGCTTGCGGTGCGCGCTGACTTCACGAAGAAGTCGGACGCTCGCGAAGAGTTCGTGCGCGTGCGGCGCAATGACAAGGGCGGGCTCGATCTTTACCGCACGCAGAATTCGCAGATTCTTGCGAGCTGCGCCTGGGCCGACGGCCTGGCGGACATCCCGGCGGGCGCCGAGGTGAAGCCCGGCGACATTGTTTCCTACTATCCCTTCCGGGATCTTTTCCTGTAACACAAAGAAAATGCAGATCAAAGTGAAGTATTTTGCGCTTCTGCGCGAAGCCCTCGGCCGCGACGAGGAAGTGGTGGCGCTGCCGGAAGCCGTGCGCACGGCGGGCGAATTGAAGACGCATCTGGCGGGGCTGGACGCTCTCCATGGCGAAGCCTTCGCCACCGTGAAGCGCATTCGTGCGGCGGTGAACGGCACGATGGTGCAGGAGGGAGCGGCGCTCTCAGACGGCGATGAAGTCGCCTTCTTTCCGCCGGTGACGGGGGGCTAGTCGACATGGCCTACACAAAGGTTGTTGTTCAGACGGAAGACTTTGACACGGCGGCGGAGTCGGCGGCGCTTCTGGCGGGCGACGACGTGAACGGCGCGCTCGTCTCCTTCACGGGGCTTGTGCGAGGCGGCGACGTCAGGGCGATGGAGCTGGAGCACTATCCCCTGATGACGGAAAAGTCCCTCCAGAAAATCGTGGAGGACGCGCGCCGCCGCTGGCCGGTGCTGGGGGGCGTCACGGTCATTCACCGCATCGGAAAGCTGCTGCCGGGGGATCAGATTGTGCTGGTGCTCGTTGCCAGCCCCCATCGCGCCGCAGCTTTTCAGGCGGCGGAATTCATGATGGACTGGTTGAAGACTGAGGCCCCTTTCTGGAAGAAGGAATATCTGGCTGACGGCACGGCGCATTGGGTGGACGCTCGAGAGACGGACGAAAAGGCGAAGGAGCGCTGGCAGGCATGATTGCGACGCGTGACGGAAGCCTTTTCACGGTGCTTTTTGCCGTGGGGTTCGGGGCCGCGTGTGGAGCCATTCTTCGCTGGGCGCTCTCTTGCTGGTTCAACCGCGCGTGGGACGTGATGCCTGCGGGGACGCTCGTGGCGAACCTGCTGGGCGCTTTTGTGATCGGCGGCGTGACGGCGTATCTCGCCCTGAATCCGGGCATTCCGTCGTGGTTTCGGCTCTTTGCGGTGACGGGACTGCTGGGGGGCCTGACGACGTTCTCTACCTTTTCGATGGAAAACGTTTCGATGCTGATGGCGGGCGCCTATGGGCGCGCTTTCTGCCACGCCGCCGTGCATCTTTTGGGATCCTTGGTGATGACAGGAGCGGGCTTTGCGCTCGTCAAGACCTTTTTCAAGGCGTGATTTGTTGATGAAGAAGATTCTTTTTGCGGCGGCAGTGCTGGCGGCAGCGCCCGCCTTGGCGCAGGAAGCGTCAACGGCGGCGTGCTTTAACAAGGCGGCGACGGAAGTGGAGTACGCGGCGTGCTTGAAGGACGAGCTCGCCGAGCTCACGAAAAAGTACGACAACGTGGTGGAACAGGTGATGTCGCAGATGCGCGCCGCCGACCGCGCGCAGAAAAACAAGAAGTCCTCGCAGGCCTTCACGGACGCCAACAAGGCGTTTCAGGGCTATGTAAAGGACGAGTGCGATCTGGTGGAGCTCGTTTCGGGCGCAGGGAACGGCGCCGGCATGAGCGCGGCGGGCCTTTCCTGCCGCATCAACCTCACGCGTCTGCGTCTTGGGGCGCTGCAGCACCAGTTTTTGCGGGCGCCGTAGCAGGCATTGAATGAGGAGCAGTATCGCTAGCTTCTGATTGTCTCGGTGGTTTTCACTGCTACCAGCTTTTTTCCGGTGCTTCCTGGCGCGAGTTGCTACCAGTGGCCGTTCGTCACGTTTGTCGTGCTCTTTGCAATCGGCGGCTATTTCCGACGTTTTGGTCTGCCAGATCGATTTGGATGGGCGGCGCCAGTGCTTCTCACGGCAACGTCAGCACTGTTTCTGCTCTGCTTTGCCGGACTCATGGATTTCATCGGACGCCCTAGGCTCTTTTTCGCTATGTCTGGAATGGACAGACCGCCGACGATAGCCATTTCCGTAGGCATCTTCTGGCTTTTTGCCAAGCTTTCCATCGGAAATTCGGTCTTCATCAACCGCATCGCGGCCTGCATGCTGGGCGTCTATCTCATTCATGACAACCCCTACGTTCGCCCGTGGCTCTGGCATCAGGCGATCCATGTCGAAAAGCATGTGACGTCAGGGAGTTTCATTGTCTGGTCGATTGCGATGGTGTTGCTGGTGTTCGCGGTGTGCACAGCGGCTGAGTACGTGCGGCAGCGCGTGATGACGCCGGTGGTGAAGCGGTTGCTGAAGCCTTTGCAACCGCTCGATGAAGTGAGCAAAAAGCGGTTTTGATGAGTATGCGGCGTTCTTGAGCGAAAGAAAAACGCGGCCCCTCCAAAGAAAGACCGCGTTTTTTTGACTCAGCGCATCAAGCTTACTTGGCGACGATGTTCACGAGTTTCCCGGGAACAATGATCACCTTGCGAACCGTGGCGTCGCCCACGAAGCGCTTCACGTCGGCGTTGGCGAGCGCCTCGGCCTCGATCGCCTCGCGCGTGGCGTCGGCGGGAACGAGGATCTGGCCGCGCAGCTTGCCGTTTACCTGAATGACGAGCTTCAGTTCGTCGGCGACAAGCGCCTTCGCGTCCACTTCGGGCCACGGGGCGTCGATCAGCGCGCAGTCAAACGCCTTGTCAAAGCCGAGCTCCGACCACATCGCCGTCGTGATGTGCGGGGCGAGCGGGTAGAGAACGCGCAAGAGAAGGGATGCGCACTCTTCGAGCGCCGCCCGGCCGAGGTCGTCTTCCGGATGGAAGGCCTCGAGGCTGTTCAGCATCTTCATCGCGGCGGACACGACCGTGTTGTACTGCATGCGGTCAAAGTCGGCTTCGGCCTGCTTCAAGGTCGTGTAAATGTCGCGGCGGAAGTCCTTCACGGACTTCGAGGCGGTTGAGTAGTCCTCAGCCGCCTTGCGGCCGATCAGGTCGGCCTGATGCGCGTAGCCCCAGCTCCAGAGACGGCGAAGGAAGCGGTACGTGCCTTCGGCGCCGGAGTTGGACCACGCGGCGGACTGATCGGGGGGGCCGGCGAACATCACGAAGGTGCGGGCCGTGTCGGCGCCGAACTGCTTGATGATGTCGCGGGGCTCCACGACGTTGTTCTTGCTCTTGCTCATCTTCTCGATGCCGCCCGAGACGACAGGGAGGCCGTCGTCCTTGGCGGTCACCTTCGAGGGACGCCCCTTCTCGTCGTATTCGACGTTGATTTCGTAGGGGTAGTACCAGTGCTTGTGACCGTCGGGGAGCTCGCGGTAGAAGCATTCGGCGGTGAGCATGCCCTGCGTGAAGAGGCGCGTGAAGGGTTCGTCAAACTTAACGAGCCCGAGGTCGCGCATCACCTTCGTCCAGAAGCGAGCGTAGAGAAGATGCAGCACGGCGTGCTCGATGCCGCCGATGTACTGGTCCATCGGGCCCCAGTAGTCATTGCGCTCGTCCACCATTGCCTCCGTGGCGTCCGGCGAGCAGTAGCGCATGTAGTACCAGGAGCTGTCCACGAACGTGTCCATCGTGTCCGTTTCGCGCTGGGCGTCGCCGCCGCACTTGGGGCACTTCACGTTGAGGAACTCGGGGCACTTGTTCAAGGGGTTGCCGGAGCCGTCCGGAATGAGGTTCTCCGGAAGAACCACCGGCAGATCCTTTTCCGGCACGGGCACGGGGCCGCACTTGGGGCAGTTGATGATCGGAATCGGGGTGCCCCAGTAGCGCTGGCGCGAGATGCCCCAGTCGCGCAGGCGGAACTGTGTCTGCTTGTCCCCCAGGCCCAGATCCTTCAAGTCGGAGGCGACGGCGTCGATCGCTTCGTGGATGTGAAGGCCGTCGTACTTGCCGGAATTGACGCAGCAGGGGTTCAGGGTCTTGTCGCCGTACCAGTCCTGCCACGCGTCTTCAGAGAAGGTCTTTCCCTCGACGGTGACGGACTGCACTATCGGAATGCCGAACTTCTTGGCGAACGCAAAGTCGCGCTCGTCGTGCGCGGGCACGCCCATCACGGCGCCTTCGCCGTAGGTCATGAGAACGTAGTTGCCGATCCAGACTTCGACCTGGCGGCCGTTCAAGGGGTGCGTCACGAAGAAGCCCGTGGGCACGCCTTTCTTTTCCATCGTCGCCATGTCGGCTTCGGAGACGGAGCCCTTGGCGCATTCGGCGATGAAGGCCTGAAGCTGCGGCTTGTCCTGAGCAAGGCGCTTTGCCAAGGGGTGCTCCGCGGCGATCGCCACGAAGGTGACGCCCATGATCGTGTCGGCGCGGGTTGTGTAGACGCGCAGCTTCTTCTCTTCGCCGTCAATCGAGTAGGGGAAGGCAAAGTTCACGCCCACGGACTTGCCGATCCAGTGCTCCTGCATGCGGCGCACCTGCTCGGGCCAGCCCTGAAGCTTCTCGAGGTCGTCGAGCAGCTCCTGCGCGTACTGCGTGATGCCGAAGTAGTAGCCCGGAATCTCGCGCTTTTCCACCTTGGCGCCCGAGCGCCAGCCGCAGCCGTCGATCACCTGCTCGTTGGCGAGCACGGTCTTGTCCACGGGGTCCCAGTTGACGATCTGGGTCTTGCGGTAGCAGATGCCCTTTTCAAGCATCTTGAGGAACATCCACTGGTTCCAGCGGTAGTACTCCGGCTTGCAGGTCGTCACTTCGCGCGACCAGTCAAAGGCGAGCCCCAGGGGACGCATCTGCTCTTTCATGTCGGCGATGTTCTGGTACGTCCACTGCGCGGGCGCCACCTTCTTGCTCAGAGCGGCGTTTTCCGCCGGCAGACCGAAGGAGTCCCAGCCCATGGGGGTCATCACGTTGTAGCCCTTCATGCGGCGGTAGCGGTAAAGCACGTCGTTTAGGGTGTAGTTTCTCACGTGACCCATGTGCAGCTTCCCGGAGGGGTAGGGCAGCATGGAGCAGACGTAGTACTTCGGCTTTTCTTTGCCGTTCTTGTCCAGAGCGTGCTCTTTGGCACGGTAGACCTCGTCCTGGATCCAGCGGGACTGGACTTCAGACTCGATTTCCTGAGGAGAATAGGTGTCGCGCATGGGCGCCTGGCCTTTTCGTAGTGGTGAATGCAGTCCGAGGGGGACTGCGGGAAAACATTGGAACCGAAAAGTATACCGCTTTTGAGGCCTTGATTCGAACGCCGATGAACGGTCGACAGCCCGCGCAATGACTTGACTTCACGCGGAAAGACGGTAGCATTTTGCGCCCGCTCAGGCCCCAGGCGCCTTTGGCGGGCTTTTTGTTCTCAACCTTCTACAGACGACGGAAAAAAGACATGCAGAATCTGACGGATCTCGTGGCGAGCCTCAATCCCATGCAGCGCGCGGCGGTGGAGCTTCCCGCCGAGCATGCGCTCATTCTGGCGGGCGCGGGCTCCGGAAAGACTCGAGTCCTCACGACGCGCATCGCCTGGATCATTGCGCAGGGCATGGCGCGACCCTCGCAGATTCTTGCCGTCACGTTCACGAACAAGGCCGCCAAGGAAATGCAGGCGCGTCTTGAAGCCATGGTGACGGCGGACATGCGCTCGATGTGGGTGGGAACGTTCCACGGCATCGCCCACAAGCTCCTGCGCCTTCACGCCGAGGAGGCGGGGCTTTCAAAGACTTTTCAGATCATTGACTCGTCGGATCAGCTCTCCTTCATCAAGCGCCTCATGAAGGAGGCGGGAATTGATGTTGAGGTGAATGAGCCCAAGGACTTTCAGTCCCGCATCAACCGCTTCAAGGAGGCGGGGCTGCGCGCGGCGGATGTGGCGGCGAACGAGGAGTCGGGAAACCCCGGCTTTTATCGCCTTTATGAAAGCCGCTGCCAGAAGGACGGGCTCGTGGACTTTGCGGAGCTGCTTTTGCGAAGCACTGAGCTTCTTGAAAGAAACGCCATTCTTCGGGATCACTACGCCGCGCGCTTCAAGTTCATCCTCGTGGACGAGTTTCAGGACACGAACGCCCTGCAGTTTCGCTGGATCAAGGCGCTTGCGTCCCCGAAGTCGCCGGAAAACTCAGTCTTCTGCGTGGGCGACGACGACCAGTCGATCTACGCCTTTCGCGGCGCGCGCGTGGGGAACATGGCGGACTTCATCAGCGACTACGGCGTAAAGCACATTGTGAAGCTGGAGCAGAACTACCGCTCGACTTCTCACATTCTTGACGCGGCGAACGCCGTCATCGCCAACAACGAAAACCGCATGGGGAAGAACCTCTGGACGGATGCGGGCGCGGGCGAGCGCATTACGATCTACGAAGCCTTTGACGATCGCGACGAAGCCCGGAGCCTCACGCAGGAAGTGATGAACGAGCATCGCTCGGGCCGCCCCTGGAAGGACTTTGCGGTGCTCTATCGCAACAACGCGCAGTCGCGCTTGATCGAGCAGTACCTCACCGCGAACGCCGTACCCTATCGCATCTACGGGGGGCTGCGCTTTTTTGACCGCGCTGAAGTGCGCGACGTGACGGCCTACCTGCGGCTTCTCACCAATCCTGAAGACACGTCGCTGCTGCGCGTCATCAACCAGCCGCCGCGCGGAATCGGGGCTACGACGATCGAGCGCCTCACGACGGAGGCGCAGTCGCGAGGCCAGACAATCTGGGAGTGTCTTGTCAACTGGCAGGACGATCCGGCGCTCGTGCGTCGCGCCGGCGCCTTCGTGACGCTCGTGAACGAAATGAAGGCGGCGTGCGAAGGGATGAATCTAGCGGACTGCATCGGTGTCGTGATCGAGAAGTCGGGGTTGAAGGCCTTTTACGACGGCAAGCCCGACAAGGACATTCGTCTCGAGAACATGGGCGAAGTCGTCAACGCTGCGACGGGCTGGTATCGCGAAAACGGCTTGGAAGAGGACGCGCCGGCGCTTGAAGTGTGTGAAGAAACCGGCATGACGCCGCTTGACGGCTTTCTTTCCCAGGCGGCTTTGGAAGCCGACGACAAGAGCGAGGGCGAAACGCGCGACTGCGTGCAGATGATGACGGTTCATGCGTCAAAGGGACTCGAATTCCCGGCGGTCTTTCTCTGCGGCTTGGAAGAGGGGCTTTTTCCGCACGGCGCCCGCGACGGCGAGGATGAGGAGAAGGCGCTTGGGGAAGAGCGTCGCCTGATGTACGTCGCCATGACCCGCGCGCGGCAGAAGCTGCGAATCAGCTGGTGCGGCCAGCGCATGCTCTACGGAAAGACGCATGAAGGGCAGGGCTCGTGTTTTCTCGATGAAATTCCGGCCGAGCACGTGCAGACGATCGCGTCGCCCTTGAAGGAAAGGGATCCGTTTGTGAACTACCGCAGCGGCGGACGGTCGGGGAGCGGCTATGGCGGCCGCGGCAGCGGTCGGACTTCCGACAGCTGGAGCCGGCAGGATTCGAGCGCGGCGGGAAGCGCCGGCTGGTCGCAAAAGAGCAGAACGCCCGGCTGGCAGAACGGCAAGGTGGGGCGTGCAAGCGACTATCTCGCGAGCCAGCAGAAGGCGGCTTCGGGCTTGAGCTCCGGGTTTGGCAGCGGCTTTCGCAAAAAGGCGGAGGCAGAGCCCGAGAACGCGTGGGGGCTTCATGCGGGGGATCGCGTCTCTCACCCCTCATTTGGCGCAGGGACGATCCTTTCGCTCAAGAACGTTAAGAGCGCGGCGAGCGCCGCGGCGCGCGTGAAGTTTGACACAGCGGGCGAAAAGGAGCTCGCATTGAGCTACGCCAGGCTCACGAAGCTCTGACGCGCACCGAGCCCGGCAGAAAAAAGCCTCCGCGGGAATCATCCTTCGGAGGCTTTTTCGATAATCGCCGCAAGGCCCGCGGGGAGCCCTGCGCGACGCGGCGTCAATTACTTGATGCGGCTGCGGTATTCGCCCGTGCGAGTGTCGATTTCGATCTTGTCGCCGGTGTTGACGAACGCGGGCACGTCGAGAACGTAGCCGGTGGCGAGCTTGGCGGGCTTCATGACCTTGCCGGAGGTGTCGCCCTTCACGGCGGGTTCCGTGTAGACCACTTCGCGAACGAGCATGGTCGGCAGTTCGATGCCGATCACGCGGCCTTCGTAGAACACGGCTTCGGCTTCGAGACCGTCTTCGAGGTACTTCTTCGCTTCTTCCATCGTGTCGGAGTCGACTTCGTACTGGTTGTACTCTTCGTCCATCCACACATAGTGCGGATCAGCGAAGTAGGAGTACGTGACGGGCTTGCGTTCAAGGATGATGTCTTCGAACTTGTCGTCAGCGCGATACACGGTTTCCGTGACGGCGCCGTTCAAGAGGTTCTTCATCTTCATCTTGACGGTGGAAGCGCCGCGGCCGCCCTTGGAGTATTCGGCCTTGAGCACAACCATGGGATCCTTGCCGACCATAAAGACGTTGCCGGCCCGCAGTTCCTGAGCGGTTTTCATTTGATGTCTGTCCTTTATTTGAGGATTATTCAGCCGGGCGATCCGTCAAGGAGCCCTGACCGGGGTTTTTCACAGTAACTCAATATTGTAGCTGTACACGAGCGATTCGTGCAACCGTTTGCGCGACGGTGGGCTGGCAGAGAAGGTGATTTCGCCAGCTCATCGCCCCGGCGGCAAGCGGGGAAAGTGCGTTTTTCCAGGCTTTCCATTCGTCTGTGGTGATGCCTTTAGCGTTCAAGCCCTCTTCCATCGCGAGCCAGGCTTGCCGCGCGGTGTGAGGAAGGTGCGGGCCGTAGACCTCCGCGAAGGCGCACATTTTGACGAGGTGCGTTTCTTCTGATTGAGGGTAGAGAGTCCAGAGAAGCGGCACGCCCGAAAGCTGCGCGCGCAGCGTGGAGTCTTCGCCGCGGACAAGAGCGGCGTCGGAAGCGAGCAGCACGTCGTCAAAGTCCGCCTGCGGCAGCATCGGCATTCTCACGGTCGTGACGTGGGCGGGATGGCCGAGGTCCGCGAGCGCCGCTTCAAACTGCCGCGAGGCCTCGCCCGGCGCAAGGAGCACCTGCACGGGGTCGCCCGCGCCGGTAATGGCTTTTGCAAGGCTCGCCACAGGGTTCACGGGGTAGGTGAAGAGAAAGAGCGTGAAGGGGGCGTCGGGATTGGCGCCGTGACGCTCGAGAAACGCCCGCCGGACTTGCGGCGTGAAGGCGTCGCGACGGAGGCCGGCGTTTCTTTCGCGCACGACGCCGGCGGTTTTGGGCGAAAATCCCGGAAAAAGGAAGGTCTTGGGGTAGCCCCAGCGCGGGTGGCGGCTCACAAGGCCGTTCGATTCCTCGGCGTACGCCTCTGCCGTAAGGTAGTCCACGGCAAAGACGGCGGTAGGAATGCCGGCGTCAAAGCGCCGGGCGAGGGCTTGTTCCACGGCGTCGGGGAGCCGGCAGCTGAAGGTTTCCACCGTGACGTCGGGGACGCGGGCGGCTTCTTCGTCGCCTGAAGCCGCCGTCCAGCGGCGCACGTTGATGCCGAGAACGCGCGCCTGGCTCGCGTCGGCGGGACACTCCGGCACGAAGGAGGCGAGCGTCGCCGGCTCGTCGATTAAAAGCCGCACGCGCCAGTGAAACTCCTGCGATAAACTTTTTGCGAGGCGCCATGCAACGCCGGCGTCGCCGAAGTTGTCGATGACGCGGCACCAGAGAGTGCACGAAACTGTGGATTCAGTCACAAAAGCGGATCCCCAAAGGAAAAGAAGAAAGTCCCAAATGACGGACATCAGCATTACGAACTACCGCGAGCAGCTCGCCAGCCTCCCGACGCTTCCCGGGGTCTATCGCTACTTTGACAGCGAGGGCACGTGCCTTTACGTCGGCAAGGCCAAGAACCTGAAGCGCCGCGTGTCGTCCTACTTTCAGAAAAACGACCTCAGTCCGCGAATCGCCATTATGGTGGGAAAAATCGCGCGGATGGAAACGACCGTCGTGCGCACGGAAGCCGAGGCGCTGCTGCTTGAGAACAACCTCATCAAGACGCTCTCTCCCAAGTACAACATTCTTTTTCGGGACGACAAGAGCTACCCCTATGTGAAGCTTTCCGCCTCGCCCTTTCCGCGCGTGAGCTATTACCGCGGAGGCGTGGACAAGAAAAGCCGTTATTTCGGGCCTTATCCCAACGCGGGCGCCGTGCGGGAGGCGATCGGCATTTTGCAGAAGGTGTTTCGCCTGAGAACGTGCGAAGACGCGGTCTTTTCCAACCGCTCCCGGCCCTGCCTCATGGGACAGATGGACCGCTGCTCCTGTCCCTGCGTGGGCAAGGTGACGGAGGCGGAGTATGCGGCGGACGTTGAAAACGCCTGCCGCTTCATGCGAGGCGAGACTGACGACGTGATGGCGGGGCTGCGAGACAAGATGATGGCCGCAAGCGCCGCGCTTCGCTTTGAAGAGGCGGCGGTCTTTCGGGACCGCATCGCCTCCTTGAACGACGTCATGCACCAGCAGGCGGTGGAGACGACGGGGGGCGACACGAATGCCGACATCATCGCGGTCGCCGTCACGGCGGGCGTTGCGTGCGTCAATCTCGCCATGGTGCGAGGCGGGCGCCATCTTGGGGACCACGCGGTCTTTCCTGACGTCGTTCGCGGGACGGGAGAGGCGCTTGGGGCTTCGGACGTCTTTGACGCCTTCATTTCGCAGCACTACCTCGCGTCTGCCGCGCCTGACGTCGTCATCAGTCAGGCGGCTTCTGACCGGGAGGCCGCGGCTGAGACTCTTTCGGATCTTGCGGGACGGCGCATTGTCTTTGTGCACGAGCCGCAGTCTCTGCGGCGCAAGTGGCTTGAAATGGCGGAGCAGGGCGCGCGGCTTGCCTTGGAGCGCCACTTGACGGAAACGGCAGGCGAAAAGCGGCGCGTGGAGGACCTCATCCGCGTGCTCGACATGAAGCTCACCGACGAGCAGCGCGCGACGCTCACGATGGAGTGCTTTGACATTTCGCACACCGCGGGCGAGGCGACGCAGGCTTCCTGCGTGGTCTTCCGGGGGCTCGGAATGGACTCCTCGCGCTATCGGCGCTTCAACATCACGGACGTCATCGCGGGCGACGACTACGCCGCCATGAAGGAAGTCTTGACGCGGCGCTACAGCCCGGTGGCGCGCGGCGAGGCGGAGCTCCCGGACATCGTCTTTGTGGACGGCGGCCGGGGACAGGTGCACATGGCTCGCGACGTTTTCACCGACCTGGGGCTGCCCCTGTCGGTCATCGTGGGGGTCGCCAAGGGCGAGGGCCGCAAGACGGGGCTTGAGACGCTCGTATTTGCCGACGGCCGCGAGCCGCTTGTCTTGGGGGGCGAAAGCCCTGCTCTGATGCTGGTGGCCATGATCCGCGACGAGGCGCACCGCTTTGCCATCACCGGCATGCGCGCCAAGCGCAGCAAGACGCGTCAGTCAAGCCGCTTGGAAGACATCGAGGGGATCGGCCCCAAGCGCCGGCAGAAGCTTCTCACGCACTTTGGCGGACTGAAGGGCGTGAAGAATGCGGGTGCGGAAGATATCGCTAAAATTGACGGCATTTCGCGCAGCCTCGCGCAGAAGATTTACGATCAATTGCACGGTGTCGACAGTGGCAGTTCAACCTAAACGATTCAACATTCCGATGGCCCTCACCTGGGCCCGCATCGCCTTCATTCCGCTCATCGTCGGCATTTTTTACGTTCCGGACGTGATTGTCGCGCCCCATGTGAAAAATTTGCTCGCCTGCATCATGTTTGTGATTGCGGCGATCACGGATGCGCTGGACGGCTACATCGCCCGCAACTACAACATGGCGACGCAGATGGGGGCGTTTTTGGATTCCGTGGCGGACAAGCTCGTCGTCTGCTCGGCGATCGTGGTGCTGCTTGCCTTCGGGCGGGTTGACATGATCGTCGCCCTTATCATCGTGGGGCGCGAGATTGCGGTGACCGCCCTGCGGGAATGGATGGCGAAGATCGGCGCCGCGGCGGTCGTGAAGGTGAACTGGTTCGGGAAGATCAAGACCATCGCTCAGATGACGGCGATTCCGATGCTGCTTTACTTCGAGCCCCTCTTTGGTCTCGACATTGCGCTGATCGGCAAGGTGCTCATCTACATTGCAGCGATCCTGACGCTTTATTCCGCTTACGTGTACATGTCGGCGGCGTGGCCGCACATCGAGGCGCCGGACAAGACGAAGTAGGACTGAGTTCGAAAGACCAAAAGCCTCGTCAGACGCAAGAAAGTTTTGTGCGTTGGCGAGGCTTTTTTCATCAAGGGGGATGACGATTGCCGCAGCGTGTTGCATGTGACGAAGTTGAGGGGCATTCGGCAGATTTCGTCGGGAAGGGCGAATCTTTGTTGACAAGACGGACCGGCTGGCGGAAATTGCCGACGGCATGGGCAAGTACGCCATTTTCCGACCGCAAGGCTTTGGAAAGTCGTTTCTGCTGAGTGAGATGGAGTCACTTTTCCGGCAAGGGCTGCGGGATTTCCATGGGCTCAAGATTGAAAGGCTGTGGAAGGACAAGCTGTATGACGTCGTTCGCCTGAATTTCTCTCGGATTCGCTGTTTTGTCTCGACCGATGAGTACCAAAGGACGTTTGACAATTTTCTGACGGACGCCTTTGGCGGCGCAGGCTTCAAGTTCGATCCGTTGGACGAGCTCCCGGTGATGCTGCAGCTCGAAGACTGGCTTGAGGAACGGCCAGACGCTTCGCTTGTGCTCCTTGTGGACGACTTCGACGCACCGCTTGCGGGCGCGGTGAATGACGCTGCGACGTTTGACTTTATTGCAGGTTTGCTTGCGGAGTTCTATGCCATGGTCAAAAGCTGTGACGGATGCCTGCGCTTTTTCTTTCTCACCGGGACGGTGAAGCTTCAAAGCAGCGCCATGGCGAGCTCGCTCAACGATGTCTTTGACTTGTCGCAGTGGCCGGCGCATGGAACGCTTCTGGGTTTTACGCGGGCGGAGGTCGAAGACGACTTGGCACCTTGTCTAGCGGACGCGGCCGCTAGACTCCGCCTCGCGCCGTCAGCGGTGTTGAAGCAATTGGAGTCGCATTGCGGCGGCTATTGCTTTGAGAGAACGGCTTCCAGAAAGGTCTTTTCTTCTGCGGCAGTTGTTCATTTTTTGGCTGATCCAGTCGCGGGGTTCGTCAGGAGCTGTTCACCGGATGAAGTCGCCTCGATGCAACGGTTTCTGGCCTCGCGTCAATTCGCTATGCCGGAATGGCCTCTGGCGCTGGCAGCTGAAACGCTTGACGTGCCGAAGGCACGTATTTCGATGACGGCCGCGGTATGGCTCGTTCAGACGGGCTGGCTCACCATCTGTTCGGTGACGGAGAACAACATTTTCCTTGTAGGATTTCCCAATGAAGAGGCCAAGCGAAGATTTGCCGAAGTTTGCGCTTCGGTCTAAATTGAGAATGTAGCTACCGGGAAGATTGCTGTCGTCTCGTGTCAGTCTTCAACCTTGAAAGCTTTCATTCGGGTTCCAGCGAAGACAGCAGCGACGCGCTTCAAGTCGGGAATGTCGCGGATGTTCTCGCCTTGAGCGTAGCGCAGGGTTTGTGCTCGGGCCTCGTCGAGCGCTTTGGCAACCGCCTCGTCTGAGGCGGCAGGCTTGGTGAAGTACTTCAGCTCGATGAGGAAGGCGTTCCTGGCGGCGTCCGGACGGGTGGGCAGCAGGAGAAGGTCAATGTAGCCTTTCTCCGGACCGCGCACTTCCACTTCCGTCTTGATGGTGAAGCGTCCTGAAAGAAGACAGACGCCGTAGAGGAGCGACTGAAAGGAGGTTTCTCCGAGGTGCAGTCCCTCGTGAATGCCGGCGTCGGCATCAAAGCGTTCGGTGATGAGACGAAAGAGCGGCTCCGGATCGCCGCTGCCGATGGCCTCAAAGACGCTCCGGAACTCCTTGGGCTCCCAGCGCCAGCGTCTGGTGCGGAGAAAGTGCTTCAGGAAGTATTCAAAGAACTGAATGCGAATGGCGCGGTTGGGCACCACAAGGGAGCAGCTGTCGTTTGGGGAGAAGGTGAGGTAGCCGAAGTAAAAGAGCGCCGAAAGGACGCCGGCTTCGTCAAATTTCTGCCGGTCGTTGAGATTGAGCGTCTGCAGCTCTCCGGCAGGAAAATCGATGGCTTCTCCGCGAAGCGCGCGCTCGGTCACCTGACGCACAAAGTGAGCTTCCCCGAGGTTCAACAGTCCCTCAATTTTGGAAAGATCCTGCGAGACGTGCGGATCCATGAGCGAATTGGGTTCCTGGCCCAGCTGATTCAAGGCGTCCAGATAGTAAAAGCACATGGACGAATTGAAGACGGTTTCGCGGCTGTAAGCGCTGAAGCGATAGCCGTTGTACCACGTCTTCATTTGGGCGACGACGTCATCGAGAGAGCCCGGAAAACGCGATGCATCAAGGATCTGAGGAATCAGCGTGCGAAGCTCGGATTCCGTGAAGCCCACCAGTCCGGCAAAGGCCGGCGAGTTGGAGAAATTCTTGGCGATTGAAAAGCCGGACGTCATGGAATCCAGCGAAATGGAGGTCACGCCGGTGATGAAGACTCGGCTGACCGGGCCTCGCGTGGCGCTCTTGATCTTGGAATAAAAGTCCTTGAGCATCCCCTTGGCGGACGTGAGCGCCTTGAAGAGGGACAGATCGAAGGAAAGAATCTCATTGGCGAACTGGTCGTACTCGTCAATGATGAGGTAGAGCTTCTGGTGGTAGTCGGGGCCCAGAATGGAGAAAAAACGCTCCATGAGCAAGGCGGGGCTTTCAAAGGCGCCATGGAGCACCTCGGCTTGACGGGGATGCGGATACTTGTCGAAAAAGGGAATCAGCTGGCTCACAAGCGTCTGCACGAAGCCGTTTTTCAGGTTTTCCGCTGAGCTCAGGCCGGAGAAGTCGAGCACCAGCACATGAAACTGGTTGGCCAGCGGCGTCTTATGGTCAAAGATGTACGTGCCGCGGAACGTGGCTTCAAAATTTGGGGCGGCAATTTTGTCGTAGTACGCCTCCAGCGTGCTCGTGAAAAAAGTCTTGCCGAAGCGGCGCGGACGCACGATGAAGGGAAAGCGCTCGCGTGTTTTTTCCAAAACTTCGATGTAGCGGGTCTTGTCCACAAAGGCGTAGCTGTCCGCTCTCAGCTCTTGAAAAGTGATGGCGGCCGGCGGAATGGACTTCAGTTCAGCAACGTCGGACATGGAATGCTCCTCTTTCTAGGAAAACGAGCCTGGTTCCCTTGTACTTTAATGATTTCAACTAGAAAATCAACGATCAAGATTATTTTTCCAAATGACGCTCGCCGCGTCCTTGAGTTCGTAGAGCTTCTTCAAGGCTTCGCGCGGCGTCAGGTCGTCCGCATCGATCGCAGCGAGCGCCTGCGCGAGCTTCGCGCTTTCATCAAGGCGAGGATCGGCAGGCGCTTCGGGTCCGGGGGCGGGTTCTGAAGCGGGCGCCGGCGCGTTGAAAAGATCGGGCTGCACGGCGGCTGTGACGGAGCGCTGCTCCTCGAGCTGAGAGAGCAGTCGCCTGGCGCGCCGTATGACGCGATCGGGGACGCCCGCGAGCTTGGCGACGGCAATGCCGTAGCTCTGGTTGGCCGGGCCTTCCTTCACGTCGTGCAGGAAGACGATGCCGCCCGCGTCATTTTTGGCGGAGACGTGCACGTTGACAACTTCGGGACAGGTGGCCTGAAGCTGCGTGAGCTCAAAGTAGTGTGTCGCAAAAAGCGTCCAGCTGCGGGCGGCGGAGGCAAGCTCTTCAGCAATGGAGGCAGCGAGAGAAAGACCGTCAAAGGTGGACGTGCCGCGGCCGATTTCATCCATCAGCACAAGGGATTCGCTCGTTGCCTGACGCAGGATTGACGCCGCCTCCGTCATCTCCACCATGAAGGTGGAGCGGCCGCGCGCCAGGTCGTCCGACGCGCCGATGCGGGTGAGAATGCGGTCGATGGGGCCGATCTCCGCGGCGACGGCGGGCACGAAGCTGCCGACGTACGCGAGTAGCACGATGAGCGCCACGGAGCGCATGTAGGTGGACTTGCCGCCCATGTTGGGCCCCGTGATGATGAGAAGGCGCCGTCCCGGAGAAAACCGGCAGTTGTTGGGGATGAAGTCCGTGATCATCTTCTCGACGACAGGGTGGCGCGCGCCCTGAATCGTGAGGCCGGGCTTGGTTGTCATCTTGGGGGGCACCCAGCGCATGGCAAAGGCGTGGCGCGCAAAGGACGTGAGCACGTCAAGCGCTGCGACGGCGCGGCTTGCGGCAAGAATCGTCTCCACCCATCCGCCGAGAAAGTCGACGAGCTCGTCCCAGAGGCGCTTTTCAATCTGAGAGCACCGCTCCTTGGCGGAAAAGGCGCGGTCTTCGTATTCCTTCAGTTCAGGCGTGATGAAGCGCTCGTTGTTTTTCAGGGTTTGCCGCCGCTTGTAGTCGACGGGGACGTTCTCGGCCTGGCCCTTGGGAACCTCGATGTAAAAGCCGCTCACGCGGTTGTAGGCGACTTTGAGCGTCGAAATGCCGGTGCGCTGCCTTTCTCTCGCCTCCATGTCGATGAGAAGGCCGCTCGTGTTGTCGCGCAGATTTCGCAGGTCCGCGAGCTCCGCGTCCGCTTCCGAGCGGATGACGTCGCCCTCTCTTAAAAAGGTGGCGGGGTCGTCAAGCAGCGTGTCTGAGAGTTTTTGCTGCAGGTCGTCAGAAAGGTTGAGGGCGGCCGCGAGAGGCGCGATGATCGGGCTTTTGAACTGGGCGGCAAGATCGCTCACAGCCTTCAGCTGCGGCAGAACGTCTCGAAGCGCCGCGGCCTCCTTGGGGCGGAGGCTCTTTAACGCAATGCGGCCCGCGGTGCGCTCAATGTCGGGGACGGCGTCAAGAAGCTTTTCCATGGGCTTCGTGAGGTCGGGGTTGAGGAGTAACTCCTCAACCGCCTCATGCCGGCCCTGCGCCACGCGCGGATCGCGCTTGGGGGAAGTGAGCCAGCGCTTCATCAGGCGGCTTCCCATGCTCGTGAGACAGGTGTCCATCGTGGAAAAGAGCGTGGGGCCGCCCTCGGGGCGCAGGCTTTCGGTGATTTCGAGGTTGCGCCGGCTGGCGGCGTCCAAGCCCAGAAATTCCGACTCGTCTTCAATCACCAGGGGCGCAATGTAGGGCGGGTTGTCGCACTGCGTGTTGTCCACGTAGCTCAAAAGCGCGTTCACAGCCGCAAGGAGCTGCGGCTTTTCTTCGACGCCCCAGGCTTCCAGGTTGTTGAGCGCAAACTTCTTTTTCAAAAGCTCCCGGCCGCGCGCTTCATCAAAGTACCACGACGGCATGGCGTGCACGAAGACGGCGGGGGCGAGCGTCTTCATCGCCTCCGTCAGAGCGTCGGCTGCAAGAATTTCCGACGGCGCAATGCGGGAAAGTTCGGCGGCGAGAGTCGCTTCCGTCGCCATCGTGGCGCGAAAGGAGCCGTTTGTGAGCGTGAGCCAGACGAGGGCATAGCTTGCCTTGGCGCCCTTGGCGGCTGAGACGGCAAGGAGCACCGAGTCGCTTTTTTCTGAAAGAAGGGCGTTGTCCGTGAGCGTGCCGGGCGTTACGATGCGCGTGATGCGGCGCTCCATGGTGCCCTTGGTTTCCGCCGGGTCGCCGATCTGCTCGCAGATCGCCACCGACTCGCCAAGCCGTACGAGGCGAGCGAGGTACTGCTCCAGCGTGGAGGCGGGGATGCCTGCCATCGGCACGGCCTTGTCCTTGCTGCGGGAAGTGAGCGTAAGCCCCAGCAGCTTGCTGATCTTCACCGCGTCGTCATAGAACGTTTCGTAGAAGTCGCCGATGCGGTAAAGGAGCATCACGCCCGGGTGCTGGTCCCGCAGCGAGAGATAGTGGCGCATCGCCGGCGTTTCGTTGCGATAGCGTTCGTCGGCGGGCTTCGGGGGCGTCGTGTCGGCGGCTTCGGTCATGGTTTCTGGTGAAGAAAAAATGAAGCAGACAAAAAAGGAGCGAGGCTCCTTTGGTTGTCTGCTTGAAAGAAGAGACGGCGCTCAAAAACAGCCGCGCCGTCCCGACGAATTACTTGAGGTCGCCCACCTTGGCGATGAGGGGCGCGAAAATCTTCGGCGTTCCCACGCAGATGTCGCCCGAGAGGTAGTCTTCGCCGCCCTTGAGGTCGGTGACGAGGCCGCCCGCTTCGAGAACGATCAGGGCGCCCGCGGCAAGATCCCAGGGCTTCAAGTTCGATTCCCAGAAGGCGTCCATGCGGCCGCAGGCGACCCAGGAGAGGTCAAGCGCCGCAGAGCCCGCGCGGCGCAGCCCCGCCGCGGCGCGTGCCACGCGTTCAAACTTCGGCATGAAGGACTGGTAGTCGTCCGTCTTGCGGAAGGGAAAGCCAGTGCCGATCAGAGCCTTCGCAAAGTCCGAACGGCCGGAAACTCGGATGCGGGTGTCGTTCATGAAGGCGCCCTTGCCTTTTTCCGCGTAAAAGAGCTCGTTGCGGGACGGGTCGTACACGACGCCCACGGCGAGCTTGCCGCGGTAGGTCATGCCGATGCTCACGGCGTACTGCGGGAAGCCGTGCAGGAAGTTCGTCGTGCCGTCGAGAGGATCGATGTACCAGACGCATTCGGCGTCCGTGTTCTCGGCGACGCTGTTTTCTTCGGCAACGATGCCGTCGTGGGGAAAGGCGTCCTGCAGAATGCCGCAGATCGTTTCCTGACATTCGGTGTCAACGCGGCTGAAGAAGTCAAATTGAGCCTTCTCGTGGACTTCGATCGAATCGATGTTGCCGCTTTCGCGACTGATGATTTTGCCTGCTTTGAGGGCGGCGCGGATCGCCGTCTGAAGCTGCGCAGATTTGGCCATGGTGCTGGAGAATCCCGAAAAAGAAACGAAGCGTGCGGGCCCGAAGGCGTCCGACGCTTGCAAAAATTGAATCGAATCGTTGAATTTTAACGGGGAGGCCCTCGATTGTGGGGAGTTTGCGGGCTTTTTTATTGACTCGAACGGCCAAAGGCCGCGTTTTCGCCGACGGCTCTCGCTAGAATCCGTGCCGCTTTTTCCTCTTTTTGAAAGGATTTTTTCCGTGGATCGAATTCCTCTGGCCGCCCGACGCGTGCGCTTTGTGCTGGTGGAGCCGAGCCATCCGGGCAACATCGGCTCGGCGGCGCGCGCCATCAAGACGATGGGGTTTTATGACCTGCGCGTCGTCAATCCCCGCATCGCCGACTACAAGGAGGACATGGAGGCCGTGGCGCTTGCAACGAGCTCCGTGGATGTTCTGAACGCCGCCCGAACCCACATGACGCTCGAAGACGCGTTGGAAGGCGTGACGCTCGCGTGCGCCTTGTCGGGCTACAGCCGTGAATTCGGTCCTCCCATTGAAAACGTGCACGAGAGCGTCAAGCGCGCGGCGCTGCGGCTCGAGGACAGCGAAGGGGGCGACATCGCCTTCGTGTTCGGCACCGAGCGCAGCGGCCTCACGAACGAGCAGATGGCCTTGTGCCAGTTCTGCTCGGCAATTGCCGCCAACCCCGAGAGTCCGAGCCTCAATCTCGCGCAAGCTGTGCAGATCACAGCTTACGAGATGCACACGGCGCTTTTGGCAGACACGCATCATGAAGGGGAGCTCTACGCGTGGCAGAGTCGCTTTGAGGCGGATCGCGCGGCGCCGGTTCCGGCCATCGAGGGGTTTTACCGGCACTGGGAGGAGGCGATGACGGCATGCGGCGCCTTGGATCCCAAGGAGCCCAAGAACCTCATGGGCATGACGCGCCGGCTCTTTTCCCGCGCCGGATTGACGCAGCGTGAGGTGGATCTCCTAAGAGGCATCTGCGCGGCGGTCATTCGCTCCAAAAAAGAGCGCATCGGCGCCAAAAAGCCCGTAGCAAGCCGCTAAAATGAACAAATTGATGCCGAAATCCCTGCGGCAAAAGGAACACGCGCATGTTTGAACGCATTCAGGAAGATCTGGAAACCATTCTGCAACGAGATCCTGCGGCGCAGAGCAAGCTGGAGATTGCTCTCGCGTATCCGGGCTTTCACGCCCTCGTGATGCACCGCTGGGCCTACTGGTGCCACCTGCAGGGCTGGAACGTCTTTGCTCGCGTCGTGAGCCACGCGGCGCGTTTTTTGACGGGCATTGAAATTCATCCGGCGGCGAAGATCGGCCGCCGCGTCTTCATCGACCACGGCATGGGCGTCGTGATCGGCGAAACCGCTGAAGTGGACGACGACTGCACGATTTATCATGGCGTGACGCTCGGGGGCACGAGCTTGGGGCGCGGCACGAAGCGCCATCCCACGATTGGAAAGAACGTCGTGATTGGCGCGGGCGCCCAGATTCTGGGGGGCTTTACGGTGGGCGACAACGCCCGCATCGGCTCTAACGCCGTCGTAGTGCGCCCTGTGCCCGCCAATGAAACCGTGGTGGGCGTGCCGGGCCGCACGGTCTTGGAAAACAAGGCGGAGAAGGCCGCGCATCAGGCCTTTGCCGCCTACGCCGTGATGGCGGGCGAGAAGGATCCGTACGCCGAAGAGATTTCGCGCCTGAAGGCTGTGGTGACGGAGCAGACGAAGCTCATCCAGACGATGGCCTCGCAGCTGGGCGTCAAAGCCGAGCCCGCAAAGCTTGCGCTCACGGTGAAGCCTGCGCCAGAGAAGAAGGCGGTGCGAAAGCCTGCGGCGAAGAAGCCCGCAAAGGCTGAAGAAGCAGCGCCCGCGCAAGCAAAGGACGAGACGCCTTCCGAAAAGAAGGCGACAAAGCCTCGTCGCAGACCCGCAAGGAGGCCCGTTGCCAAGACAGCGCCCGCCAAAGCGTCCTAACGCATTCATCCCTCGGTTCGTCCGGGGGATTTTTTTTTGAGGGCTACCCCCAGCTTGTGTCGGTGAGAAAGCGGCGGATGTTCCAGTGCCGGATGCCGTCGCGGCTGAAGTCAAACTCGTCGCAGGTGACGACGTGTTTTGGAAAGTTGTCCGGAATTTGGCGCAGTGCGCTGAATTCTCGCTCGATGACGTCGGGCGTGGCAAGCAGGTAGGCGACCTGAACGTAAAGCTTCTCGTCGCCTCGCCGGGCGACAAAATCCACTTCCTTGGCTCCCACTCTTCCCACGGTGAGCGAAAAGCCGCGGCGAAGCAGCTCGAGGCAAACCATGTTCTCCAGGACTTGTCCAATGTCGGCGGTGCTTTCGCCGTTGAAAGCAGCTTCTCGCAGGCCGTGATCCGCTAGATAGAGCTTCTCGTTCACTGTCAGCACGCGCTTGCCGGAAAGATCCTCGCGAGGAACGGCGTGAAAAAGAAAGGCGTTCTGGCAGGCCTTCACGTAGTTCAAGATGGTTTCGCGACCGACGTTGCGGTCCTCTTCGGTTTTGAGAAATCGATGGATGTTCGTCGCGCTGAAAATCTGTCCGATGTTGTCTGACAGGTAATGGATGACTCGCTCGAGGAGGTCGGCATTGCGAAAGCCATTGCGCTCAATGATGTCCTTGAGAACGACGGAGGCGTAGAGATCGCGGAGGTACTGGCGCGCGGTGGAGTGATTCCGCAATTGGCTCGCGACGGGCATGCCTCCGATGGCAAGATAGGCGGCGAAGGCTTCTCGCGGGTCGGTTGAAAGACCTTCCTCTTTGCGGAAATCGCAGAATTCGGCAAATGAAAATGGAAACACTTCGAAGGCGACGTAGCGGCCGGACAAGTAGGTGGCGAGCTCGCCCGAAAGGAGGCGAGCGTTTGACCCCGTGAGATAAATGTCGCAGTTGAAGTCAACTCGGCAGGAGTTGACGCAGCGTTGCCAGTCGGACACTTCCTGAATTTCATCGAAGAAGAGGTAGATCCTGTCCTTGCGGTTGCCGATCCGGCGCTTGAGTTCGGCATAGAGCGCTGGCGCGGTGCAAAGCGGGCGATGGGAGAAGGATTCAAAGTTGAAGGTCAAAATGGCGTCCGGCTGGATGCCGCGAGCGAGCAGTTCGTTCTGAATGAGCTCTAGAAGAACGGATTTGCCGCAGCGACGAAGGCCGGTGATCACCTTGATGAGCGCTTGGTCGATGAACGGGCGAATGCGGCGCAGGTAGCTTTCGCGTTGGATCATGGCGATTGGGAAAAGTGTCATGTACGAATGACACTTTACGGTATGAGACCGCAAAGTGTCAAGTATGGGTGACAAATTTTTATTTTGGCGAAAAATGTCATCCATGGCTGACCGCATCGGGAACGCGACGACAAAACAAAAGAGCCGTCCCGACATGGCATCGGAACGGCTCGAAACCGGCGTCAGCCGCCGGTTCAGAACGTGCAGTGGTCGTACACGGTCTTGAGCTGCGTGAATTCCTTGATGCCTTCGATGCCGCCTTCGCGGCCGATGCCGCTTTGCTTGTAGCCGCCGAAGGGGGCGGTCACATCGCGCGGCGCATCGTTCACGTAGACGTTGCCGGCCTTGATGCGGCGGGCGACGGCGAGGGCCTCGGCCTTGGGGCCGAACACCGCGGCGTTGAGGCCGTAGACAGTGTCGTTGGCGATTGCCACGGCTTCGTCCACGGTCTTGTAGGTAAGGATGACGAGCACCGGCCCGAAGATTTCCTCGCGGGCGATGCGCATGTCGTTTGTCACCTTGGTGAAGATCGTGGGCTCGATGTAGTAGCCATGAGAGGCGTCCTTTGCTTCACCGCCCGTGAGAAGCTCGGCGCCCTCTTCGAGCCCGAGACGGATGTACTCGTTGATCTTTTCAAACTGCGCCTTGCTTGCGACGGGGCCGAGCTTGGTTGCTGGATCCTTCGGATCGCCTACGGTGAGTTCGCCGATGTGTGCGAGAAGGAGCGCCTTCACCTTTTCAAGATCTTCTTCGGGGACGATGAGGCGGGAGAGCGCCGTGCAGGTCTGGCCGCTATTTAAGAAGATCGAGCTGAAGAGCTTCGGAATCGCGGGAGCATAGTCCTCACTCTTGAGCCAGAGGTAGGGGGACTTGCCGCCCAGCTCCAGACTGATGTGCTTTACGGAGGCGAGTGCCGCCTGCGAGAGCTTCACGCCCACGGACGTGGAGCCCGTGAAGCTCACCATGTCCACTTTGGGGTGGGTGCCAAGAATGTCGCCCAGCTTTGAGCCTCGGCCCTGAATGAGGTTCACGGTTCCTGCCGGGAACCCCGCCTCTTCAAAGGACTTCACCATCAGGACGGCGGTGAGCGGCGTGTGCTGGCTGGGCTTCAGGACGACCGTGTTTCCGGCAAGAAGCGCGGGAACCACCTTCTGCACGATCTGCCCCAGCGGGTAGTTCCATGGCGTGATGCAGGCGACAACCCCGACGGGTTCGCGCCAGACGGTGCTTTTTTCAAAGAGCTCGGACTCGGCAAGCTTCTCGGCCGCCGCGATGTAAGAGGCGACGCGCGTGTACTGGTACTCGCAGTGGGAGATCTTCCCGAAGGAAACCGGGGCGCCGAGCTCTTCGGCTTCAAGACGAATGATGTCGTCGTGCTTTGCCTTGAAGTGCTCAAGGAAGGTCTTCATGAGGGTGATGCGCTCGGAAGCTGGCGTCGCCTGCCACGCTTCCTGCGCCGCGGCGGCGGCTTCCACCGCCTTGCCGGCGTCGGCATCGCTGCTGTCGGGCACTTTTTCAAAGGCTTCAAGCGTCGCGGGATTCACCACGTCCAGATAGCGGCCGGAGGCGGGATCTTCCCAGCGGCCGTTGATGAAGTTCTGCGCAAAGGGATAGGACATTTTTCTTCGTGCTGCCTTCGGCCGGAGGGGCGTCCGGCCAGTTTTGCCAATGAGATTCGCTAGCTTACGCCCGCCGGCTCCTTCCGCGGGCGTAAAAATCGTGACAATTCGATTACAAGTGACGGGCGACGACGCCCGCGAGCGCTCGGATGCCTTCACGGATCTTTTCAACGGGAACCGTTACGAAGGAAAGGCGCAGCTTGTTTTTCTGCGGGTCGTTGCTGTAGAAGACGGACCCTGGTACGAAGGCGACGTTGGCGGCCACGGCTTCCTTCATGAGTTCGTCCGTGTCAAAGGCGGCGGGGAGCGTCACCCAGATGAACATGCCGCCCGCGGGCTTCGTCCACGAAATGCCGGCGTCCTTCGGCATGAATTCTTCAAGCGCTTCGAGCATTGCCTCGGCCTGGCGCTTGTAGATCTGGCGCACGGCGGGGAGGTGGCGATCGAGAAGGTTGTTGTTCAAGACTTCGGAGGCGACAAGCTGCGTGAGTGTGGACGTATGCACGTCGCAGGCCTGCTTGAACTGCGAGAGAACGGCGATCACGTCCTTTGGAGCGCAGACGTACCCCAGACGCAGGCCGGGCGCGAGCACTTTGGAGAAGGTTCCGAGGCGCAGCGTCCGCTCGGGTGCAAAGGCGCGCAGCGACACCGGCGGCTCCTCGTCGTACCAGAGCTCGCCGTAGGGATCGTCTTCGATGAGCCAGAGGTCGAGCTCGCGCGCTTTCTCCGCCAGAGCCTTGCGGCGCTCCAGCGACATCGTGAGGCCTGAGGGGTTGGCAAACGTGGGCATCACGTACGCAAAGCGCGCGCCGCGGCATTCTTCGCCCATGGCGGCGGGGTTGAGGCCCGCTTCGTCCGTGGGCAGCGACTGGTATTTGGGATGCGCCAGGTCAAAGGACTGGAGCGCTCCCATGTAGGTCGGGGCTTCGACGAGCACGGTGCTCCCTTCATCCACAAAGGCCTGCGCAGCAAAGTAGATCGCCTGCTGCGAGCCCGAAACGATCATCACCTCGTCGGGCGTCGTGGGGACGCCGCGGCGGGTTTCATGCTGGGCGATGAAGGACTTCAATTCCTTTTCGCCCGTGGCGACGGAGTACTGCAGGGCGCGGGCGGACTTTTCTTCAAAAACCTTCGCTGCGGCGTCCGCCAGCGCCTTCACCGGAAAGCCTTCGGGGGTGGGCAGGCCGCCCGCAAAGGAGATCACTTCGGGACGGGCGGCGAGCGAAAGAAGTTCGCCGATGATGGAAGTCTTCACGGCGCGCGCCGTGCGGCTTAACGTAGGAGTAGACATGTCGTGTTGCTTTTAAAAGAATCAGGCCGCGCGTACGGTTTTGACGACGTGGTCAAAGTTGGCTTCGGTTTCCTTGTCGGGCTCGGGCGAGAGCAGGCTCCCGATCACGATGGCCGCGAGACCGAACACAAAGCCGGGGATGATTTCATAGAGGCCGAACCAGCCGCCCGTGTGCCAGACGATGACGGTGACGGCGCCCGTCACCATGCCGGCGAGAGCGCCGTTGCGGGTCATGCGCTTCCACCAGAGGCTCATCAGGATCACGGGGCCGAACGCTGCGCCAAAGCCCGCCCAGGCGTAGCTAACGAGGGAGAGAACGAGGCTTGTGGGATCCATGGCGATCCAGATCGCCAGAAGCGCCACCGCGAGCACCATGCAGCGGCCGAACCAGATTAATTCCCGGTTTCCGGCCTGAGGGCGAAGGAAGGCGCGATAGAAGTCTTCCGTGAGAGTGGACGAGCAGACGAGAAGCTGGCAGGAAAGGGTGGACATCACCGCCGCCAGAATCGCCGACATCAGAATGCCGCCGATCCAGGGATTGAAGAGGATCTGCGAGAGGACGATGAAGATGCGCTCGTGGTTTTCCTGCACGAGCGCAGCCTGGTCAGCGTGCTGCGCGAAATACGCGGCGCCGAAGAACCCGACGCAAACGGCGCCCCCCAGACAGAAGACCATCCACAAGAGCGACACGCGGCAGGCGTTGGGAATCACCTTGATGGACTTCGTCGCCATGAAGCGCACGAGAATATGCGGCTGGCCGAAGTAGCCGAGGCCCCAGGCGAGAAGGCTCGCCACGCCCACGACGGTCTGGTTCGTCATCATGTGGAGCATGTTGGGGTTGATGCCTTCAACGGTGCGAAGGGTGGCGTCAAGGCCCCCCAGGTCCGTCATCACCACAAAGGGCGTCACGACGAGCGCAATGCACATCAGGCTTGCCTGAATGGCGTCCGTCCAGCTCACGGCGAGGAACCCGCCGATGAAGACGTAGAGGATGGTGGCTGCGGCGCCCGCCCAGACGGCGGCTGGGTAGGACATCGAGAAGGTGTTTTCAAAGAGACGGGCCCCGGCGACGATGCCGCTTGCGCAGTAGATCGTGAAGAAGACGAGGATCACGGCTGCGGCTGCAATGCGAAGGATGCGGCTCGCGTCCTTGAAGCGATGCGTGAAGAAATCGGGCAGCGTGAGGGCGTTGTGCTCGATTTCGGTGTAGACGCGAAGGCGCGCGGCAACGAGCTTCCAGTTGAAGAACGTGCCGATGATGAGCCCGATCGCGAGCCAGCTTTCGCTCACGCCAAAGAGAAAGACGGCGCCGGGGAGCCCCATGAGGAGCCAGCCGGACATGTCGCTTGCGCCCACGGACAAGGCGGTTACGAGGCCTCCGAGGCTGCGGCCCCCGAGAATGTAGTCATTGAAGCTGCGGGTGTAGTGCCAGGCAAAAAAGCCCAGCATCAGCATCAGCGCCATGTAGCCGATGAAGGTGACGGCGGTGGGATTGAACGTCATGAGAAAAAGCCTTGAATCGCGTCGCGAACGGGTGAAAGTGACCTAATTCTAAAGAAGGAAAAATGGGAGATTTTGCCTAGGTTTCGGGCTTGAGGCTTCCTTCGGTGAAGCGCTCTTCGCCTTGGGGCGTCGCAAGACGCAGTTCGCCTGCGGGACCTACGCCCAGAAGGCGCCCTGCAATGGGAGTCCTGCCGGGAATGGTGAGCACGACGCGCTCCTTTTGCCAGAGGAGCCGCTCGTCAATCACGCGGGGCCAGTCCTTTAAGAAGCGCTCGGCGTCAAAGGCGGCAAAGCGCGCGGCGAGCTGCTTCCAAAGAACGGGGGCGCTCGGGACGGCGTCGGCGCATTCTGCCAGCGCTCCCGCGGGAAGCGCCGCACCTTCTCTGAGGTCGCTCTCAGGCGGAAAGACGGTGAGATTGATGCCGATGCCGGCGGTGAGAAGCTCGCCCTTCTTTTCTAGAAGGAGCCCTGCGCACTTTGCCCAGCCTTTGCCTGAAACGTGGAGCACGATGTCGTTGGGCCATTTCATCTTGACGTCAAAGCCCGCGGCAGCAAGCGCCTCGACGATGACGGCGCTCACAGCCATGGGGCCGCGAAAGTCAGCAAAGGGCGCGGTCAAGGGAAGGCGAAGCCCGGCGTAGAGGTTTCCCCGCGGACTTGTCCAGCGGTGTCCGTGCTGGCCGCGCCCTTCGGTCTGCGTCGCAGCGAGCACGGACGAGAAGATCGGAAAGCGGCCGGCGGCAAAGAGGCGGCGAGCTTCGTTCAAGACGGTGTCGCAGCGGTCGAGCTGAAAAATGGGCGGCTGGTCGGACATGACGAAAGAATCGGGCAGAAAGCGGAGAAAAGCCGGCAGTTTAGCGGTGAAGACGGTGGGCGGACAGTGCGTAGAATGGACGGCATCTAAATTTGGCAAGGGAGCCAGCAAATGATTCTTGAACATTTTGAAAGCGTGGACGTCAACAAGGCGTACCGGCTCTTCAACCTGGGCGCAACGCCCTTGGTCGCCGCCGAATGCCACGGCGACTTCGACATCATGCCCGCCACGTGGTGCTGTCCTCTGGATCTCGCGCCCACCAAGGTGACGGCGGTGATCGATCACACGCACTACACGCGGCGCCTCATCGAGGGAAGCGGGCGCTTTGCGCTCATGATTCCTACGGCGGCGATCGTGGAGCAGGTGATGAAGCTCGGGTGGGTGAGCAAGAACGACGATCCGGACAAGGTGGAAAAGAGCGGCGCCGAGCTCTTTTACGTGGGCGGGCGCAACCTGCCCTTTGTGAAAGGGTGCGCCGCGTGGGCGATCTTTGACGTGATCCCGGAGGAGCACAACGAGAAGACTTACGACCTCTTCATCGGACAGTGCGTGGAGGCTTGGGCCGACGACCGGCTCTTCAAGGACGGACACTGGCTTTTGGAAAATGCGCCCAGAGAATGCCGGCCGCTGCACTACGTGGCGGGCGGCCACTGGCACGTCACGGGCGAGGCGCTCACGCTGCCGCAGTACGGTGACTGAGCCAGAGCGCCTTCCATCGCTGCGCGTCTGAAAACAAAGAGCCCGCCGGGAATCCCGTGCGGGCTCTTGTGAATTCTGGAGGAATCCGTTGCGAGGCTTTAGTAGAGGCCGATCACCTTCCACCAGGCCATGCCGACCGTGAGCCAGATCGCAGCGTTCATGGTGCAGATCACCGCGCCGTTGCGCCACCATTCGCCCTGGCTGACGTAGCCCGCGCCGTAGTAGACCGGGCCGCAGCCGTTGCCGTAGTGCGTGAGCGAGATCGGGCAGTTCGCAAAGAAGCCGAACGTCAAAGCCGCCATCAGAGCCGGCGTGCCGCAGGCCGCCGCCACCGCAACGAACGCGGCGTACATCGCGGAGATGCGGGCCGTCACCGACGCAAAGCAGTAGTGCGAGTAGGTGTAGAAGAGGATGACGATCAGGAAGGCGGTGATCCAGTCAAAGCCGGCGCCGCCGATGATGGTCGCCACGTCCTTGGCGAGCCAGGCGATGAAGCCCGACTTGCCCAGAGCCGTCGCAAGGCTCATGAGGCCGCCCATCCAGAACATCGCGTCCCAGGCGCCCTTTTCACCCAGAATGTCCTGCCAGGACAAAACCTTGGTGATGAGCATGATGGCGATGGCGAGCATCGCGATCGGGGTGGCTCCAAGCTTTGTCCAGCTGCCCGTCGCCCAGAGGATGAGACACATCACGAACACGAAGGCAAGCACCTTCTCGTCGCGGCTCATCGGGCCCATGGCGGCGAGCTCCTTCTCCGCAAGCTCCTTGGCGTTGGGGATGGCCTTGATTTCCGGGGGCGAGAGAAGGCTCACGACCCAGGGGACGAGCGCAAGGGACACGAGTCCCGGCACGATGGCCGCGGCCGCCCAGTTCGTCCACGTGATCTCAACGCCTACGGCGCTCGCCGCAAGGCCCACGCACAAGGGGTTCCCGGCCATGGAGGTGAGGAACATCATGCAGGTTGTGGCGTCCGTGTGGTAGCCCACCTGCATGAGGTAGGCGCCGATCTTGCGAGAAGAGGGGCCGGGTTCGCTGCCGAAGGCGCCAGAGAGGGAGCGCACGATCGGGTAGAACACGCCGCCCCCTCGAGCGGTCGCCGACGGCATGGCGGGCGAAACGATCAGTTCTGACAGTGCGATCGAGTACCCGAGCGACAGAGACGAGCGGCCGATCGCCTTGATGATCAAATAGGCGATGCGGCGGCCGAAGCCCGTCTTGATGAAGGCGCGCGAGAGGAAGAAGGCGCAGACGATGAGCCAGATGGTGCCGTTGCCAAAGCCCATGAGGACCTGGCCGGTCTTGAGAAGACCGGTGAAGCAGCAGAACGTCAGGGCGATGAAGGCGACGGCGCCGATGGGCATGGGCTGCAGAATGAAGCCCAGAACCGTTGCCACGAAGACTGCAAAGAGATGCCATGCAGCGGGGGTCAGACCGTCCGGCGCGGGGCACAGCCAGATGGCGGCGCCTACGACCAGCACGATGAGCCAGCTTCGTAAGGATTTGTTCATGATGAACGCTCCCTTGGATTGATAATGGTTTTTATAGGTGCGGCTTCGGGGAAAACCCTTTGCCGCTGGGTGGGGAGTTTAGTTTTCTGAAACGAAATGTTTCGTGGAGAATGAACTTGCTTCGCCGAACCCTTGCGAATAGTCTAGTTGGGTAAGCGGAACTAGCTACAAAGAACTAGGTACCCTATTGATGGAAGACAATAGGCTTTACAGAATCCATTCGAAAATCGAATGGAAGCTAGAGTCTGCAGGCTATGACGGGGCGTCCATGAGGGAGCTGGCGAGCGCGCGGCGTCCGACAAAACGGACGCGAGCGTTGACTGGATTATTCGACGGGGTGAAGCGCGGGCGCCGGGATGAAGTCTTCCTTTTCGGCGTCCCAGAGGTCGAGTGAATGGTTTTCGAGGTCGTAGTAGACGGCGTGCAGCGCGAGCTGCCCCGCTTCGGTGCGCTCGCGGATCCAGTTGTAAGAGAGGAGGTTGTCGATTGAAAGTAGCACGGCGCCTTCTTCGGCGAGCCGATGCCGCTCATGCTCGCTCTCGGCGTGCTCAAGGCTTGCCGCGGCGGGCGCGGCCTGCTTCACCCAGTCGGCGATGTAGTCCTCGTGCGCCACGGCTTCGGGGTGCAGCAGTCCGTGGATGCCGCCGCAGTTGGAGTGCCCCATGACGACCACGTGACGCACCTCAAGGTGCTTCACGCCGTACTCCACCGCCGCCATGACGGCGTCAGGCTGTCCCACGGGCGCTGCGTGCGGGACGATCGCTGCGACGTTTCTCACAACGAAGAGCTCGCCCGGCCGGCAGCCGAGGATGATGCCGGGATCCACGCGTGAGTCGCAGCAGGCGATGACGAGCGTATGGGGGTTCTGGCTTTTCGCGAGCGAGGCGAAGAACTGAGCGTCTTCAGCGAGCATTTCGCGGCGGAAATTGTGAAAGCCAGCCAGGAGCTGATGCAGATTTTCCATGGTGTCTGAGAAGGCATCTCAAGGTCAAGGGGCCGGCATTTTAGCCCCGCTGCGGCAGGCTCTGATATTGCAGGCGGAAATGGCATTAATACGACAGATGGTGGTTGTACGCGTCTATCGACACAATATCTAGTATGTTTGGAGAGGTGACAGGCCGGCGGAGCTGTGTTAGCATGCGCCCCGATTTTTTTAGGAACACCTGCCCGCTTGATGCGGGTTTTTCGTCTCGGAGCTGCCATGATTTCATCAGACATCGTCGTCATCAAGAAGGATGGTTCGGAAGAATCGTTCATCCCTCAAAAAATTGAAGTGGCGGTGAACAAGGCGGCGATGCGCTGCGACAAGATGCTGAGCCAGCGCAACATCGAGGCGATCATTCGCACGGTGCGCGCGAAGCTCGCCACAAAGCCCGCCGTCTCCGTGATCGATCTGCACGACATCGTGATCGAGTCATTGGCCGCCAATGACTTTCACGACATCGCTTCGTCCTATGCGGAATACCGCTACTACAAGACGCAGTACGCGAAGACCTTTGAGAAGCTTCGCGAGGATGCCGACGACGTCCTGCGCCTGGGGGATCGCGAGAACGCGAACTTTGACAGCTCGCTCGTGTCCACGAAGGGCTCGCTCATCAAGGGCTACCTTACGAAGAACCTCTACAAGCAGTTCTATTTGTCCGCCAGAGAGCGCGAGTACATCGACCGCGGCGACATCTACATCCACGACATGCGCGACATGATTCTGGGATGCATCAACTGCTGCCTTTTTGACATGGGGAGCGTGCTAAAGGGCGGCTTTGAGATGTCAAACGTCCAGTACACCGAGCCGAAGACCGTCCTCTCGGCCCTGCAGGTGGTTGGCGACATCACGCTCGTCGCGACCGCGCAGCAGTTTGGCGGCTTCACGATTGCGGAAATCGACAAGGTGCTGCTGCCTTACGTGAAGAAGAGCCTTTCCGCCGCGCACGAGAAGTACCTTGAACTGGGGCTCTCGGAGACAAAGAGCGCCGATCAGGCGGAAAAAGACGTCGTCCGCGAATTGGAGCAGGGGTTCCAGTCGCTTGAATTGAAGCTCAACACCGTGCCGTGCTCGCGCGGCGACTTCGCCTTTACGACGCTCACCTTCGGACAGTGGGGCGCCGACTGGTCCGCCGAAGACCGCAAGTGGATGCGCATCATCAACCAGACGATTCTCGCGACGCGCCGCAACGGCCACGGCCCCAGCCATCATCCGGTGGTGTTCCCGAAGCTCGTCTATCTCTACGACGCCGCGCAGATCAATGCCGATCCCGAAAGCGCCGCGCTCTTTGACTCTGCGGTGAAGACGTCCGCCCAATGCATGTATCCGGACTATCTGTCCCTGTCGTCGAAGTTCGGCTCCGTGAGCAAGCTCTATCGGGAGACGGGCGTCATCACGTCGCCCATGGGGTGCCGCGCCTACCTCACGCCTTGGGCGAACGAGGAGGGGAAGTACATCACGATCGGCCGCTGCAACATCGGCGCCGTGTCCTTGAATGTGCCGCTCATTTTGAGCATTGTGCAGCATCAGGATCCGGAAAACTGGCGCGAAACGTTCTGGCCGGAACTGGACAAGAGGTTGGACATCATTCACAACTTCCTGAAGCGCCGCTATGACGTCGTGCGCCATCAGAAGTGCTCGAGCAATCCCTTGGCTTTCACGCAAGGGGGCTTTTACGAAGGCACGAAGGCGCCCGACGACGAAGTGGGCGATCTGGTGCGCTACATGACGGCTTCCTTCGGCATCACGGCCTTGGATGAGGCGACGTTCCTCTGGTCTGGAAAGCGCTTGGTCGAAGACCGCACCTTCTCTGAAGCGGTGCTGAAGCATTTGAAGGAAAAGATCAACGAGTACAAGCACGAGGACGGCTACCTCTACGCTATCTACGGCACGCCCGCGGAGTCTCTCTGTGCGACGCAGGCCAAGCAGTACGACGAGTGGTGCGGCAAGATCGGCGTGAAGAACGTCTTCAAGGATTCCGCCCACTACAGCCCCGACTACTTCACGAACTCCTTTCATGTGAACGTCACCGAGGACATCACGCCCTTTGAAAAGCAGGATGCGGAGTTCGCGGACTTCCACCTCTGCGAAGGCGGGCACATCCAGTACGTGCGCCTGGACTCCCCCAAGAACGAGGAGGCCTTGGCCGCCGTTGTTCATCGGGGCATGGAGATGGGCTTTTATCAGGGCGTGAACTTCGACAGCGCTTACTGCAATGAGTGCGGACGCCACAGCACGAACGTGCTGAACAAGTGCCCCTTCTGCGGCAGCACCAACATTTCCGTCATCTCACGCGTCTGCGGCTATCTTGGCTACAGCAATGTGAACGGCCACACCCGCATGAATGACGGCAAGATGGCGGAAATCCGCAATCGCGTGAGCATGTAAGGCGACGAAGTGAACTACATCGGGTTTTCGAAGTACGACACCGCGAACGGCCCCGGCGTCCGGGTGTCGCTCTTTGTGGCGGGCTGCACCCTGCACTGCAAGGGGTGCTTCAATCAAGAGAGCTGGGACTTTGCGGCGGGAAAGCCTTTTACGGCGGACACGGAAGCGTTGATCCTCAAGGCGCTCGACAACCCGTATGTCGCCGGGTTTTCGCTGCTGGGGGGCGACCCCTTTGAGCCCGAGCATGAGGCGGCGCTTCTCTCGCTGCTAAAAAAAATCAAGGCGCAGTTTCCGCAAAAGAGCGTTTGGACGTGGACGGGGCGCGTTTTTGACAAGGTGAAGGCGTCGCCGCTTCTTTCTTATATAGACGTGCTCGTGGACGGGCCTTTTGTGGAAAAGAAAAAAGTGACGGAGCAGGGGCTTTGGTACGGGAGCGCCAATCAGCGAGTGCTCAAGATCGTGCCGGCCAATGACGGCGTGACGGTCGCGCCTTTTGTGGCGGCGTAGCGAGGAAAGGAGGGCGAAAGGGGGCCTTCGCTTTCCGAGTTGGCGGAGGCGCTCAGTCTGGCGGCGCTTCCCAACGCCAAGTTTTTCTTGTGGGCAAGCTTCGGGCAACGAAGCGCGAGGCGCTGCGGCAGACGGTTGCCATGATGGATCGGTTGGCTGCGACATGGCGGGCGCCGTGCTTGTGAAATAGTCGGATCTGGCAGAAAAGACGCCGGCGGTCGAAGGGAAATCGGCCGCCGGCGTTTTACAATCCCGCCTCCAGTTTTTTTTGGTGAGGCGTTCAGTCGGCGAGAGTCCGCGGCTGGGTAAATCGGAAGGAAATCCTATGCACATTCTGATCTGCAATGACGACGGCTACTCGGCCCGCGGCATCAAGGCCCTTGCCGCGGCGATGAGGGACTTCGGACGCGTCACGGTGGTGGCGCCCGAGTTCAATTACAGCGGCTCGAGCAATTCCATCACGCTCAATACGCCCTTGACGGTGACGGACATCGAAGAGGGCGTCTACGCGGTGTCGGGGACGCCTTCGGACTGCATTCATGTGGCGCTCACGGGATTGTTGGATGAAAAGCCCGACCTCGTGCTCTCCGGCATCAACTGCGGCGCCAACCTGGGTGACGACACCATGTATTCCGGCACGGTGGCGGCAGCGACTGAGGGGTATATCTTTGGAATCGATTCCATTGCTTTCAGCCAGATTGAAAAAGGCTGGAAGGAGCTTGATGCCGCGGTTGCCATGGCGCGCACGGTGGTGGAGCGCTTTTTAGGAAGCAAAACAGGCGAGAAACCGATGCTTCTCAATGTTAATATACCCAATTTGCCGCTTTCCGAATTGAAGGGGATGCAGGCGACGCGGCTTGGGCGGCGCAACACGTCGCTGCCTCTCGTGCGTGAAGTGAATCCGCGCGGCATGCCGGTTTACTGGCTGGGCGCTGCGGGAAAGCCCCGCGACGCCCAAGAGGGAACGGATTTTTGGGCGGTGGCCAATGGCTTTGCGTCTGTGACGCCGCTTCACATTGATCGCACGGCCTACGGCGAAGTGGAGCAAGCGGCGAAGTGGCTGGCCTGACAAGACTTGGTGGACAAAGATAGATGATGAAATTGCGACTCATTCTGGCGACGAGCGCCGTGGCGGCGCTCGCCGGCTGCTCGACGGTGACCACGATGGCGCCGATCGAAGATCATGCGGAAGTGGTGACGCCTTCGGCGCAGTCCGTTCCCGTGGAAGAAGGAAAGTCGACGGCGGTGGCGACGCCTTATCTAGCCAGTGAACAGGCGACTGACAGCGGTCGCACGCACACGGTGGTGGCGGGCGACACGCTTTACAACATCGGCGTGCGATACGGCGTGAACCCGCGGGAGCTCGCGGCTTTAAATGGAATCACCGATCCCACCGCGATGTCGCTGGGGCTCGTGCTGAAGATTCCGGAGTCCGCCGCAAAGCCCGCGCAGACGCTGACGACTGATTCTGTGGCGGAAACGACGGTGGCGGGGGAAGCTGTGGCGGTGTCGGCGGCCGAGGAGGCAAAGTCCGCGCAGGAGGTGAAGCCCGTTACGGTGGAAGTTGCCAAGCGCCTTGATACGCCGGACGAAGCGGCGCAGCGCGAGCTCGCGGAAGCCGCGAAGCTGCGTGAGGCCGCGGCGGCGGGCACGATGACGATTCCCTGGCCCGCCGAAGGGCGCGTGATCGCCGACTTCACGGCGACGAGAAACGCCGGCATCGACATTGCGGGCAATCTGGGGGATCCGGTGAAGGTCGTTTTGGACGGCACGGTGCACTATGTGGGCAACGGCGCCGCGAAGGGCTACGGCAACTTTGTGATTGTGAAGCACAACGTGCGTCTCCCCGGTCAGGGAACGACGCCCCTCGTGACGGTCTATGGCAATGCCGACAAGATCCTCGTCAAGATGGGGGAAAGCGTTCGTCAGGGGCAGACCATTGCCACGATGGGCAAGTCCGACAGTGATCGCGTGAAGCTGCGCTTTGAAATGCGTCAGGGCGCGCCCGTGAATCCGGCGAAGTACTTGCAAGCGAAGTAATCGGAGGCGAAGACATGGCAAAGCTCATGAAGGCGGCAGCGGCAGCGGCAACTGCGGCTGTGGCGGCGATGACCGCCGGCTGTCAGACGACGCCCAAGGAGGAGATGCCGATGATCGGCATGCCCAATCCAGCGAGCGTCTGGTGCATGGAAAAGGGCGGACGCCTTGAGATTGTGAAGGACAAGGACGGAAATGAATCCGGCGTCTGCGTGCTTCCCTCGGGTGAACGCGTGGACGAGTGGACGCTCTTTCGGCGCGACCACAAGGACAACTGATTTTTAAAGGGCGTCGTCTCGCGCGGACGGCGTCGATCCCAACGGCGGAGAGTCACGGCACAGAATCGGCCGGACTCTCCGACTTTTTCGGACGGTCGCGAAGGCCGGCAGTGAAAGAAAACATGGCACGCAGAGAAAAAAAACAGCTCCCCCGCTATACGATTGACATCGAGCGGCTGGACGATGAAGGCCGCGGCGTCGGTCACCGAGACGGCAAGGTCGTTTTTGTGGAGGGGGCGTTGCCGCAGGAGACGGTGACGTACGAATGCTTCAGGAACAAGCCCAAGTTTGAGATCGGCCGCGTCACGGAGATTCATCAGGAGTCGTCGCTGCGCGTTGCGCCGGAGTGTCCCAACTTCGGCATCGGGCCGGGAAGCTGCGGCGGCTGCGCCATGCAGCATCTGGACGCCACAGCGCAGGTGGCCTTCAAGCAGAAGGTGCTCGAAGACGCCCTGTGGCACATCGGGAAACTCAAGGCGGAAAGCCTTCTGGCGCCGATCTATGGACCCTTCTGGCACTATCGGCATCGCGCACGCCTTACGGTGCGCTACGTGGAGAAGAAGGGCGGCGTGCTCGTGGGCTTTCATGAAAAGAGCTCGAGCTATGTGAAGGACATGACGTCCTGCAAGATTCTTCCAAAGAAGATCTCCGACATGCTCGTGCCCCTGCGCGCCTTTGTGGAGTCCCTCGACATGAAGGAGCGCATGCCGCAGATTGAAATCGCGGTGGCGGGAAACGGTCATACGGCGATGGTGTTTCGCAACTTGGAGCCCGTGACGGCGGCGGATGAAGCACGTCTTGCGGACTTTGCCAAGGCGTGGGATGTCGCCGTCTGGCTGCAGCCCAAGGGGCCTGAAAGCGCCTATCCGATGAATCCCGCGGATGCCGAAAAGCTCACGCTGCATCACTCGGAATTCAACACGGACATCGTCTTCAAGCCCACGGACTTCACGCAGGTGAACCATGCCTTGAACGAAACCATGGTGTCGCGGGCCGTGCGGCTTCTGGACGTGCATCCCGAGCACAAGGTGGCGGACTTCTTCTGCGGCCTCGGCAACTTCACGCTGCCCCTGGCGCGCTGCGCGGCGCACGTGACGGGGCTTGAAGGCAGCGAAGGCATGGTGCTTCGCGCCAAGGCGGGGGCGGCGGTGAACGGCCTGGCGGACAAGACGGACTTCATAGCGCGCAACCTCTTCACGTGGTGCGAAGATGACTGGAACGAGCTCTGGGATCGGGCGGGCGGCATTGACCGCCTCTTGATCGACCCGCCGCGAGAAGGCGCTCAGGCGCTCTCTCAAGTGCTCGCCGCCACAGAAAAGCGCCCGGCGCGCATCGTCTACGTGTCCTGCAATCCGGCGACGCTCGCCCGAGACTGCGCCATCCTGCATCACGAGGGGGGGTGGCACATCCGCGCCGCGGGCGTCATGAACATGTTCCCGCACACGGGGCACGTGGAGAGCATGGCGGTGTTGGAGCCTGGGCCCAAGCCTGAAAAGAGGCCGGAACCTGTGGCGTCTGACGTTGCGGAGGAAGGCGTTGCGCCAGCAGAGGCGACTTCAGACGCAGCTGCCGTGTAAAAAAGTGACGAAGGGGACCGGCTCCTGAGCTGGATCCCTCTATACTTTTTGTCAGTTTCGCCGCAATGCCGGTTTCAAAAGGCGCTGCCGGCGGGAAAAGGACGAAAAAGGCGCCGTGCTAAAATCGCGCGCCTAAGAAATTCAAGGAATTTGAAATCATTTCGCTTCCCTTGAATGGATACGGATGACGGACGAAGCTTTTTCTCCAAGGAAAAGGCTTCGGCCGATGTTTTTGTGTCCGCATGAGCGGACTTCATTTGACCTTTAGAGAAGAAAAAATGGCTCTTCAGCGTACTCTTTCCATCATCAAGCCCGATGCCGTCGCCAAGAACGTGATCGGCAAGATCTACACGCGTTTCGAAGACGCGGGCCTCAAGATTGTCGCCGCCCAGATGCGTCAGCTCTCCCGCGCCGAAGCCGAAGGCTTCTACGCCGTGCACCGCGAACGCCCCTTCTTCAAGGCGCTCGTTGACTTCATGGTCTCCGGCCCCGTGATGATTCAGGTTCTCGAAGGCGAAGACGCCATCGCCAAGAACCGCCAGCTGATGGGCGCCACGGACCCGAAGAAGGCCGAAAAGGGCACGATCCGCGCTGACTTCGCTGAAAGCATCGACGCCAACGCCGTGCACGGCTCCGACGCCCCCGAAACGGCGGCGGTTGAAATCGCCTACTTCTTCCCGACGCTTTCCATCTGCAAGCGCTAATCGGACGAGAGAAACGGACTGGTCATGACGGAAATGACGGAAACGGCAGCGGCGGGCGCCGCGCGAGTGAATCTGCTCGACTTTGACGCAGAGGCTGTGAAGGCCTGGTGCGCCGAGATCGGGGAAAAGCCCTTCCGGGCGACGCAGCTCACCCGCTGGATTCACCGCTACTGTTGCGACAACTTTGACGACATGACCAATCTGGCGAAAGTGTTCCGGGCCAAGTTGAAAGACTTGGCCTACATCAAAGCGCCGACGGTCATCACCGAGCACAAGAGTGCGGACGGGACGAGAAAGTGGCTCTTTGATGTGGGCAATGGGAATGCCGTCGAAGCGGTGTTCATCCCGGAAGACGACCGCGGGACGCTCTGCATTTCGACGCAGGCGGGCTGCGCGATGGGGTGCCTTTTCTGCTCCACCGGCAAGCAGGGGTTCAATCGAAACCTGACGACGTCGGAAATCGTGGGGCAGCTCTGGACGGCGGAGAAGACGCTTCGCGCCGAGGCGGGGATCACGGATCCCAATGACCGCATCATCAGCAACGTGGTGCTGATGGGCATGGGCGAGCCCCTGCAGAATCTTGACAACGTGATTCCGGCGCTCCGGATCTTTTTGGACGACAACGGCTACGGGCTCTCCCGCCGCCGAGTGACGGTGTCGACGTCGGGCCTTGTGCGCCAGATGGACAAACTGGGCGAGGCAGTGCCCGTGGCGCTTGCGGTGAGTCTGCACGCTGGCAACGACGAGCTTCGAGACAAGCTGATGCCCGTGAACAAGAAGCATCCTCTCGCGGACTTGCTTGCCGCGTGCAAGCGCTACCTCAAGGTGGCGCCGCGCGACTTCATCACGTTTGAATACATCATGCTGGGCGGCATCAACGATGCGCCGGAGCAGGCGCGCGAGCTGGTGCGGCTTGTGCGCGACGTGCCCTGCAAGTTCAATCTCATTCCCTTTAATCCGTTCCCGGATTCGGATTTGAAAAAGCCTGACCGCGCCCGCGTGTTGGAGTTCTGCTCGATCTTGAACGGCGCAGGCATCGTCACCACCGTGCGAAAGACGCGCGGCGACGACATCGCCGCCGCCTGCGGGCAGCTCGCGGGCGAAGTGAAGGACAAGACGCGGCGCGCCATCCGCCTTGCGCAGCAGAAGGATGCCGCGCGAGATCTTCTGGCGCAGTCCCGTTAAAGGAAGACACGAATGACGTCCGTCTATGAGGCGCGTCGCCGCACAGCCGCCGTGCGCGTGAAGAACAAATGCTGTGAAGTGACGGTGGGGGGCGGCGCCCCCATTGTCGTTCAGTCGATGACGAACACGGCGACGGAAGACGTCGAGGCAACCGTAGCGCAGGTGGCGGCCCTGGCCGCCGCAGGCAGCGAGCTGGTGCGTCTTACTGTGAATACGCCTGCCGCCGCCAAGGCCGTGCCGGTGATTCGCGAGAAGCTCGACGCCGCGCATTGCTTCGTTCCGCTGGTGGGCGACTTTCACTACAACGGACACAAGCTCCTAGCTGACTACCCCGAATGCGCCGAAGCGCTCTCGAAGTACCGCATCAACCCGGGCAACGTCGGAAAGGGCGCGGGCCACGACGCCAATTTTGCGGCGATGGTGAGCCTTGCCGTGAAGCACGGAAAGCCCGTGCGCATTGGCGTGAACGGCGGCAGCGTCGACAAGGAGCTTCTGGGGCGGATGATGGACGCGAACCGCGCGGCTGTCTCGCCCAAGGCGCCGCAGGAAGTGCTCCTTGACGCCATTGTGGAAAGCGCCGTGCAGTCGGCGGAAGCTGCGGAAAAGCTGGGGCTGCCGCATGAGGCCATCGTGCTTTCGGCGAAGGTGAGCGACGTTGAGGATCTGATCCGCGTCTATCGTGATCTTTCGCGCCGCGGCACGTGGGCGCTGCATCTGGGACTCACCGAGGCCGGCATCGGCACGAAGGGCATTGTGGCGAGTTCGACGGCGCTTGCGGTGCTGCTCGCGGAAGGCATCGGCGACACGATCCGCATTTCGGTGACGCCCGAGCCCGGCAAGCCCCGCACGGGGGAGGTCGTGGTGGCGCAGGAACTCCTGCAGACGATGGGGCTGCGCGCCTTTGCGCCGACGGTGACGTCGTGCCCGGGGTGCGGCCGCACGTCAAGCGACCTTTTTCAAAAGCTCGCATTGGAGACGCAGGAATTTTTGAGAGCTCGCTCCGCCGAGTGGCGCCGCACGTGCCCCGGCTGCGAAACGATGAAGGTGGCGGTGATGGGCTGCATCGTGAACGGCCCGGGCGAATCAGCGGAAGCCGACATCGGCATCAGTCTGCCGGGCCGCGGCGAGTCGCCTGTGGCGCAGGTCTTTGTGGACGGCGCAAAGCAGATCGGCATCAAGGGCGGCGAGATGAGCCGCGAATTTCAGAATTTGATCGAGGAGTATGTGCAAAAGCGCTGGTCCTCGAAGAAGCAACAATCGCCTAACTGAGTAAACGAAATGGCAAAAATGAAGGTGACGGGCATCAAGGGCATGCCCGATATGCTCCCCGAAGAAAGCACGATCTGGGAAAAGTTCACGGACACCGTGCGCGCCGCAGCGACGGGCTACGGCTATCGCCAGATCCGCACGCCGATTCTGGAGGAGACGGCGCTTTTCACGCGCGGCATCGGCGAAGTGACTGACATCGTGGAAAAGGAGATGTACTCCTTTGAAGACTCGATGAATGGTGAAAAGCTGACGCTGCGTCCGGAGAACACCTCCGCTGTCGTGCGTTGTGCGATTGAGCACAGCCTCACCTACAACGCGCCGCAGCGCTTGTGGTACTTCGGACCGATGTTCCGCCATGAGCGTCCGCAGCGCGGCCGCTATCGCCAGTTCCATCAGTTTGGCTGCGAGGCGCTGGGCTTTGCGGGGCCGGATGTGGACATCGAGTTGCTGGCGATGATCGCCCGCATCTGGAAGAACCTCGGCATCACCGCCAAGCTTGAGTTGAACAGCCTGGGCGAATTGGAGGAGCGCGCGAAGCACCGCGAAGCGCTCATCGCCTACTTCCAGCAGAACGCGGACATTCTCGACGAAGACGCGAAGCGCCGCCTGTTGACGAACCCTCTGCGCATTCTCGATACCAAGAATCCCGACATGCAGGAGATGGTGAACGCTGCGCCGAAGCTTCTGGACTTTTTGGGCGAAAAGTCGCTTGCGTTCCTCGCGGAGCTTGAAAAGGGCATCTCAGCGATGGGAATTGAGTACACGGTGAATCCGCGTCTCGTTCGCGGCCTCGACTACTACAACCACACGGTTTTTGAGTGGGTCACGGACAAGCTGGGCAGCCAGGGCACGATCTGCGGCGGCGGACGCTACGATCCCTTGATCGAAATGCTGGGAGGGCGTCCCACGCCCGCCGTGGGCTTTGCGATCGGCGCCGAGCGCGTGATTGAGCTGATGCGCGAGATGGGGCTGGAAAAAGAAGGCAGCGCCTGTGACGTGTACATCGTCCATAACGAGGGGGATGCCGCTTCGAAGGCGCGCGCCGTGGGCGAGCATCTGCGCGACAAGGGGCTGCGCGTCATCGTCCATGCAGGCAACCCGGGCTTCAAGAACCAGTTCAAGCGTGCCGACCAGTCGCTTGCGAAGTGGTGCCTCGTGGCGGGCGAAAGTGAAGTCGCCGAAGGCAAGCTCACGGTGAAGCACCTGAGGGACGCCGAAGGCAATCAGGTCTTTGAAGACCAGGCGACGCTGCCTGAGGCCGAAGCCCTTGCCCGCGTGCTGGGCTGATGCGGTATAGTCAACCAATTTCCTAACTGAGAACGATCTCATGGCATACGATCTTGAAGAGCAGGAGTCTCTGGACCAACTCAAAGCCTGGTGGGAGAAGTGGGGCAGCACCGTGCTCAGCGTCCTCACCGTGGGGTGCCTTGCGTTTGCGGGCTTCAACGGCTGGAACTGGTACCAGCGCCATCAGGGCGCAAAGGCTACGGCCGCTTATGTGCAGCTGCAGAACGCCTATCTGCAGGGCGACACAAAGAACGTCACCTCGATCGCCGATGGTCTGATGAAGGACTACTCGGGCCACGTCTTTGCGCCGCTCGGCGCGTTCTTTCGCGCGGCGGACGCGGTGAAGAACGGCAAGACGGAGGAAGCGAAGAAGGCGTTGAACTGGATTCTTGAAAGCGGCCATGACGAATACAAGATGCCGGCGCGCATCCGTTTGGCGGGCGTGTCGCTTGATGAAGGGAAGGCGGACGAAGCGCTGAAGCTGATGGAAGCCGTGAAGCCCGCCGAGAGCGACCTTGTGGCGTACAACGACCGTCTGGGCGACGTCTATCTCGCGCTCGGAAAGACGGAAGACGCGCGCAAGGTCTGGCAGGCGGCGTTGGACGCCGACCGCTTTGACGGCGCTGTGACGCCGTATCTCAATCTCAAGATCCAGTCGCTGCCTGCGGCTCAGTAAACCATTTCTCACGAGGGGCGTGAAATGAAATTCTTGAACACGATCCGGGCCGTGACGGCCGTTGCGGCGGCAGTGCTCGTTTTGACGGGCTGCGGCTCGCCGGACCCCCATGAGCCGGCGGAATTGCAGGACATCCGCGAGCTTGTGAAGACGGAGCGCATCTGGTCGGCGGACGTGGGCGACAGCCTTACCGGGATGCTCATGCCGGTGGTGACGGAGAACACGGTCTACGCCGCGGGCGGCGATACGCTTTACGCCGTGAATCTTGCCAACGGCGACCGTCTCTGGAAGTCGGACACGGCGTCTGACGTCACAGCGGGCGTCGGCACCGACGGCCGCCTTATTGCGGTTGGCACGGCCTCGGGCGAACTGAAGGTTTTTGACACGAACGGCAAGCAGCTTTGGAGCGTGCGGCTCTCAAGCGAAATGAGCGTGCCGCCTCTGGTGGGGTCGGGCTTTGTGCTCGTGCGCACGACGGACACCCGCATCACTGCGTTTGACGCGGCGACGGGGGAGCGGCGCTGGCACTATCAGAGTCAGGTGCCGGCGCTTACGATCCGTGCTCCCGCGCAGATGAAGTTCGCGCCCGCCGGCGTCCTGGCGGGACAGGCGAACGGCCGTCTCCTTGCTTTGAACGCCAATGGCGAGACGGTGTTTGACGCCGTCATCGCGCAGCCCAAGGGGACGACCGAAGTCGAGCGTCTCGTTGATGTGGTGGGCGCTCCGATGGTGGACGCGCGCATGATGTGCGCCGCGGCGTTTCAGGGAAACGTCGTCTGCATGAGTTCTCAGAACGGCCGTCTTCTCTGGAATACGGCGGTGGACGCGGTGACGGGCCCCGTCTCTGACGGGACGAACGTTTACATCGTGGACGCCGAAGGCAAGATTCACGCCTATGACTACGGAACGGGCCGCGAAGTGTGGGTGAATTCGGATCTGCGCTACCGCAGTCCGTCGGCCCCTGGCGTCATGGGGCGCGTGATCGTCGTGGGCGACTACGACGGCGAAGTGCATCTGCTCGATTCCGCCACGGGGGAAATCATCGGCCGCACGTCCGTGTCGGGCGCGGTGAAGGTGCCGCCCGTGTCGCTCGGCGACCGCGTCCTCATTCAGACGGACGAAGGGCATCTCGTGATGCTCGGCATGAAGAATTAAGAAAGCGCTGCCTTGCGGTGCTTCAGTGAAATAAAACAAGAAACGGATTAAGCCTATGCTGCCAGTCGTGGCCTTGGTCGGACGTCCCAACGTCGGGAAGTCCACATTGTTCAACCGCCTGACGCGAAGCCGCGACGCCATCGTCGCTGACTTTCCCGGCCTTACGCGCGACCGTCAGTACGGTCAGGGGCGCGTGGGGAGCCGTCCCTACATTGTGGTGGACACGGGGGGCTTTGAGCCGGTGAAGAGCGAAGGCATCGTGCGCGAAATGGCCGGACAGGCTGAAAGCGCCATTGCCGAAGCTGATATCGTCATCTTTGTCTGCGACGCCCGCACAGGGCTGACGCCCCACGACGAGCGCATCGCGCGGCGCTTGCGCACGGCCGAGCGCCCCATTTATCTGGCGGTGAACAAGGCGGAAGGTCTGGAAACCGTCCATGTAGCGGAATTTCACGAGCTGGGGCTGGGCGAGCCTGTTCGCATCTCCGCGGCGCACGGTCAGGGCGTGGGCGCCCTGATGGATCTGGTGCTGGAAGACTTCACGAAGGCGCACCCCGAGGAAGAGAAGGAGCCCGAGGAGCCGGAAGATCCCGAGGCTCCGAAGCGCATCAAGGTGACGGTTGCCGGCCGGCCCAATGTCGGAAAGTCCACGCTCATCAACGCCCTTTTGGGCGAAGAGCGCATGATTGCCTTTGACATGCCGGGCACGACGCGCGACGCGGTGAAGGTGGACTTCGAGTACGGCGGGCGCCCCTTTGAGCTGGTGGACACCGCGGGCCTTCGCAAAAAGGGCAAGGTCTTTGAAGCGATTGAGAAGTTCTCCGTCATCAAGACGCTGCAGGCGATCGAGCAGTCCAATGTCGTGGTGCTCGTCGTGGACGCGGCGGACGGGATTTCCGGCAATGACGCCCACATTGCGGGCTACGCCATGGAGGCGGGGCGCGCGCTTGTCGTCGCTGTCAACAAGTGGGACGCGGTGGACAGCTACAAGAAGAGCATGGTGGACCTTGACATCGGACGCAAGTTTGCGTTCTTGCGCTGGGCCCGCTTCATTCACATTTCGGCTTTGAAGCGCAACGGCCTCAACCACCTCATGAAGGCAGTGACGGATGCGCATGCCGCAGCGTTCGCGAAGCTCGCAACGCCGAAGCTCACGCGCGCCCTGATTGAAGCCGTCACCGTGCAGCAGCCCCCTAGAAGCGGCCGCATTCGTCCGAAGATGCGATACGCGCATCAGGGCGGCATGAATCCGCCGGTGGTGGTGATTCACGGCAACAGCCTGCAGGCGGTGGGCGAGAGCTATCGCCGTTATTTGGAAGGCTGGTTCCGCGACAAGTTCGACTTGGCGGGGACGCCCCTTCGCATCGAATTCAAGACGAGCCGCAATCCGTACGCCGAGGAAGCGAAGAAGTAGCCAAAGTAAGAGTTTCCAGGCAAGGATAATTCTTGGAAAACACCGTTCCGGCGATAAGCGTTGGAACGGTGCAAGGCTCCAAGATGATGCCGAGGTTCAAACTGGATACTAGAGGTGCGCCGCCAGTAGGCATGTCAACTGGCAACTTTGCTCATTTCAGGTAAGCAAAAGGAAATACGGCGTTACAAACGGCGCAAAATCTTCAAGGCGAACGTCTTTTTCTTTCGCATCGCCGATGTTATGATGAGCTGGTCAAGTCGGGACGGATTAGGGGCCCGGCCGTTAAAAACAAGATTCCACAGAAGGCGGAAGCCGTGCGGCAGCACGGTTCCGAACAAGGATAGCCATGAGCACGATTAACAAAGGGCAGCTGTTACAAGACCCGTTTCTGAATATCCTCCGCAAGGAACATATTCCGGTGTCGATTTATCTGGTGAACGGCATCAAGCTGCAGGGGCAGGTTGAGAGCTTCGACCAGTACGTCGTTCTGCTTCGCAATACGGTGACGCAGATGGTTTACAAGCATGCCATCAGCACCGTGGTTCCGACCCGCGCCGTCAACATGCCGAGCGTGCCGGAAGACTGAGTTGACGAAGTTTCGTTTTGAAAGCGCGCGGGAGGCTGAACGTCCCCGCGCGTTTCTTGTCACGGCGGCCGTCGGCCGCGCGGTTTACGCAGACGCCGCCGAAGAGCTCGCCGAGCTTGTCACTTCGGATGGCTTGGACGTGGCGGGCGCTTTGTCCGCCCGGCGCGACAAACCGGATCCTGCGACGTATCTTGGCAGCGGCAAGATCGAAGAGATCAAGGCGCTTGCTGAGTCCACGCATTCTCAAGTCATTGTTTTTGATGCGGCGCTCACGGCTGCGCAGGAGCGAAACATTGCGCAGGCGACGGGCCTTGCGGTGATGGATCGCACCGAGCTCATTCTCCAGATTTTCCAAAAGCGCGCCAAAAGCCGCGAAGGGCGGCTGCAGGTGGAGTTGGCGCGCCTTGAGCATCTTGCGACGCGCCTCGTGCGCGGTTGGACGCACTTGGAGCGCCAGCGCGGCGGCTTGGGAAAAACGGGCGGCCCCGGCGAAAAGCAGATTGAGCTCGATCGCCGCTTGATTGCGAGCCGCGTGAAGCAGTTGAAAGACCAGCTGAAGAAGCTGCAGCGCCAGCGCGACACGCAGCGCCGCTCGCGAAGCGAGGGCGACACGATGACGGTGTCGCTCGTGGGATACACGAACGCAGGAAAGTCAACGCTTTTCAACAAGTTGACGCGCGCTGAGACGTACGCTGCGGATCAGCTCTTTGCTACTTTGGACACCACGGCCCGCCGCTGCTGGATCGGGGGCGAGGACTATGTGGTTGCAAGCGACACCGTGGGCTTCATTCGAGGGCTTCCGCACCAGCTCGTGAACGCCTTCAAGTCCACGCTTGACGAAACGGTGCACGCGGACCTGCTGCTTCATGTCGTTGATTCGAGCTCTCCCGTGAGGGACGAGCAGATGGCGTCCGTCGCGTCCGTTTTAGAAGAGATTGAGGCGGGCGACGTGCCGACTATCACGGTCTTGAACAAGATTGACCTGTCGGGGCTGGAGCCTGCGGTGCAGCGCCATGACGACGGACGCATCAAGTCAGTGACGGTGAGCGCGGCGACGGGCGAAGGGCTCGACCTTCTGCGAGGCGCGATTCAGGAATTCCTCGCCGACTGGCGCGAGCGCACCAAGTCGCTGCCCCGAGAGCCCGAAGACTGGGAGCTTGAGGCGCCGGAACTCGCGGATGAAACCGTGTAAACTCAAGCGATTGCAGTACCTATTTCTATTTTTTTCTAGCCCGAAGGAACCCTCATGTCCTTGAATGACCCCCGCTGGGGCCGTGCCGGCGGCAATGAAAACGACGACGGCGCCAACGGCAAGTCCCGCGCCGAAGAAACGAACGATGCGCGAAGCGACGCGCCCGATAACGACTCGCCGCGAGACGATCGCGATGATCGCCGCGACGATGACCGTCGTCAGAAGTCGGGCGACGGCAATGATCTTGACGCGCTTTGGAATGACTTCAACAAGGCGGTGTCCGGCCTTCTGGGCGGACGTCCCGGCGCTGGCCGCCCAAGCGACCGAACGGACAACAACCACCGCATTGAGCGTCCCTTTGCGCGCGACGATGATGAGGCGGGCGGCAACGAGCCGCCGCAGGACAACGATCCCTTGTTCCGCCGCATGCCTTCCGGACGACGTCCGAACGTCAACATGAGCCTTGGCGGACTTGCGACGCTCGTCGCCGCCTGTGTTCTGGGCTGGTGCGCCACGGGCTTTTACATCGTGCCCGAAGGCCAGGTGGGCGTCGTGACGACGTTCGGCCGCTACACGAAGGACGCGGGTCCGGGCTTTAACTGGCGCATGCCGTGGCCCGTGCAGGATTCGGAGCTCGTGGACGTCTCAAGCGTGCGAAAGACCGAAATCGGCATTCGCGGCACGACGAGCCGCTTGAAGGAAGCCTTGATGCTCACGGACGACGAGAACATCGTCGACCTGCAGTTCAACGTTCAGTACCGCATCAAGCCCGATGCCGCGAAGAGCTACCTCTTCCGCGTGCGCGATCCGGACCAGTCCGTGCATCAGGCCGCCGAAAGCGCCATGCGCGAAGTGGTGGGACGCAAGACGATGGACTCCGTGCTCTTTGAGAGCAAGCAGGAGATTGCCGAAGGCGTGAAGAAGTCCATGCAGGAAATGCTGGAGCGCTATGAAACCGGCATTGAGGTGATGAGCGTCGCCATTCAGAACGCGCAGCCGCCCGAGCAGGTGCAGGCGGCCTTCAACGACGCCGTGAAGGCCGGGCAGGACCGCGAGCGCCAGATCAACGAAGGCGAGGCGTACGCCAACGCCGTGATCCCGAAGGCGCGCGGCACGGCAAGCCGCCTCTTGCAGGAGGCCGAGGGCTACCGCTCTCGCGTGGTGGAGACCGCCACCGGCGAAGCCGAGCGCTTCACGAAGATCCTCGCCCAGTATGAAAAGGCGCCGCAGGTGACGCGCGACCGCCTCTACGTGGACATCATGAAGGATCTTTACGCCAACAACGCGAAGATTCTCGTGGACACCCAAAAGGGGAGCAACCTCCTTTATCTGCCCTTGGACAAGCTCGTGGAGCGCGGGAACGAAGCCGCGAAGGCCGCGGCGCAGGCCGTTTCGTCCCAGGCTTCGACGCAGCCCTCGGCCGCGGTGCAGTCTGCGACGGCCGCTCAGCCGGCTTCGGACACGACGGGGGATCTGGACGCTCGCACGCTGCTGCGCCTGCGCGGCCGCTAACCAGAGGGAGGACTGAAACATGAAGAAACTTACGACCTGGCTCGTCATCGCCGCCGTGCTCGCGGGCCTTGCCAAGCTCTGCCTCTACACCGTGGGCGAGCGCGAGTACGCCCTTGTTTTTGCCTTGGGCGAATTAAAGGAAGTGAAGTCGGAGCCGGGGCTCTACGTGAAGCTGCCGGCGCCGCTGCAGAACATCGTTTATCTGGAAAAGCGCATTCTGAGCCTTGACACGCCCAATGCTGACCTCATTCAGACGAGCGAGAAGAAGAACCTCTTGATCGACAGCTTCGTGATGTGGAAGATCGCTGATCCGCGTCTTTACTGGGTGTCGTTTCAGGGATCCGAGCGCGCCGCGACTGACCGCGTGGCGGCCCTCCTGCGCGACGTGTTGAATCAGACCGTCAACCGCCGCACGGTGAACGAAATCACTTCCCGCGGCCGCGAGCAGGCGATGAAGGACATCAGCTCCGGACTGCAGCAGCGCGTGAAGGATGTGGGCATTGCGATCGTGGACGTCCGCTTGAAGCGCGTGGACTTCACGCCGGAAATTTCCGAGTCGGTCTACCGTCGCATGGAAGCCGAGCGCAAGCGCGTCGCCAGCGAAGAGCGCAGCCGCGGCGCAGCGGAAGCCGAAAAGATCAAGGCCGACGCCGATCGCCAGCGCGAAGTGATTCTTGCCGAAGCCTATCGCGACGCCCAGAAGGTGAAGGGCGAGGGCGACAGCAAGGCCAACGCGATCTATGCCGAAGCCTTCGGCAAGGATCCGGAGTTCGCTCGCTTTTACCGCAACATGGAGGCGTACCGTGCCTCCTTCGGTCGCGAAGGCGACGTGCTTGTCACGGACACCTCGGGCGACTTCTTCCAGTTCTTCAATCGGTCTCAGAAGAAATAAGCCATGAAGGTCATCATTCTGGCGCTCGCCTTCATGTGCGTTTTTGAGAGTCTGATGCCGCTGGTGATTCCGGAGACCTGGCAGCGGGCGCTTCGAGAAATGGCGGGCGCGGACCCGGCGATGGTGAGAAGAATCGCCGCCGGGGTGATGGCGGCGGGGCTTGCCGTCATTTGGCTCATCTAGGGAGTGAATTTTCAAAATGGCAACGTGGTTATTGCCGGACAATCTCGCGGACATTCTGCCGCATCAGGCGCGCATCCTCGAAACGATGCGCCGCCAGTCGCTCGATCTTTACGCGGCGCATGGCTTTGAGGCGGTGGAGCCGCCGCTGCTTGAATTTGTTGCGTCGCTCTTGACGGGCAGCGGCACGGACGTTGAGAACAACACGTTCAAGTTCATGGACCAGGCGGGCGGCCGCATGGTGGGGCTTCGCGCCGACATCACGCCGCAGATCGCCCGCATCGATGCGCATATTCTCAACAGCACGGGCGTGAGCCGCCTCTGCTATGCCGCCACCTGTCTGCACGCGCGTCCGATGCACCCGCTCGCCTCCCGCGAGCCCTTCGTGGCGGGGGCCGAGCTTTTTGGCTGCCCAGGACTCGAAGCTGACCAGTACATGCTGCGTCTGGCGGTCACCAACCTGCGCGTGCTGGGGGTGAAGACCGTTCACGTGGACGTGGGGCACACGGGGCTGGTGCGAGCGCTTCTCAAGAATTGCGACCTCACGGCTGAAGAGCTTCACGCGCTCATCCGCGCCCTTCGCATGAAGGATCCGACCGCGCTCGCCGCGGCGTCCGTGAAGCTCCCCGCCGTTGTGTCGCAGGGGCTGCAGACGCTTCTCGTCGAATTCGGCGATGCTTCCTGTCTGGAGCGTCTGCGCGAGAAGCTGCCTTCCTCGACGGAAATCGCTCGGGCGCTTTCCGAAGTCGAGCGCGTGGCGCAGGATTCAGGCGCTGACGAAGTGAGCTTTGACTTCTGCGATGTGCACGGCTACCAGTACCTCACCGGCGTCACCTTCTCGGTGAACATACCCGAATATGCTCAGGCCGTGCTGCGCGGCGGGCGTTATGATGGCGTAGGACTGGCGTACGGGCGGGCTCGTCCAGCCTGCGGATTCACTGTTTATCTTAGAGAATTGGCGTCGGTTTTCGCTTCAAAGTCGGCCACTCTTCCGGAAGCGGTGGTGGCTGGGGCGCAATTAAAGGGCGCCGCTTATCAGGCGGCGGCCGAGAAGCTTCGCCGCGAAGGCCGCACGGTCGTGCACCTTCTCCCCGGGGAATCCCGCACGGATGTGGAAAAACGCTTTAAAGTAACGCATCAACTGGTTCAAGGCGCCGCGGGCATTGAGCTCGAGGCGCTTGCACACTGACTCTCAAGGAGCTCATTAAAAATGGCGAAAAACGTAGTGGTGGTCGGTGCCCAATGGGGTGACGAAGGCAAGGGCAAGATTGTCGACTGGCTCACGGAGCAGGTGGACGGCGTGGTGCGCTTCAACGGCGGCCACAACGCCGGGCATACGCTCGTCATCAACGGCAAGAAGACGATTCTGCGCCTCATCCCCTCGGGCATCATGCATCCGACGTCGGTGTGCTATCTGGGCAACGGCGTGGTGCTTTCGCCAGAAGCCTTCTTCAAGGAAATCGATGAGTTGAAGAGCCACGGCGTCGAGGCCGAGCATCGCCTTCGCGTGTCCGCCAACTGCCCGCTCATCATGCCGTACCACATTGCGCTTGACCACGCCCGCGAAGCGGCGCTCGGAGCGAAGAAGATCGGCACCACGGGCCGCGGCATCGGACCGGCGTACGAAGACAAGGTCGCTCGCCGCAGCGTGCGAGTCGCCGACCTCTATGAGCCTGAAGTCTTCGCCGAGCGCGTCCGCGGCATTCTTGAACTGCACAACTTCGTGCTGAAGAACTACCTCAAGGCCGAGCCCCTCGATCCCGAAAAGGTGATCGCCGACGCGCTTTCCTACGCCGACCGCTTGAAGCCCATGGTCTGCGACGTCTCTGCGGAATTGAACGCGCAGATGAAGGCCGGCAAGCAGTTCCTCTTTGAGGGCGCTCAAGGCTCGATGCTGGACATCGACCACGGCACGTATCCGTTTGTGACGAGCTCGAACACGGTGGCGGGGTCGGCCGCTGCGGGCGCGGGCGTCGGTCCCCAGAAGCTCAATTACATTCTGGGCATCACGAAGGCCTACTGCACGCGCGTGGGCTCCGGCCCCTTCCCGACGGAACTGCTGGACGACGTGGGCGAAGAGCTCCGCAAGAAGGGCAACGAATTTGGCGCCGTGACGGGGCGTCCCCGCCGCTGCGGCTGGTTTGACGGTGCGGCTCTGCGTCGCGCGGTGGAGATCAACGGCCTCACGGGGCTGGCGGTGATGAAGCTTGACGTTTTTGACGGCATGGACACCGTGAAGCTCGCGGTGGGCTACAAGGTGGACGGCAAGCCCGTTGACCTGATGCCTTATGGCGCGGATGCGGCCGCAAAGTGCGAGCCCGTTTATGAAGAGTTCCCTGGCTGGAAGGAAAGCACCTTCGGCATGACGAAGTGGGAGCAGCTGCCAAAGTCGGCGCAGGCCTATTTGAAGCGCCTCTCTGAAGTCGCCGGCTGTCCGATCGCCCTCGTTTCGACGGGACCGGATCGTGAACAGACCATTCTGCTCGACAATCCCTTTGCGTAGTCGGTAGAATCCCGCCCCTAGGAAAAAAGCGGTTTTGGTCACAGAACCGCTTTTTCGTTAACTCTTTTACGCACAGAACCATGCAGCACGATCACGTTAGTTGGCAGCAGTACATTGACCTTTGCGAGCGCCTCGTGGCGCGCGTTGCCGAGAGCGGCTGGGAGTTTGACTCCCTCTTGTGCCTCGCGCGCGGCGGCATGCGGCCCGGCGACTTCTTCAGCCGCGTCTACAGCAAGCCGCTCGCCATCATGACGACGAGCTCCTACCGCGAGGCGGCGGGCACGGTGCAGGGCGAACTCGACATCGCGCAGTACATCACCGGCGTGTCGGATCTCAAGGGCAAGCTCCTTCTCGTGGACGACCTCTGCGACTCCGGCAAGACCATTCAGAAGGTCGTGGAGCATCTTCGCAAGAATTATCCCGCCATTACGGAAATCCGCGTGGCGGTGATCTGGCTCAAGGCCTGCTCCGTCTTCAAGCCCGACTACAGCGTGGTGCAGTACGAGGACGCCCCCTGGATCCATCAGCCCTTTGAGGCTTATGACGATCTCGGCGCCGCCAAGCATCTCGAGAACTGCCGCAAAAAATTCGGCGACGCGCTCTGATCGCTGCGCGCTGCGCAAGAAAAAATCCTGCCCCGGCTGTTTTGGCTCGGGCAGGATTTTTTTTCGCCAATCAGGCGGTTTGGAGTCGCTTGCAGAAGCGAGTTTTTCCCACAAGCTCCACGAGCGCCTCGGGGATCTTTTCGTCGTTGGTGACGGTGACGCTCGCAAGGGTGGTGTTGGGCACCTTCATCGCGATCGAAAGGACGGCGATCTCGGCCTGAGACGCCAGCAGCTTTTTTTCAAGCGTGGCGTCGAGCGTTTCGGGGAAGTCGCCGTCAGTGATGACGAGTATGAGATTGGCTTCGCCAGCAAAGGAATCGCCTTCGGCAATGGCGTCCGCCGCCCAGTGAAGCGCTTCGTTGATGGGGGTGGAGCCGAAGGCATTCACGGCCTTGAAGCGCGCTAGAAATTGGGCTGACGTATCAGTCTCCCGAAAAAGGGGGCCGACGTGGGCGTGTTCGAGACCGGGGAAAACGGCCATGTTTCGGCGAATGCCGCTTTCGCGATCCAGCGCCTGCCACAGGGCGGCGACGGCAATTTTGGCCGAGGTCATTCGCGTGACGCCCATGGAGCCTGAGCGATCCAGAAGAATGACGAGGCGCCCCCGCACTGCGTCGTGCGCGGCGGGCGAGGCAAAGAGACGCTCGCTGCCCATTTTGGCTCGAAGCGCGATGTCCGCAGCGGCGAGAAAGCCGTTCACGGCGGCTTCGTCCTCATCGTCGTCGGTGAACCTGAAGGCGCGTTCAAAGGCGTGCTGGACCATCCGGCACTTCGCTTCCGACTGATTGAATTTTCGGGTGTAGAGGGCGGCGTCCTCCAGGGCGCAGCGGTCTTCGAGGGCGTCGGGGTCGGGCCAGAGATTGACGGTGTAGGCTGTGGTTGTCAGGGGTTTGCGCTGCGGCGCCGTTTTTTCGGTGCTGTCGGCGGCTTTGCCGTCGCCGTTGCCCTCGTCAAGAAAGTGAGCAAGGCCGAGGTCGGGGAGGTCGCCTTTTCGGGCGTTGAGAAGCTGTCGCAAAAACGACTTGTCGACGTGGCGGACGCCTTCTTTGGCGTTTTCTTGAGCGCACTCAAACGGCTCGTCCCTCGTTTGCGGCAGGCGAGACGCCATGGCGTCGGCGATTTTCTGGCGGATGGCTTGGGCAATGGCTATGACGGCCTGCGTGTCGGGGGCCGTGCGGGCGCCGCGGGCCAGCGTGAGAAGGTCGTCGCGAAGCGCTTTGGGCAAATGGGCCTTGACGATGTCGCGCAGTGGCGTTAGCAGTGGCTTGGCCCATTGCATCGGAAGTTCTGTGGAGAGTTCCATGTGCAGCCACAGGCAGACTTGCAGCAGCGGCGGATGGTTTTCCGGATCCTGCGCGGCAAGCAGCCGGCGCTTGCCCAAGACTTCGGCCATCGCTTCGCGCCAGAGGGCGTAGAACTCGCTATGGGCCATGCCGAGCGCATCGATGCGAATGTCTTCAAGGATGTTGATGAGCGACTTCAAAAACGGCGTGAGGTTCGGGATGGTGGAGAGAACTGTCATGTCGCTTGACTTCACGTGCATCATTTCGTGCACGCCGTGGCCGAGCGCGAGCGCTTCGAAGGCTTCATCATTGGGATCGAGGGACCCCAGCCAGACGGTTTTGCCATCCGTCATCGGGGCCTCCGAAAAGGAGAAGACGACGGGGCGGTCGGGCGTCGCAACGGAAATCCGCGTGAGCGCATCCACGACGCCGCGCTGGCGGCCGGCGGGCGAGGAATTCGGATGCCGGTAAAAAAGTTGGCGATACAGTGGCTCCGACATGGCCTGCGTCCTCCTTCGATGAAAACGGAATCGAGGCATTATGACGGATGACGAAAGAATTTTCTTTTGCAACCTGGAAAATTGGCTGCCATAGTGCGGAAGACTCCGGACGGAATCGTGCGCAAAACAAAACCCCGCTTGAACTTCAAGCGGGGTTTTGTCGGAATTCTGCGGATGGTGCCCAAGACTGGACTCGAACCAGCATGCCTTGCGGCGCTGCGACCTGAACACAGTGCGTCTACCAATTTCGCCACTTGGGCAGAAATCCTGAGACGCGAATTATGCCTATACTTTTAGAATTGTCAACTCCTTTTTTTCACGTGACGATTTTTGACTCAGAACGATGGCTAAAAAATTGAACAGAAACTCGCCGGAGGCGATGAATGCCGTTGCCGGCGTTTTATGGCTCCTTTATGAATCGGAAAGGGATGAGCTTCCCTTGGCGGACGTTGCGGCGCGGCTGGGCGTTGAGCCCGAGCGGCTCGCGCTGCTGTGCGAGAAAAAAGGGCTTGACGACCCGCTTGACGGCGTGGCACGGATCGGAGGCGACGCCGTGGTGCTGAAGTGTCGGCGAAGCGACTTGACATTGGCGCGCGTGACGGCGACGGATCCCGGCCTTTTCGCCATGGAGTCCGATGGCACGCGCTGGGAGGTGTTTAGTGGTGTGGATCCCGCTTACTTTCTGCCTGACATGCCGGTGCTTTTAAAAAAGGCGCCGGGCGGCGCAGCGGACTTTCTGGCCGCTGCCCCTGTGGCGGAACGCTCGATGGTGTGTCGCGCGGGGGCGAATCGATGCTGGGTGATGGTGGTTGATTCACGGTTTCCTCTGGTGCAGGTGAGGCTCGAGGCCAAGCTTCCGGACGACGTCAAGGTGGGGACGCTCGTTGAAGTGACCGTGCTAGCTTCAGACAAGTACTTGCCGGACACGTTCGTGGGGCGACTTGTGCGGGTGTTGGGTAACGAAGACGACGCGGCGACGCAGCTCGAAGTGGCGCTCACGCGGTTTGCCTTGCCGCACCAGTTTTCGGAGGCGGTCTTGTCGGAAGCGGCGGCGCTTCCTGAGGCGCCTGACGAGTCGGAGGCCGAGGGGCGCATTGATCTGCGAGACATTCCCTTCATGACGATCGACGGCGAGGACGCGCGTGACTTTGATGACGCCGTGTGGGCGAGGGCGGAGGCAAAGGGCGGCTGGCGCCTTCTTGTGGCGATTGCTGACGTGAGCCACTACGTGACGGAAGGCTCGGCTCTGGACAATGAAGCGCAAAAGCGCGCGACGAGCGTGTATTTCCCGAGCTGCGTCATTCCGATGCTGCCTGAAAAGCTCTCAAACGGCCTTTGCTCCTTGAATCCCGACGTGGACCGCTGCGTCATGGTCTGCGACATGAAGATTTCAGCCGAAGGGGAGACGACGGCCTACCAGTTCTACCCCGGTCTCATTCATTCGCATGCGCGCTTGACTTACACCGCCGCCTGGCAGGCGATTAACGGCGATCCGGAGGATTTGCTGCGGCGGGGCGGCTCAATCGAGGATGTCTATGTTCTCTATGACCTCTACAAGGCATTGAGAGGCGCTCGCGAGCGTCGCGGGGCGATTGACTTTGAAACGCAGGAGACGCAGGTGGTGACGGATGAGACGGGCCTCATCGAGGCCATCGTCCGGCGCGATCACAATGACGCTCACCGCCTCATTGAAGAATGCATGCTTGCCGCGAACGTGAGCGCCGCGGACTTCATCGAGCGGCGCAAGACGATGTCGCTTTTTCGCGTGCACGAGCCGCCGTCGCCCGATCGGCTGGCGCAGCTCAGGAGCACGCTCTCGTCCCTGGATCTGACGCTCGGGGGAGGGGACAAGCCGACGGCCGCCGACTTTGACAAAGTGATTGAAGCCGCCCGCGCAACGCCCGCCTGCGACGTTGTGCAGACGGCCTGCTTGAGAACGATGCAGCGCGCGATGTATACGCCTGACAACGCCGGACACTACGGGCTGGGTTATGCCGCCTACACGCACTTCACGTCTCCCATTCGCCGCTACCCGGATCTTCTCGTGCACCGCACGATTCGGGCGCTCTTGAAGCGTCGGCGCTATCAGCCGAAGGTGGCTTCGGGCGCCGATGAGGTGCTGGGGCAGGCGGCAGGAGAGAGGGTGACCGCCGTGATGCGCGAGCAAAGCGCTCGGCGGAGCGCCGCTCCCCTGTCGGCCGCGCGCCAGAAGCAGCACGACCTCTGGGAGAAGCTGGGGCTTGTTGCGTCGGCGTGCGAGCGCCGGGCGGATGAAGCCTCCCGAGACGTCACGGCGTGGCTGAAGTGCCGCTTCATGCAAAAGGATTTCGGCCGCACGTATGAGGCGACGGTGACGGGGGTGATCGGCGCCGGGCTTTTTGTGACGCTCGACGATCCGTTTGTGGAAGGCTTTGTGCACGTTTCCCGCATCGGCAGCGACTTCTATGACTTTGACGAGCAGACGTCGTCCATGAAGGGGCGTCGCGACGGCAAGGTCTATCGCCTTGGCACGCGGCTCAAGGTGACGGTCTGTGAGGTGAATCCCGAGATGCGCCGCATTGACTTTGAGGCGGAGGACGCCCGACAGCGAGATCGGCATGCCGAGGGCGGCGGCCGGCGGCGAGGCCGCTTTGAAAACGCCGATCCCTGGAGCTGGGACTGGGACGAGGATCCTGAGGACTTTGACTTCGAGGCCTTCTGCGGCGAAACACCGGTGAAGAAAAAGAAGAAGCGCAAGAAGTCGCGCAGCCGGTAGGCGGCGGGATTTTAAGCACAAGCGGGATATTTGCGGCACAATGCCGGCTCCCCAAGCAAGGAAATGAAAATGGCAAAACAGATTGTGCTGGCCGGCTTTCATGCGGTCAACGCCCGGGCTCGCTTGAAGCCCGACAGCATCAAGGTGGTCTACGTGGACCGCGACCGGCGCGACAAGCGCATGCAGGAATGTCGCGCTCGGCTCGAAAAGGCGCAGGTGAAGGTGGTCTTTGCGGATGCGGGGCGCTTGAACGGCCTTGCGCCCGACCTGCCGCATCAGGGCATCGTGGCGCTTGCCGACGAGATTTCCAACAGTCTCACGTTTGATGAACTGTTGGACAGCATCACCGAGAAGACGCTGATATTGATTCTTGACGGCGTTACGGATCCGCGCAACTTCGGCGCGTGCCTGCGCGTGGCGGATGCAGCGGGCGTTCAGGCGGTGATTGCGCCGCGGGATCGCTCGGCTTCCTTCTCTCCGGCGGCCGCCAAGGCCGCGGCGGGCGCCTGGGAGACGGTGCCCGTGGTGACGGTGACGAACCTTGCCGCAAGCATTGTGGAATTGAAGGACGCGGGCGTTCTCGTCGTGGGGGCGGCGGGCGAGACCGAGAAGACGATCTACGACTTCGACCAGAAGCGGGCGTTTGCCTGGGTGCTGGGCGCCGAGGGCGAAGGCCTTCGGCAGTTGACGCGCAAGCGATGCGACGATCTGGCCAAGATCCCGATGCTGGGCACGGTGGAAAGTCTCAATGTGTCGGTGGCGGCGGGCATCTGCCTTTTTGAGACGGCGCGTCAGCGCAGATCATGAGAAAGAGTGCTATTCTCTCCCGACAGCAAACCTGACTGAGAACGAATTCAGCTCTCCGAAGAGGCCGGCTGCGAACAATGTCATTCGCCGATGTTGTTCGCAGACCGGCCGTTTTTTGCGCTGACTACGGCTTCAGACAACAAAAAACCCGGGCGGAGCCGGGTTCAGTGCTTGTTCTCTGGCGGAAGGGGAGGGATTCGAACCCTCGATACGGTATAACCGTATACCGGATTTCGAGTCCGGCGCATTCGACCACTCTGCCACCCTTCCGTGCGGAAAGTGTCCGACAGAGAATTCGCGCATTGTAACAAACGGACGCTGAAAATCAAGGGCTGGTTTCAAAGAAACGTGATTTTGAGACGATCGGCGGCGGCGAGCAATTGGTTTTGTGTCGTTTTTGGGCAACACTTTTGCTGTGCGCGATGACAAAGGCAAAACGTTCATTGTCGTGCGAACGGGCGTGGTGATATGTTCCGAAAATAGTCAACCATTGCCAAGGGAGGCGCTTCGCCATGGACATTTCAGAAAAAGATCTCAAGCACTTCAGCGAAGTGCGCGCGCAGCTCGCGGACGCCGTGAGCAAGATGCAGAACGCATTTCAGGACAAGAAGATTTCCAAGGCGCTGGCGCAGGAAATCTATGACACGGCGCGTCAGATTCTGGAAGCGGGCGCTGCGCTCGTTGGCGGACTCGCCTCGACCGCGGTGGCGGCTGTAAAGGAAGAAGTGGCTGAGGCAAAGAAGCCTGAAGCAAAGAAGCCGGCCGCTCGAAAGACCGCGGCAAAGAAGGCGCCTGCGAAGAAAACGCCCGTGAAGGAGAAGCCGGCGGCGAAAGAAAAGAAAGCGGCGGTGAAGCCCGCTGCCAAGAAGGCGGCAGCAAAGTCCGAAGCCGAGCCGGAGGCGGCGCCGGTGGAAAAGACGGCGGAGAAGCCCGCCGCCAAAAAATCGGTGAAGAAGGCGCCGGTGAAAGCTGAAGCTGAAAAGCCAGCGGCAAAGGCGGCTTCCGTGAAAAAGACGTCGGCAAAGAAGGCGGCAGACGCCAAGGACGCCAAGCCTGCGGCGGAGAAGCCGACGGAGAAGAAAACGCCGGTGAAGAAGGCAGCCGCGGAAAAGCCCTCTGAAAAGACGCCCGTGAAGAAGGCGGCGTCCCAGAAAACAGCCGAAAAGCCTGAAGCGGCCAAGAAGGCGGTGAAGAAGCCCGCAGCAAAAAAGCAGGCTGTCAAGAAGACAGCGGCAAAGAAATAGCTGCTCGTTAGTCATGAAACGCCTGCGGCGAAGCGTGATTTTTTGCCTCGCCCGGGCGTTTTTCGCCGGCATGGCCTACAATGCCGGGCGATTTTCCTGCACCGATCGCTAGAGGTGCATTCCATTTGCTTCGCCAGGCTCCTTGTGGCAGCTGTTCTGAATTGAGAGAAGCGGATGGTGACGCCGGCGGCTTTCGCCGTCAGCCTTTCATGTGCCAGTATTCTTCCGGTCGACGGCGGCTCCCTGTGAGGCAGACGTTGTGCCGCATTTTCCTATTGTGACGAAAGACATTGCCCCGGGGTTTGTGATCGAGGCCGCGCTCTTGACGAGCCCGAAGCCCCTCAAAATCGGCGAGCTTGCGAGACTGTTTGCGAATCGCTACACGAAGGACCGCATTGCGCAGGAGCTCGGCAAGCTTGCCGAGTTTTGGGAGAAGCGCGGCCTGCGGCTCGTTGAGGTGGGCGAGGGCTGGCGCTTTCAGAGCGCTCCGGCAATTTCGGGCTATCTCATTCGTCTGGTGGAGGAGAAGGCGCCGAAGTACTCGCGCGCCGTGATGGAGACGCTCGCCATCATTGCCTACCGGCAGCCTGCGACGCGCGGCGACATTGAGGAAATTCGCGGGGTGGCGGTGAACCCGAACATCCTGCGGCAGCTCGAAGAGCGCGGATGGATTGAAATCATCGGTCATCGCGAAAGCCCGGGGCGACCGGCGCTTTTTGCGACGACGACGCAGTTTTTGAACGATCTCGGCCTGCGCAGTCTGTCGGGACTGCCCCCGCTGAAGGGCGAAGCGCCGCAGGCGCAGGAGTTCGAGCTCGACTTCTCCGACGAGAAGATTCAGGAGAATCTGGGCGGACAGGCAGGAGAAAAACCGATGCCCAAGACTGACGACGCCGTTGCGTCCGCGGATGCAGCCGCTGCCAAGACAACGCTTGTTATGGATGAGACACAGCATGACGACGAAAAAGATGAAGCCTGAAGCCGCGGAAGCCGCGGTTGAAGAAAAAGTGACCGTGCGCCGAACCCGGAAGAAGGTGGCGGAAGCGGCAAGTGCAGTCGACGTTGCGCCGCAGGCCTCGGCTGAGGCGCCCAAGGAGGTGAAGCCTCGCCGTCGTCGTGTCGTGAAAAAGACCGCAGAGGAAGCGGCGGCGAACGCTGGGGCAGAAGCGACGGTCGAAGAAAAGCCCGCCGAAAAGCCCAAGCGCGTGCGCAAGACGGCAAAGAAGGCGGCCGAGGCAGAAGAAGCGCCGGAGGTGAGTGCCGAGCCGACGGCAGAAGTGAAGAAGCCCGTCCGCCGCACGCGGGTGAAGAAGGCGGTTGAGGCGGAGGCGGCTTCGCCTGTGGCAGCGCCGGAAGTTCGCGAGCCGACTGAAGCTGAAAAAACGAACGACGCCGAGACCCTGGACAAAAAAATGGAGGGTGCTGACGCACCCGAGCGCTCGGTGCGAAAGACGCCGATCCGCACGCTGCGACGCCGTCACCGGGACGGCGGGGAAGACAAGTCGCAGGACCAGGCAAGCGTTGCGGAAACGGAAGCGCCCGCCGTGGCGGAATCGACGGACGACGGCACAGAAAAGGCGTTCTGCTCGGACAAGGTGTTTGATCCTCAGGTCTTCAGCCGCGGCAAGAAGGCGCAGAAGGATGCGCTGATCGCCCAGAGCGAAAAGCTGCAGAAGGTGCTTGCAGACGCAGGGCTCGGCAGTCGCCGGGACATGGAGCAGCTCATTCTCGAAGGGCGAATCTCGGTGAATGGAACGCCCGCTTACATCGGCCAGCGCGTGATGCCGGCGGACGTGGTGAAGATCAACGGCCGCGTCGTGAAGCAGGCGCAGTCTTCGGGGGGCGTCAAGAAGACGCCGCGCGTGCTCGCCTATCACAAGCCCGTGGGCGAAATCGTGAGCATGGATGATCCGGAAGGCCGTCCCACGGTGTTTGATCATTTGCCCAAGGTGAGCCATGGACGCTGGATTGCGGTGGGGCGCCTTGACTTCAACACCGAGGGACTCCTGCTCTTTACGACGAGCGGGGAGCTTGCGAACCGCCTGATGCATCCCCGTTACGCGATTGAACGCGAGTACGCCGTGCGCGCCGCGGGCGTGATGACCGAAGAGGGGCTCAAGGCGCTTACGACGGGGGTGGAGTTGGAAGACGGCCCCGCCGCCTTCTCCAAGGTGGAGGAAAAGGGCGGTGAAGGCGTCAACCGCTGGTACCTTGTGCGAATCAATGAAGGGCGCAACCGCGAAGTGCGCCGCATGTTTGCGGCCGTGGGGCTCACGGTGAGCCGCTTGATTCGCGTGCGCTACGGGGCAGTGCAGCTGCCCAAGGATCTTGACCGCGGGCAGACGAAGGAGCTGCCTTCGGACTGGGTGCGCGCCTGGTTGGCGGATTTGGAAGCCGCGGCGCCCGTGCCGAATCCGCATGGCAAGAAGTCGGGCGGCAAGGGCGACGGACAGAAGTTCGGTAAGTTCGGCGGCAAGAACGGCAAAAAGAATGGCAAGAAGGGGCGCGGCGACCGGGAGTTTCAGCGCATTCCCGATCCGATGACGTCCACGGTGAACTATATCGCGAGCGGCCAGCTTGATCAGGCGCAGCGCGTCTATTCCCGAGGGCTTGCGGACAATGGCGCCCGCGGTTCTCGCGACTTTGGCCGGGGTGACGGCATCAAGGGCAACCGGCGCTTTTCGCGGGGCGGCCGCAACCGCTGATTTGAAATCGTTTGATTTTTGTTAAAAGGCTTGAAAATCAAACGAAAATCCGTATAATGGCGCTCGCGTGAGAGGAAAGCTGTCTTGGAGACGGCTTTCGGATTGCAACGGCGCCGCGGATTTTCTGCGGTGACGGAGGGGTCGGGACAACCCGATTTCTCCTCCGGCGGACTTTTCGCCGGCCGCTCCATACTTCATTCTGGCGGGCGTTCGCGTCGCGTCAGTTTTCTTTGGAGATGTTTCCGAAGAAAAAGGGATGGGCTTGCAAGCCCATTTTTTTTTGTTTTTTCGCAAAAGCGGACTGATGGCGACTAGCACTGCGCAAATTGCCGAACTCATCGAGAGCACGGTGACCGGGCTCGGTTTTGAGTTTGTGGATTATGAAAAGCTCCCGCACGGCCTCCTGCGCGTCACGATTGACAGCACGAAGGAAGGCGGCATCACGGTGGACGATTGTGAGATGGTGAGCGACCAGATCACGCACCTCTTTACGGTGGAGGGCGTGGATTATGAGCGGCTTGAAGTGAGCAGCCCCGGCGTGGACCGGCCTTTGAAGCGCGCCCGTGACTGGCAGCGCTTCATCGGGCGCCCCGTGCACGTGGAGCTTTACGAGCCCTTGAAGGCGGAAGGCTTTCCTGAAGCCGGCCGCCGCAAGATGGACGGCCGCGCGCTCGAAGTGACGGGCGAGGGGCCTGAGGCGCAGATCCGCTTTTCGTTTGAAGAAATTCACATCGCCCGCACGCCTAGCGAGGCTGTGCGCGGCAAAAAGCCTGGGAAGAAGGCGGCCCCCGCCGCAGAGCCCGTGGTGGTGACCTTTGACTTGGCCGACGTCGATCGCGCCAACCTGATTGCTGAGCTTGACTTTAGAGGGAAGAAATAATGAGCCGCGACATGCTCGAGATGGTCGATGTTCTGGCCAATGAAAAAAATGTGGAAAAGGCCGCTGTGTTCGGCGTGCTGGAAATCGCGCTCGCGAGCGCGGTGAAGAAGGCGCAGTTCCCCGGTGAAGACGCCGACGTTGTGGTGTCCGTGGATAAGAACACGGGCGACTGGACGGCGACCCGCCGCTGGCTCGTCGTGAGCGGCGACGAAGGCCTGCAGGAGCCGGATCGTCAGGAAATGCTCGCTGACGTTGAAGAAGACTACCCCGGCATCAAGGTGGGCGACTACATTGAAAAGCCCGTGGAGAACATCAACTCCTCCGGCCGCCGCTTTGCTCAGGACGCCAAGCAGGTCATCCTGCAGCGCCTGCGCGACGCCGAGCGTGAACAGATCCTTCGCGAGTTCCTTGACCGTCATGAAGAAGTCGTCAACGGCACCGTGAAGCGCATGATGAAGGAAGGCGCGATCATCGAGATCGGCCGTCTCGACGCCATGCTGCCGCGCTCGGAGATGATTCCGCGCGAAAACTTTCGCAATGGCGAGCGCGTCCGTGCGCTCGTCCTTCGCGTGGAAGAAAGCGCCAAGGGCAAGCAGGTGATCCTTTCCCGTGCGTGCCCCGACTTCCTTAAAAAGCTCTTTGAACTCGAAGTGCCGGAAATTGAAGAAGGCGTGGTTGAGATCAAGTCCGCCGCCCGCGATCCCGGCCAGCGCGCGAAGATCGCCGTCATGAGCCGCGACAAGCGCATCGATCCCGTGGGCACCTGCATCGGCATCCACGGCTCCCGCGTGACGGCGGTGAAAAACGAGCTCGCCGGCGAGAACATCGACGTCGTGCGCTGGGACGAAAATCCCGTGCAGTACATCATTGAAGCGCTCAAGCCCGCGAAGGTGACGAAGGTTCTGGCCGATGAAGAAGCGAAGTCGATGGACGTCACGGTGGACGAAGACAACGTCGCCATCAGCATTGGCAAGGGCGGCCAGAACGTGCGTCTTGCGAGCGAATTGACGGGCTGGCAGATCAACCTCATAACGGCTGATGAAGCCAATAAGAAGCGCGAAAAAGAGGCGGCAGCGGCCTGCGCTGAATTCACCAATGACCTGGGGCTTGAGGACGAAAAGGCCCGCGCGCTCTTTGAGGGCGGCATCTACAGCCTCGAAGAGCTTGCCTACGTGCCCGAAGCCGAAGTGGCTTCGCTCGGCGTCTTTGCGGAAGACGAGCTCGCCGCTGTGCGTGAAAAGGCCCGCAACGTGCTGCTTGCGCAAGCCCTGCAGCGCGAGGAGATCCTTCGGCAGGCCGACGACAGCCTCGTCAACTTGGAAGGCATGAACAATGACCTCCTGTTGAAGCTCGTCCCCGCCGGCGTGAAGAACGCTGACGACCTTGCCGATCTCAACATCTACGAACTGCTGATGATCGCTGCTGGCGTGAAGACCGAAGAAGAAATCGACAATCTTGGCAAGCACGGCGAACTGATGGAGCTGGCGGGGATTGACAAGGAAGCGGCGAGCCGCTTGATCATGGCGGCCCGCGCGGCCAGGACGGATGCGCAGTAAGCGCCGAAAGAAGAAGGCAGAAGAACATATGGCGAATAACACGGTCAATGAATTAGCGGCGGAGATGGGCATTCCCGCCAAGACCCTGCTTGCGCAGCTCAAGGCCGCCGGCATCGAGAAGTCGAGCGAAGCTGACAGCGTGAGCGAGGCGGACAAGCGCGTCCTTCTCGAAAGCATGCGTCAGGAGCGCGGCTCCCTGCGTGCGGGCAAGGTGACGGTGCAGCGTCGCGAGACGAGCACCATCCGCCAGCGCGACGGTCAGGGCGGAGCCCGCACGATTGAAGTCGAAGTGCGCCGCAAGCGCGTCTTCGTGAAGCGTGACGATGATCGCGCTCGGATGATTGCCGCGGCCCGCGCTGAAGCTGAGGCGAAGGCGCGCGCTGAAATGGCCGCGAAGGCGGCGACGCAGGACGAAGCGGCGGCAGCGGCCGCCGCAAAGGCAAAGGCTGAGCAGGAAGCGGCGGAAGCCGCCCAGCGCGCCGCGGCGGAAGCGGCTGCGAAGAAGGCGGCGGAAGAAGCGGCCGCCAAGCGTGCGGCGGAAGAAGCGGCGAAGAAGGCCGCGGAAGAAGCGGCGCGGAAGGCCCGTGAAGAAAAGGCGGCGCAGGAAGCGGCGGCGAAGGCGGCTGCTGAAAAGGCCGCGGCCGAAAAGGCGAAGGCGGCGGTGAAGTCTGTCGCCGCGAAGCCCGCGGCTGCAGCTCCTGCGATTGATCCCGCGGTTGCCAAGGCCGAGGCTGAAGCGAAGGCCGCCGAGCAGGCGCGCCGCGAAGCGGCCCGCAAGAAGGCGATGGAAGAAGCGGCGGCCATCCGTGAAATGATGAGCAAGCCCAAGACCGTTCTGAAGGCGAAGGTCGATCGCGGCGACAAGACCGACCGCAAGGAAGATGCAAAGCCCGCCCAGAAGCCCGCGGAAGCGAAAAAGGACGCCAAAGACGCCAAGAAGCCCGCGCAGAAGACGGGCGCGAAGAGCGCTCAAAAGCCCGCTTCGGGCGGCAATGAGCGCAGCGGCGACGCGAAGAAGGGCGGCCGCAACGGCAAGAAGAGCGACGGCCGCGGCGAGCGCTGGGGCGACGACGGCGACAACCGCCGCAAGATGAAGACCCGCGGCGGCGACGAGGGAGAGGAAACCTGGGGCGGCCGCCGCAAGCACCACCAGCACCATGAGCAGTCGGCGCAGCAGATGCCTGCCGAACCCGTGGTGCGCGAAGTGAGCGTGCCCGAGACGATCTCGGTGGCCGACCTTGCGCACAAGATGGCGGTGAAGGCGACCGAAGTGATCAAGGTGCTGATGAAGATGGGCCAGATGGTCACCATCAATCAGATGCTCGATCAGGACACGGCGCTGCTGCTCGTTGAAGAAATGGGCCACAAGGCGGTCGCCGCGAAGGCGGACGATCCGGAAGCCTTGCTGGGCGAGCTGCAGGAAGGCGCGCAGCAGTTCCCGGCCGTGTCGCGTCCTCCGGTCGTCACGATCATGGGCCACGTCGACCACGGCAAGACCTCGCTTTTGGACTACATCCGCCGCGCCAAGGTGGCGGCGGGCGAAGCGGGCGGCATCACGCAGCACATCGGCGCCTACCATGTGAAGACGCCGCGCGGCATCGTGACGTTCCTCGACACCCCGGGGCATGAAGCCTTCACGGCCATGCGCGCCCGCGGCGCTCAGGCGACCGACATCGTGATTCTCGTGGTGGCCGCTGACGACGGCGTCATGCCGCAGACGCAGGAAGCCATTGCGCACGCCAAGGCGGCGAATGTGCCGATGGTGGTGGCGATCAACAAGATCGACAAGCCCGAAGCCAATTCCGAACGCGTGAAGGGCGAGCTCGTGCAAAACGGCGTCCTTCCCGAAGACTACGGTGGAGACGTGCCGTTCTGCCCGGTGTCCGCCAAGACCGGCCAGGGCGTGGACGAACTCCTTGAAAACGTGCTGCTGCAGGCGGAGATGCTCGAATTGAAGGCGCCTGCCGAAGGCAGCGCCAAGGGCCTCGTGATTGAAAGCCGCTTGGACAAGGGGCGCGGCCCCGTGGCGTCCGTGCTCATTCAGTCGGGTCTTTTGAAAAAGGGCGACATCGTTCTCGCGGGCCAGGCCTTCGGCCGCGTTCGCGCCATGATGAACGAAATGGGCAAGCAGGTGGCGTCGGCCGGTCCCTCGATCCCCGTTGAGATTCAGGGCCTCTCTGACGTGCCGGCGGCGGGCGACGAGCTGATCGTGGTGCCTGACGAGCGCAAGGCGCGTGAAGTGGCGCTCTTCCGTCAGGGCAAGTACCGCGACGTGAAGCTCGCCAAGCAGCAGGCTGCCAAGCTCGAGAACCTCTTCTCCGGCGAAAACAACGGCGAAGTGAAGACGCTCGCCCTCATCATCAAGGCGGACGTTCAGGGGTCGACGGAAGCGCTCGTTCATGCGTTGACGAAGCTCTCCACCGAAGAAGTTCGCGTTCAGGTCGTGCACTCCGCGGTGGGCGGCATCTCCGAAACCGACGTCAACCTCGCGGCGGCGTCGAAGGCGGTCATCATCGGCTTCAACGTGCGCGCTGACGGCAATGCCCGCAAGGCGGCTGAGCGCGACGGCATCGACATCCGCTACTACAACATCATCTACGACGCAGTGGACGATGTGAAGGCGGCCATGAGCGGCATGCTCTCGCCCGAAAAGCGCGAGACGGCGATCGGTCTGGCGGAAATTCGTCAGACGATCCGCGTGCCGAAGGTGGGCCTCATCGCGGGCTGCCGCGTTCTGGAAGGCGTGGTGCGCCGCTCGGCGTCCGCGCGCCTGCTGCGCGACAACGTGGTGATCTGGACGGGCGAGCTTGCGTCCTTGAAGCACTTCAAGGACGACGTGCGCGAAGTGCAGGCCGGCAACGAATGCGGCTTGTCTCTGAAGGGCTACGACGACATCAAGGTGAACGATCAGCTTGAAATCTTCGAAGTCACGGAAGTGGCGCGCACGCTCTAAGAGGGGAAGCACTCGATGGCCATGAAATCGAAGCGCCCGGGGCGCGCGCTGCGCGTCGCGGACCAGATCGCCCGCGATCTCGCCGAACTCATCCCTCAGAACGTGCGCGACCCCCGCGTGGGGCTCGTCACGATCACGGGGTGCGAAATCACGCCCGACTACGCGCACGCCAAAGTCTTCTTCACGGCCCTGGGCTGTGAAGAGACGGCATGCCGCGAGGGCTTGAATGCTGCGGCGGGAATGCTGAGGAACTTGATCTTCAAGAAGCTCACCATCCACACCGTGCCGACCCTGCACTTCGTTCTGGACGAAAGCGTGGCCCGCGGCTTTGCCATGGACCGCGTGATCGACGAGGCGATGCAGGCGACGCGCCGTTCGGAAGAAAACGCAAAGTAGGCTGCGATGGGCGCAAAAGGCGACAACATTGACGGCGTGATGCTCTTGGACAAGCCCAAGGGCATGTCAAGCAACTGGGCTTTGCAGCTCACGCGCCGCCACATCAACGCGAAGAAGGCGGGCCACACCGGCACGCTCGATCCGATGGCTAGCGGCCTGCTGCCGCTAGCGTTCGGAAACGCAACGAAGTACTCGGCTGATTTGCTGCACGCTGACAAGCGCTACCTCGCGGAACTCACCTTTGGCGAGGCCACCGACACGATGGACGCCGAGGGGGCGGTGACCGAGACGAGCGACGTCGTCGTGACGCGCGAGGCGCTGGAAGCCGTGATCCCCGAATTCACCGGGGAGATCGAGCAGACGCCCCCTATGTACTCCGCCGTAAAGCATCAGGGCAAAAACCTTTATGATCTCGCCCGCAAGGGCGTCAGCGTGGAGCGCAAGGCCCGCCGCGTCACTGTGAAGGAGCTGCGGCTCGTGAGCTTTGACGGGAAGAGGGCGGTGCTTGACGCGCTGGTGACAAAGGGCACGTACATCCGGGTGCTCGCCGACGACATCGGCCGGCGGCTGGGAGCCTTCGCGCACTTGACGGCGCTTCGGAGAACGGCGGTGGGAGAGCTTCGCATTGAAGACGCCGTGCCGTTTGCCGAGATTGACACCGAGGCGAAGACGACGGAGGAAAAGCGCGCCTGCTTGAAGGGCGTGGACTTCCTCTTGCAGTCGCTGCCGGCGGTGACGCTTTCTGCTGAGGAGGCGGCAAGGCTTCGCAACGGGCAGCGACTTGCGGTGAAGTCTTCCGTGCGCGGCGAAGCGAGGGCCTACGGGCCGGAAAAGAATTTGCTGGGCGTGGTGGAAGTGGACGCAAGAGGCGTCCTCCATCCCGTGCGGCTCATGCGAAATCTAGAGAATGATCCGTCCTGACTGAAAGCGGGACAACTTCAGGAAATTAAAATGACAAGAGCTATTCGCAATATTGCAATCATTGCTCACGTTGACCACGGCAAGACGACCATGGTTGACAAGCTCCTGCAGTGCGCGGGCACGTTCCGCAGCAATCAGCAGGTCGACGAGCGCGTGATGGACAGCGGCGACATCGAAAAGGAACGCGGCATCACGATTCTCGCGAAGAACTGCGCCGTGGAATACGAGGGCGTGCACATCAACATCATCGACACCCCGGGGCACGCGGACTTTGGCGGCGAAGTGGAGCGCGTGCTCTCCATGGTGGACGGCGTGCTGCTGCTCGTGGACGCGGTGGACGGCCCGATGCCGCAGACGCGTTTTGTAACGCGCAAGGCGCTGGCCGCCGGCTTGAAGCCCATCGTCGTCATCAACAAGGTGGACCGTCCGGGCGCTCGTCCGGAATGGGTGGTGAACCAGACGTTCGACCTCTTTGACAAGCTCGGGGCCACCGAGGACCAGCTCGACTTCCCGGTGATCTACGCGTCCGCTCTCGAAGGCTACGCGGGCTACACCGACGACGTCGAGGAATTGAAGAAGATCGGCAACATGCGCGCTGTCTTTGACACCGTGATCAAGTACGTCCCGGTGCGTGAAGACAACGCTGAAGCGCCGTTGCAGCTGCAGATCTGCTCCTTGGATTACAACAGCTACGTGGGCAAGATCGGCATCGGCCGCGTGCACCGCGGCACGTTGAAGGCGGGCCAGAGCGTCGTGATCATGAACGGTCCGGACGACACGCCGAAGGCGGCGAAGATCAACCAGATCCTTCAGTTTGAGGGCTTGGACCGCAAGATCGTCGACTTCGCGCAGGCGGGCGACATCGTGCTTGTGAACGGCATTGAAGAGCTCAACATCGGCACGACGATCACGGATCCCGCGTCGCCTGAAGCGCTTCCGATGCTCACCGTGGACGAGCCGACCCTCACCATGAACTTCATGGTGAACACGTCGCCCCTGGCGGGACGCGAAGGCAAGTTTGTGACGAGCCGCCAGATTCGCGAGCGTCTGGAGCGCGAACTGAAGTCGAACGTCGCCATGCGCCTGCGTCCCACGGACGATGAGACGGTGTGGGAAGTTTGCGGCCGCGGCGAACTGCACCTCACGATTCTTCTGGAAAACATGCGCCGCGAAGGCTATGAGCTCGCCGTGGGCCGTCCCCGCGTGCTCCTCAAGATGGTGAATGGCGAAAAGCAGGAACCGTACGAACTGCTCACGGTGGACGTTGAGGAAGAGCATCAGGGCGCCGTGATGGAAGAGCTCGGCCGCCGCAAGGGCGACCTGCAGGACATGCAGCCTGACGGCAAGGGGCGCGTGCGTCTCGAGTACCGCATTCCGGCCCGCGGCCTGATCGGCTTCCAGTCGATGTTCATGACGATGTGCCGCGGCACGGGCATCATGAGCCACGTGTTTGACGACTACGGTCCGATCAAGCAGGGCGACGTGGGCGAACGCCGCTCGGGCGCCATCATCAGCCAGGATGACGGCTCCGCCGTGGCGTACGCCCTTTGGAAGATTCAGGAGCGCGGCCGCCTCTTCGTGAGCCCCGGCGACGCCCTCTACGAAGGCATGATCATCGGCGAGCACTCGCGTGAAAACGACATCGTCGTGAACCCGATCCGCTGCAAGCAGCTCACCAACATCCGTGCCTCCGGCACGGACGAGGCGATCCGTCTCGTGCCCCCGGTGCAGCTCACCTTGGAAAGCGCGGTTGAATTCATCAACGACGACGAAATCGTGGAAATCACGCCGAAGACCATCCGCCTGCGCAAGCGCTGGCTGAAGGAATTCGAACGCCGCCGAGCCTCCCGCGCCGAGCGTGATGAAATGACGCTCTAAGCGTCGAGAGCTTCGTCAAAAATGAAGCGCAAAGCGCCCGCAGTCCTCTGCCCGTGCGGCTCTGAAAAGCCGTTTGCGGCATGCTGCGGGCGTTTTTTGTCGGGCGCAGCCGAGCCTGCGACGCCCGAGGAGCTGATGCGAAGCCGCTACAGCGCCTATGCGATGCGGGACGCGGGCTGGGTGAAGCACACGTGGGCTGAGGAGACGGCGCCGGCAGATTTGGATGAAGTCGCCGCCTCGGACATCAAGTGGCTCGGACTCAAGGTGCTGTCAACGGCTTTGCAGGACGAGACGCACGGCACGGTGGAGTTTGTGGCGCGCGGAAGGCTTCCGACGGGCGCCTTTCGGATGCACGAGCTCTCTCGCTTTGAAAAGCGGGGCGGCCGCTGGGTGTACGTCGACGGCGATGTGAAGGAAAAGTAGCTTGGCAGTCCAATCGTGTCCGAAGTGTGTCGGATTCTCCGAAAAACGGAGAGGAGGCGCCTTAAGGCGATGAAAGCGCGCCTAGACTTCAAAAAGAGTGCAAGCCGCCTGCGGGCGGCGTTTTTTTGGAGATGGAAATGACGAAGCCTTTTGTCGTGTGCCACATGATGGCGAGCCTTGACGGTCGCATCGACTGCGCGATGACGGAATTCTTGGGAAGCAAGGCCTATTACGAGGCGCTTGAGCTTCTTAAGTGCGACACGATGTTTGAAGGAAAGACGACAGCGGCGATGCATTGCGCCGCGCCCGGCGTCTTTTCGGAAGCAAGTCCTGAACCTGTGGCGGAGGAGTCTTTCTGGAAGGCAGGAGACGCCAAAGTCTGGCAGGTCGTGACCGATACTCGCGGCACGCTCCTCTGGCCCGAAGGCACAGGCGCCGAGCGCATTTGCCTCGTGAGCCGGCAGGCGACGCCAGGTTATCTCGCGTATTTGCGCGAGGCGGGCGTCTCCTACATCGTTGCGGGGGACAAGGCGATTGATCTGGCGAAAGCAATCGACGTGCTCGTGCGGGAATTTGGCGCAAAGCGCATCGCCGTCGCCGGCGGCGGAAGGCTCAACGGCAGCTTTTTGAAAGCGGGGCTTCTGGACGAAGTGAGCATGATCTACGGCGCCGGGATCGACGGCCGCAGCCGCTTTGTGACGGCGTTTGAGGGTGTGGCGGACGATCACGCCGAGCCCTACCATTTGCAATTGATTTCTGCGCAGCCCATGGCTGAAGACGCGGTGTGGCTGCGCTACCGAATGAAGAACTGAGGACAAGCATGGAAAAAGACACCCGCTGGCGTTTTTGCGTGGCGCCGATGCTCGATTGGACGGATTCGCACTGCCGGGTGTTTCACCGGGCGCTCTCGGCGAAGGCGCGGCTTTATACGGAGATGATCACGTCGCCCGCGCTTGTGCACGGCAACCGCGATCGGCTTCTTGACTTCAGCGGGTGCGAGCATCCGGTTGCCTGCCAGCTGGGGGGGAGCGACCCCGCGGAGCTCGCCCTGGCCGCCAAGTGGGTCGCTGAGCGCGGCTATGACGAAGTGAACCTCAACTGCGGCTGCCCCTCGGAACGCGTGCAGCGGGGCAGCTTCGGCGCCTGTCTGATGCTCGAGCCCCGGCTCGTCGCCGACTGCTTCAAGGCGATGCGGGACGCCGTGGACATCGATGTCACCATCAAGCATCGCATTGGCGTAGACGGCCGGGATGACTACGGCTTTGTGCGAGATTTTGTGGGAACGCTTTATGAAGCGGGCTGCCGCACGTTCATCGTGCACACGCGCTCGGCGTGGTTGAAAGGGCTTTCGCCCAAAGAAAACCGAGAGGTGCCGCCTTTGAAGCGCGAATACGCCGGGCGGCTGAAGAAGGATTTTCCGGACGCAGTCATCTGCATCAATGGTGGCATTGAGACGCTCGATCTTGCCGAGGAGCTTCTGAAAGAAGTGGACGGCGTCATGGTGGGGCGCGCCGCCTACAAGAATCCGTGGCTGTTGACGGACGTGGACGCGAGGCTTTACGGCGTGAAGGACGCGGAGCCCGTGACTCGCGCGGCGGTGGTGGACCGCATGACGGACTATTTGAAGGAGCGCTATCCCGCGGATCCGCACGTCTTGCGCGGCACGGCGCGCCACATGCTGGGGCTTTTAAACGGCATGGCCGGGGGGAAGATCTGGCGCCGCACGCTCTCAGACCCCGCGGCCTATCAGGCCTTTGGGGCCGAGGTGCTCCATGAGGCTTATGCGCGAGCCGGGTGGCGCGAGTCGGCGTTTGACTCCGATCGTGTGGATGACGACGAGTTCTTCTAACTTTCGTCGGCGGTTGACACAGGACGCCTCGGATCGCTGATCCACTGTGAGAAGCTCCCGACATAGATGCCGGCGTCAGGAAGTCCTGCCGTGCGGGCTGCGAGGAGATTGGTGCAGGCCCGCACGCCCGAGCCGCAGGTGTGAATGACGCCCGCGGCGGGACGGCCTGCGAGCTTGGCTTCAAACAAGGCGCGAATCGCTTCGGCGGATTTCATGCGGCCGTCGGGGCCGATCATTTCCTCGCCCGGCAGCGACCGGGCGCCGGGAATATGGCCCGCCACTGGATCGAGCGTGACGAGTTCGCCCAAGTAGCGCGTCCGGGACCGAGCGTCAAGGAGCGTGTGCATGCCGTCGGGGTGCGTCACGAGCGCTTCAATTTCTTCCACGGACCAGACTCGCTCCAACGGAGCGCCCGCCGAGAGCTCGCCCGGCTGCGCCTCGTGCGGCCAGGCTTGAGTGACGGGAAGACCGAGCGAAGACCAGACGGAGAAGCCGCCGTCAAGCACACGGACGTTCTTCCAGCCAACAAGCCGCAGCTGCAGCCAGAGGCGCCCCGCAAAGGAGAGCGTCCCGCCGTCGTAGACCACCAGGGCGGAATCTCGTTTAACGCCGAGTTGGGCGAGGGCTGAGACAAATCGAGCGGGATCGGCGAGCGGATGCCGGCCGGAGCCGGCGTTCGGGCGGTCGCAGACCGTGCAGTCAAAGTGGATGAAGCGGGCGCCGGGGAGGTGGCCTGCACGATAAGCCGCAAGGCCTGCCGCGGGATCGTCGAGGCTCGCTCGCACGTCAAGGAGCACAAGTCCCGGGGACGATAGTTCTTGCACGAGGGCTTTGTGTGAAATGAGTGGCGTCATGGCTGGCGTCCTTGAAAAGAGCGTTGGCAAAAGAGTCTAGACGCAAACCTTGCGGCGCGATGCGCGTTGCGACGGTCACAATCGGTGACAGAGCCGGCTGGCAGCGGTAAATCGCTTCGCTAGAATCGACGCACTGTCAAAATTCTTTTCAGGAGAACACCATGACTCAGTTCACTGTCGGCGCCGTGCGCGCGCTGCCTCAGCCCGCGGCCGTGCCCGTGACGCTTACGGAGGCGCTCGCGAAGCGCCGCTCTGTGCGAGACTACGCGGAGACGCCCTTGGATGACGCAAAACTTGCCTATGTGCTTTGGGCGGCCGCAGGCATCACGGCTGAAGATGGCAGCCGCACCACGCCTTCCACGATGCATCGCGCGGCGCTGGATCCCTATGTGATTGATGAGAACGGGGTTTGGCGCTATGAAGCGGCGCAAAATCGCCTCGTCTGCGTCGCCGCAGGCGACAAGCGCGCCGACTCCACGCTGGGGCAGGACTTCGTCGCGAAAGCGGCGGTGACGATTCTCCTTGTGGCGGACAAGCAAAAGGGGGAAGGGATCGAATCCTACTTCCCGACGGATGCGGGCTGCATGGCGATGGCGGTGCAGCTTGCGGCGCAGGCCGCGGGACTGGGCTCCGTCATCCGCGGTTCTTTTGACGCGGCGAAGATGACGGCGGCGCTGGGCGATGACGGCGCTGCAAAGGTGCCGGTGCTCTGCGTCACTGTCGGGAACCTCGCCTGAGGCCCGCCATGGCGGTTTTGAAAAAGAAGGCGGCGCCCAAGCCGCCGATGCGCCAGCTCTCCGAGCCTTCGCCGATGGCGATGTCGCTTACCGACGCCTTGAAAAAGCGCCGCACGTCGAGGGACTTTTCCGAAGACCCGATCTGTGACGAGGATCTTGCGACGCTGCTTTGGGCGGCGGACGGCATCACGCGCCGCGACGGCCGCCGCACGACGCCTTCTGCGATGAACTGGCAGGAGATCGACATCTATGTTGTGAAGGCGAACGCCGTCTGGCTCTGGCACGCGAAGGAAGGCGCCTTGTCCGTTGTGAAGGATCAGGACTGGCGCGGGGACTTCACGCTTCTGCAGCCTTTGGTGAAGAAGGCGCCGGTGCACTTGGTGTACGTCGTTTCCGCCGAGCGCACGTCAGGCATCGTGACGGATCTCGCAAAGAAGATGCTGAAGTACGTCGAGCGTCCGACCTTGGAGGCGGAGGCCGAGCGTGTCATCGACCGAGCGAAGATTCTTGACGTGGGCGTCAAGGTGCAGGCGGTGTATCTTGCTGCGGCGGCCTTGAACATCAACTGTCTCGTTCGGATGACGTTTGATCCCGAGCGTGTGCGAAATACGCTGGGGCTCAAGGCAGGGGATGAGCCGGTGTGTATTCAGACCCTGGGCTACAAGCCAAAATCACTGCTGGATCTTGCGCTTTAGTTAAAGTTTGCGACAATTGCCGCTAACAGCACGCAAAAACGCCGCTTCGGCTGTCAAAAGCCAGGGCGGCGTTTTCTTGGACGGCTTTTAGCAGCCGGCGCTGCCAAAGAGCGACTGGTACATCGGCCAGTAGATGGCGTAGAGCACGGTGGAAGTCGCAAAGGCGAAGGGCGTGATGAGGAGCATTTCGCTGCCGGCAAGTCCGAGGGCCGCGATGAGGGACGAAAGCAGGACGGCGCCCGCGGCGACAGCGGCCGTGACGATCACGCCCAGCACGAGGATGGCAGGGAGCGAGCGCAGGCAGCCGAAGAAGGAATAAAAGAGGGCCTTGCCGCAGGCCATGCCTTTTTCACTCACAAGAAGCGGCGCAAACCACGTGGCGGCGAGGACCGGCAGATAAATGGCAAGGCTTGCCGCAATGGCGGCCCAGGGGATGTTCGCGGAGACGGTGGACCAGTCCAGCCGTCCGTTTTCAAGCGTCCCCCACTGCGCGATCGAGCTTGCGGCAAGAAGGTCAAAGACGAGGTTCACGGTGGAAAGTCCCACAGCGAACACGAGCCCCACCTGCAGAAGCACGCCCCGCAGCCGCCGCTCAGTCCAGAGGGCTTTCAGGAGGAAAAGCCCCGGCTTTCGCCCGGCGAGCGTCTCGCGGACGCCGCGGCCCAAAAGCACCGTGCCAAAGGGCATGAAAAGCGAGGCGGCGAGGCTGCCCAACAGGGGAAGAATGGACAGAATCCCCATCATCGAAAGGTAGAAGATCGCGATCACGGCGAGCGCAAAGGGCTCGCGCCGGCAGGCGGCAAGCGCCGTCTTCAACCACGCAAAGCCCGCGAGGACGCCGAGGCGTCCGCTGGTGTCGTTGTTAGTCATGCAGAAAGTGGGATCAGTGAGGCCAGTAGAGCGAGCAGGTGCGGCGGTCGTGCAGCACGCGCTCAAAATGCGTGGGATCGTGCGGCGTCAAGAGGCTTGCTTCGCGCGGCTTGTAGAAGTCGTTCAAGCGGCTGATCCAAAAGCGTGTCGCGCCAGCCCGGAGGGCCGTGCGCCAGAGGCTCTTTTCGTCGGCTGTAAGAGGCGCTGCGGCGTGGTAGGCGTCCATGAGGACCTTCACGAGCTCGGGCTTCAGGGCGCCCGTCGCATCGTCCACGCACCAGTCGTTCACGACGACGGCGAGGTCGTAGAGGCGCGGCATGCATCCCGCAAAATAGAAGTCAAAGACCCCGGCGACCCGAGCGTCGGGGCGGCCGGCATTTTCGATCAGCGTGTTGTCGCGAAAGAGGTCGCAGTGGCAGGCGATCAAGGGGAGGTCCTTCCACGGAGCGCGCTGCGAGACGTCGTCAAAGAAGGCGACTTCGCTCGTGAGATCTTCAAAGAGCGCTTTGGGAAGGCTGGGCTCCAGGCCCGGCACGGTCGTCTTCCACCAGGAAAGCCCCCGGAGGTTTTCTTGAAACCGCGGAAAGTCCCGGGCGGCCAGGTGCATCTGCGCGAGCAGTTCGCCCATGGAGCGGCACTCGGCTTTTCCCATGTGTCGCTCCGAGGTGCCGACGAGGCGGTTGGCGATCGAGGCGGGCTTGCCGTGGACGAGCGTCCAGAGGGTGTTGTCCTTCGTGCGCACGGGGGCGGCGACACGGCAGCCTTTTTTCAAAAGATGCTCGCAGAGTTCCAGATAAAAGGGAAGCTCCTCGGGCTTCAAGCGCTCAAAGAGCGTGAGCACCCACTCGCCCTTCGTCGTGGTGAGAAAGTAGTTGGTGTTCTCAATGCCGCTTGAAATGGGCTTCAAGGCGACGAAGCCGCCGATTGAAAAGCGCGCGAGGAGCTCGCGCGCTTTGTCTTCCGTGACGTTGGTAAAGACTGCCATGGCGAGATTACCAGCCAAACTGAATGAACTTCGGGGTGTCCAGCGTTGAGCGGGAGTCCGCGCCCGGACGGTTGTCGATCGGCTTCTCGCTGCGGTTTTTCATCGTGTATGGAATTTCCGTCTGCCCCGGCGTCACGCGCACTTCAGTCAAGCGGTTGTTCTGGTCGTGATGTTCTTCGATGCGGGTGCCATAGCGGCTCACGTACGGTTCGGGCTGCGCGTGGCGCGTTTCTTCGGCGTGACGCAGGCGGGCGCGGGCCCGGCGCATGTCGTCTTCGCTGGGCTCAAGGCGCTCGGGATCGTCGCTCGGCTTGGCGGCGGGCGCTACGCGGTCGGCTTGCGCCGGGAGCTCGGCGCGACCCGTGTAATCGGGGGGCGGTGCAACCGGGGCGGCCAGCGTGGTCGTGGCAATCAAGAGAAGCGAAAGGAGCAGTTGTTTTTTCATTTTATGAGGGGCTCGCGGCCGTTGAAATATCGATAAGCCGATTATGCCCTGACGCGGCGAGAACGGGCGGCGCCGCGTTGTGAAAATCCGTGACGGGTGCCCTCGGCCTGTCGCAAAAACGGCTAAAGTGCGGCCAATTCCTTACTGACAGGTTTGCTCACCATGCCACGGCTTCTTTTGGTTGACGGTTCCAACTACCTTTTTCGCGCCTTTCATGCGCTTCCGCCCCTCACGACGAGCCGCGGCGAGCCTTCGGGCGCTGTGAAGGGCTTTCACGGAATGTTGAAAAACGTGAAGACCCTGATTGCGCCTGACTACGCGGTCTGCGTCTTTGACGCGCCGGGGAAGAACTTCCGGCACGAAATGTATCCGGAGTACAAGGCGAACCGTCCGCCGATGCCCGAGGAGCTCCGCAGCCAGATTGAGCCCATTATGGAGATGGTGAGGCTAGAAGGCTGGCCCCTCCTGCAGATTTCGGGCGTGGAGGCGGATGATGTGCTGGCGACCTTGGCCAAAAAGGGCGAGGCCCTGGGCTGGGAAGTCTTCATCGCGACGGGGGACAAGGACTTGGCGCAGGTTGTGAACGACCAGGTGAAGCTTGTGAACACCATGACGCGAGAGATCCTTGACGCAAAGAAGGTGGAGGAGAAGTACGGCGTCAAGCCTTCAGAAATCATTGACTACCTCGCGCTCATGGGCGACAAGGTGGACAACGTGCCGGGCATCACAAAGTGCGGCAAGGTGACGGCCGCGAAGTGGATTGCGCAGTACGGCTCGATCGAGAATCTGGTGGCCCACGCGGGCGACGTGACGGGAAAGCTGGGCGAATACTTGCGCGAGGGCATGGCGTTTCTGCCGACGTCGCAGAAGCTCGTGACCATCAACCTCAAAGCGCCGGTGCCGGGCGAAGTGACGGACTTCGTTTTGAAGGCGGCGGACGCGGAAAAGCTGGCGGCTTTCTATGAACACTGGGAGCTGCGCTCGGCGCTGGGGCGCCGGAAGTCGGAGAAAGCAGCCGCCGCGCCTGCCGCCGACACGCTTCAGGGCGACCTCTTTGGCGCAGCGCCGGAGGTTTCCGAACCGCTGGCGGCGGCGCCCGGCGACTTTGTGACGGCTGCGACGGCCGCTGATCTTGCGGCGCTCTCTGAAAAGCTCGCCGCCCGCACGGCCGACATGCCGCCTGTGGCGCTTGCACTTTTTTCGGACGGCGAATCGGCCCTCGTGGAAAAGCCCGCCGGCATTGCGCTGGCGCTCTCTCCCCTGGATCGCTGGTACGTGCCGCTTGCGCATGAAGAAGGCGACAACGCGCCTGAGGCGGCGGTGACGTCGGCGCTTTCGTTGTGGCTTGCGTCCGATGCGCCCAAGGTGGTGCACGACGCCAAGGCGGCGCGGCATCTTCTTGCGAATATAGGACTCACGCTTGGTGCGGCCGACGACACGATGCTGATGAGCTATGTGCTGGAAGCCCATTTGAAGCACGATCTGGCGGCGATCTCTGCGCGCTGCTGCGCGACGGCGGCTCCCACGGCGGAGTCGCTTTTGGGCAAGGGCGTTCAGAAAAAGAAGGCGGCGCAGATTCCTGTGGAGGAGGCGGCGCCGGCGCTGACGCTCGCGGCGGCTCTCGTGCGCACGGCGGGCTGCGTCATGCGCGAGCGCATTGCGGCGGATGCGGGATTGACGCGCATTTATGAGATGGTGGAGCTTCCGGTAAGCCGCGTTCTCGCGCAAATGGAGCGCACCGGCGTGCTGGTTGACACCGCGCGTCTGGCGGCTCTGAGCGCGGAGATGGGCGCCGAAATCAAGCGCATTGAAGGCGCCATTGAGGCGGCGGCTGGTGAAAAGTTCAACCCGGCAAGTCCCAAGCAGCTTTCGCGCATTCTCTTTGAAAAGCTGGGGCTTCCGGTGAAAAAGAAGACCGCGAGCGGCTCGCCTTCGACGGACGAGGAGGTCTTGACGGAGCTCGCGCTTGACTATCCCTTGCCAAAGCTCATCCTTGACTACCGGCGCCTTGCAAAATTAAAGGGCACCTACACTGACAAGCTGCCGCTTCTGGCGGACGCTGAGCACCGCGTGCACTCGACGTTTGGACAGGCGACGGCTGTGACGGGGCGCCTCGCAAGCTCGGACCCCAACCTGCAGAACATTCCGGTGCGAACGAGCGAGGGGCGAAAGATCCGCGAGGCGTTCATCGCTCCCGCGGGCTGCAAGATCCTCTCGGCGGACTACTCTCAGATCGAGCTTCGCATCATGGCGCACATCTCGGCAGATGAGGGCCTTTTGAAGGCTTTCCGCGAGGGACGCGACATTCACCGCGCGACTGCCGCCGAGGTGCTGGGAATTGAACCGGAGGCGGTGACGCCCGACGAGCGCCGCATGGCCAAAGTCATCAACTTCGGCCTCATCTACGGCATGAGCGCCTACGGCCTCGCACAGAACTTGGGGATCGATCGCAAGGTCGCCGCCAATTACATTGAACAGTACTTTGCGCGCTACCCCAAGGTGGCGAAGTACATGGAGTCGACGCGGCTCAAGGCGCAGGCCGCGGGCTATGTGGAGACGGCCTTCGGGCGCCGGCTGCAGCTCCCGGACATCCGAAGCTCCCGCTCCAACATTCGGGCGGCCGCCGAGCGTGCGGCGATCAATGCGCCGATGCAAGGGACGGCCGCCGACCTGATCAAGATGGCGATGATGGCGGTGGCGGACTGGCTCGAGCGCGAGAAGCTGCAGAGCCGGCTCGTGCTGCAGGTGCACGACGAGCTCATTTTGGAAGTGCCTGAGGCGGAAGTCCCGCTCGTCAAGGAAAAGGTCCCACAACTCATGTCAGGCGTGGCGACGCTCTCGGTGCCCCTCATTGCCGAAGTGGGCGTGGCGGACAACTGGGAGGCGGCGCACTGAGGCGGGCAACCTCCCATGGTCTAAGAGGAACGCTGTAAGGAAGCGTTACAATGCCGCGGCATCTGGGAGGCGGCTGCGCCGTCTCCCTGCCTGAATCTGACGGGCGGACTCCTCGCTGGAGACCGCGCCTCTCCCTCAAAAAAGACCGCTATGAAACGATCGGATATCTGTGTTGTCGGTGTGATATACCTTGTCGCACTGGCTTTTTTTGTGATGGCCCTTGAATTGCCGGAGGAGGCGCAGACGTATCCTCTGGGACTCATCATCGGCATGACGCTTCTTAACACGCTCTTTCTGGTGCAGCAGCTGGCGAAGGCCTGGGCGTCGGGGACTCTCTCGACGAAGAATGACTTTCCCGAAATTTTCAGCGGCATGATCTGGCGGCAGTTTGCCTTTGTGGTGGCAGGCTGCCTTCTTTTTCTCGTTTTGATGTACGCTGCGGGCTACTACGCCGCGAGCGCCATCTATCTTGTGGGGTCGCTCCTCTTTTTCAAGGTGCCGGCGCGCTGGATCCTCATCACGCTCGTGGCGCTCGTGGCGCTCGTGTACGCCGTCTTCACGCTCTTTCTCAAAGTGCCCCTTCCGGCGGGCGTTCTCTTTTCCTGACGGGGGTGCAGCATGTTGGAAACCTTGGGTTTGATGGGCGCGGGCTTCGTGAATGCGCTGACGCCGATCAATTTGATCGCGATGTGCGTTTCGACGGCGCTGGGCATTACGATCGGGTGCTTGCCGGGGCTGTCGGCCGCGATGGGCGTGGCGCTTTTGCTGCCCGTGACGTTCGGGATGGATCCGGCCACCGGGCTCATTGTGCTGGGCGGCATCTACTGCGGCGCCATCTTCGGCGGCTCGATCAGCGCCATCTTGATTCACACGCCGGGGACGCCCGCGTCGGCGGCAACGGCGATCGAGGGCTATCAGCTCACCCTCAAGGGGCAGGCCGCGCGAGCGCTCTCGATAGCGTGCTTTGCGTCCTTTGCGGGCGGGCTCTTGAGCTGCTTGTCGCTTTACTTCCTCTCGCCCGTTCTCGCTGAGCTTGCCATGCAGTTCAAGAGCCCGGAATACTTCTGGCTCTCGATCTTCGGCCTTACGGTGATTGCAGGCGTTTCTTCGAAGTCCCTTTTGAAGGGGCTCATTTCGGGCGTGCTGGGGCTCTTGCTTTCCACAATTGGCATGGATCCGATGGAAGGCGTTGAGCGCTTCATGTTCGGTCAGGCGACGCTTTACAACGGCATCAATGTGACCTGCGCCCTGATCGGACTCTTCTCGATGTCGCAGGTGCTGATCCTCGCGGAAAGCAAGATCAAGCAGCGCAGCCGTGCGGCGAAGTTTGACCGTCTGGGGCTCTCGAAGGAAGACGTGAAGCTCACGACGCCCACCATCATCCGCAGCTGGATCATCGGCAATGTCGTGGGCATTCTGCCGGGGGCGGGCGCTTCGATCGCCTGCTTCATGGGCTACAACGAGGCGCGGCGCTTCAGCAAGCACAAGGAGGACTTCGGTCACGGCGCGATTGAAGGCGTGGCGGGGTCGGAAGCGGCGAACAACGCTGTGACGGGCGGCTCGCTCATCCCGACGCTCACGCTGGGCATCCCGGGCGAAAGCGTGACTGCGGTGCTGATGGGCGGCCTCATCATCCACGGCCTGCAGCCGGGGCCGGAGCTCTTTTCGACCTACGCGGGCATGACCTACACGTTCTTTGCGGGCTTCGTGCTTGTGCAGTTCTTCATGCTGGGGATCGGGCTTTTGGGGTGCCGAGGCTTTGCGCAGATTGCGCGCCTCTCGGACGCCATCCTGATTCCCTCGATCTTCATTCTTTGCGTCGTAGGCTCCTACGCCATTCACAACAACTTCGTGGAAGTGGTGATCATGTTCATCTTCGGCGTGATCGGCTACCTCATCCGCAAGTTCGGGCTCAACGCCGCCGCGGTGGTGCTGGGGCTTATTCTGGGGCCCATCGGCGAAAACGGCCTGCGCCGCTCGCTGATGCTCTCTGACGGCGACTGGTCGGTGCTTTTCTCGACGCCCATTTGCTGGATCATGATTGCGCTTTGCGTGCTGGGCATTCTCTCGCCGATCTTGATGGAGAAGTGGGAGAAGAAGATCGCGGGCGATGTGAAGGCTTGATTTTTTGCGTGCGCCGCTGCACGTTCCCTAGCGGGCGGCGCGCTTTTAAAAAAGGTGGTTAAACCATGAATAAGAAACTCTTGTCGCTGGTGACGGCGGCTGTTATGGCTCTTCCGCTCGCTGCTGCCGCCTGGCAGCCCACGGGGGATGTGAACGTGATCGTGGCCTACAAGGCCGGCTCCGGCACGGACACGGGCGCTCGACTTCTTGCGCTTGAAGCCGAGAAGTACGTGGGCCGCACGCTGATCATCAACAACCTGCCGGGCGCTGACGGCAAGATCGGCTGGACGCAGCTCGTGAACGCCAAGCCCAACGGGCAGACGATCGGATTCATCAATCTGCCGACCTTCACGACGCTGGCGACGCAGCCGGGCGCCCCCTTCACGACGGCAAAGATCGTTCCGATTGTGAACCACCTCATTGAAACGTCCGTCGTGGTCGTGCGCGCCGACAGCCCCTACAAGACGCTGAAGGAGCTCGTCTCCGCTGCAAAGGCAAAGTCCAACATGCGCGCCTCCACAAACGGCATGAAGGCTTCGAACCACACCGCTGCGCAGCTTTTTGCGAAGTCCGCCGGCTTCAAGTACAAGGCCATTCCTTATGGCGGCACGGCTGACCAGCTGCTCGCCCTGCGTCAGGGCGAAGTGCAGTTCACCTGCGCCAAGGTGGCGGACGTTGCGAAGCTCGTCTCGGGCGACAAGCCGGAGCTTCGCATTCTGGGCGCCTTTGATTCGAAGCGCCTCGCTGAGTACCCGGACGTTCCCACGCTGGGCGAACTGGGCTACTACCCCAACTGGTACGGCTCTGCTCGTGCGCTGGTGGCGCCTGCGGGCACCCCGCAGGACGTGATTGACTTCTACGTGAACGCCTTCAAGAAGACGATGGAGGATCCGCAGACGATCGAGCAGCACAAGAAGGCGGGCCTGTCCATGCAGTTCATGGGCAACAAGGAACTGCGCAAGCTCATCGAGCAGCAGGAAGTCTTCTGCCGCGACGAAGTGTCTCAGCTCTACAAGTAAGCTATCGTCATTTTTGAGGCAAGAAAAAAGCGCAGCTCCTTTCTTTGGGGGACTGCGCTTTTTGCTGGGCGACAGCGAGCTAGTCGCAGGCGCCGGCCACCTCGGGAACGAGCGTCAGAAGCTCCTTGCCGTCCGCGTCAAAGAAGGTGAGCGCCTCCTTTGTCTGCCGGGCGGAGCGGGCGTTGTTGATCACGTTGAGCATCTCGTTTTCGAGCGTCATGTACTGCGGGGCGCACATCTTCATTGTGACGGCCACCTGGTCAAATGTAATGCGGCTGCCGTCAATCTTTACGACGCTGTCAAAGCGGTTGCAGCCGAGATCGCCTGAGGCGCGGTTGTCGGAAAACTCGATCATGGGCGGCACTTCGCACTGCGAGTTTTTGGGCAGCTTCATCATCCAGCTCGTGTTGTTGAGCTGAAGGCTGGCGGATTCGGCCTTTTCTTGGGCAGCGCTGCCCGTGGTGGAAGAGGTTCCGCAGCCGGCGAGGGCGAGGACGGCGACGGCCGCAGCGGTCGAGCAAAAGCGGGAAAGATGGTTCACGTCGGAATCCCTCCAGGGAAAGGTTGTCAGGTTGGCGGCAGTGTAGGCCGTCCGGCCGCGCTGCACAAAAAAATGGCAGAAGTCCTGCAAGAAGACCTCTGCCCAAAGGTAACCAAAGGAGAATCACTCTGAGAGAAAGGCGTTCGCCGAAGCTGTCGCTTTCCTCAAGGCCGTAATTTAGAGGGGCGGGGCGGGGTTTGCTGAAACGCGCTGTGAGTGAACGAAACCAAATGTAAGGTGCCGGCCGCTTTTGTTCATTTTCTGCAAACTTTAGAAGCAGTCCGCTGGAAAAATTACGTCTGAGCAGGACGGTGTTGGAAAAAGTTTTTCGTGATTTCATGGGACTGTCGTCAGTTGAATGGAAAAGATGCACAACCGACTTGACATCGCCTTTTGGGGCGCCCATAATGCGCCCCCTTCGCCGCTTCCTGGCGACGAAGAAAAGAAAGCAGGTTCTCGATGAGGTGGCGCGAAAGCAACGCTTCTGAGGGTGAAAGAGAGAAAGTTCACTTCGAGACTTGCAAAACGGATCTGACCTCTGTATGATGCCGATCCTTGTCGCGAAACAGCGGCAACGCTCTTTAAAAATTTGAACAGACGAACCGATAAGCGTGGGTACTGACGATTGAATCT
>CAVJBF010000004.1:0-79413 GCA_963647785.1 Acutalibacteraceae bacterium
CAGAAGCTCTGAAGTAACTCGGAACCCCGCGACTTTAGTCGTCGGGAGCTGTCAGTGTGGCGGAGATGGAGGCGGTCGCGAAGCCTTTGGGATGGGTGGACGTCTGCAAGGCGTGGCGTCCGGAGGAGAAGGCTGCTGCCTGAGCGCTTCACGCAGCGAAAAAACGCTGCTGGCCTTTGAGGGAACCAGCGGCGTTTTTTTCGCTAGGTTAAAGCGGGATCAGGCCTTGGGAAGGCGTGCAAGCTGCGCCGCCACCTTCTCGAGCGTGGCGGAGAAGTCCGCGAGACGCTTCTTTTCCTGATCTACGACAGCGGCGGGCGCACGCTCCACGAAGGAGGCGTTCGAGAGCTTGCCGTTGCACTTCTTGATTTCACCCCCGAGACGCGCCACTTCCTTCGTAAGGCGCTCGCGTTCGGCGGCGATGTCGATTTCGACCTTGAGCATCAGCTTGAAGTCGCCCACAATCGCCACCGGAGCGATCGCGCCTTCGTTCACCGCGTTGATGTCGGCGACGGATTCGACCCCGGAGAGGCGCGCAAGCGACGTGAGGTAGGCGGCGACGGCCGTTGTGACGGCGGCATCCCCTTCCACCTGCAGCGGCACGCGAACGGAGGGCGCGAGCTGCATTTCGCCTCGCAGATTGCGCACGGCGTCGATCATCGACTTCAAGAGCGCCATCTTGCCGTCGGCGTCAGCGTTTGCGGCAAAGTCCTCCGCCTTCGGATAGGCGGCGATCATGACGCTCGTCTCCTCGTCGGCGCGACGGGTGCCGGCGCAGACGCTCACCTTCTGCCACAGTTCTTCTGTGATGAAGGGGATGATGGGGTGCGCCATGCGAAGCGTCGCTTCCAAGACGGTCGCAAGCGTGTGGCGCGTGCCGCGCTGGACGGCTTCGTCGGCGCTCGCGAGCTGCACCTTGGAAAGTTCCAGATACCAGTCGCAGAACTCATTCCACACGAAGCTGTAGATGGCGTTGGCGGCGTTGTCGAGACGGTACTCGGCAAAGGCCTGTTGCACGGCCTTCAAAGTGCGCTGCAATTCGGACTGAATCCAGGCGTCCACAAAGGAGAAGGTCATGGGCTTGCCGGCGTCGACTCCCGTGCCGCAGTCCTTGCCTTCAATGTTCATCAGCGTGAAGCGCGTGGCGTTCCAGAGCTTGTTGCAGAAGTTGCGATAGCCCTCGCAGCGCTTGATGTCAAAGTTCACGTTGCGGCCCAGCGTGGCGTAGGCCGCCATCGTGAATCGCAGCGCATCGGCGCCGTAGGCGTCGATGCCGTTGGGGTAGCGCTTGCGGAGCATCTTCTCGACCTTCGGGGCCTTTTCGGGCTGGCGCAGGCCGCGGGTGTTCTTCTTGATGAGGCTCTCAAGATCGATGCCGCTGATGAGGTCCAGCGGGTCGAGCGTGTTGCCTTCGCTCTTGCTCATCTTCTTGCCTTCGGCGTCGCGCACGAGACCGTGGATGTACACGTTCTTGAAGGGAGCGCGGCCCGTGAAGTGCTTCGTCATCATCACCATGCGGGCGACCCAGAAGAAGATGATGTCGTAGCCCGTGACGAGCACGGTGGAGGGAAGGTAGAGGTCGTAGGCCGACTTGTCGTCGCCTTCGGGGGCGGGCCACCCCAAGGTGGAGAACGGAACGAGCGCGGAGCTGAACCACGTGTCAAGCACGTCTTCGTCGCGCGTGAGCGCGACGCCTGCGCCCGCCAGCGCCTGAGCCTCTTCTTCGGTTTCAGCGACGTAGACGTTGCCCTTTTCGTCGTACCAGGCCGGAATCTGATGGCCCCACCAGAGTTGGCGGCTGATGCACCAGTCCTGAATGTTCTCGAGCCACTGGCGGTAGACGCCCTGCCACTCCTTGGGGAAGATGTTCACTTCGCCCGAGGTGACGGCTTCAAGACCCACTTCGCCGATGGACTTTCCGGGGTAGAGGGTGCCTTCGGGAGCGGGCTTGCTCATCGCCATGTACCACTGTTCGGACAGCATCGGCTCCACGATTTCGCCCGTGCGCGGAATGCGCGGCACCATGTGCTTGATGTCCTTGACGCCCACGAGGAGGCCCTGCGCCTCCAGATCCGCCACGCAGGCTTTGCGGCAGGCGTAGCGATCCATGCCGCGGTACTTTTCGGGCACGTTGTCGTTCATCGTCGCGGTCTTCGTGAGGATGTTCAACATCGGGAGATTGTGGCGCTTGCCGACTTCAAAGTCGTTGAAGTCGTGCGCCGGGGTGATCTTCACGCAGCCCGAGCCGAATTCGCGGTCCACGTATTCGTCGGCGATGACGGGAATTTCGCGATCAGTGAGCGGAAGCTTCAGCGTCTTTCCGACAAGGTGCTTGTAGCGCTCGTCATCGGGATGCACGGCGACCGCCTGGTCGCCAAAGAGCGTTTCCGGACGCGTCGTCGCGACCACGACGCCTTCGCTGCCGTCGGCGGCGGGGTAGCGGATCTCCCAGAGGTGGCCCGCGGCTTCTTCGCTTTCCACTTCCAGGTCGCTCACCGCGCTCTGCAGCTTGGAGTCCCAGTTGACGAGACGCTTGCCGCGGTAGATGAGGCCTTCGCGGTAAAGCTGCACGAAGGTTTTCTTCACCACCTTCGAGAGCTTTTCGTCCATCGTGAAGTAGAGGCGGCTCCAGTCAAGGCTGTCGCCCAGACGGCGCATCTGATTGAGGATCGTGCCGCCCGAGAATTTCTGCCAGTCCCAGATGCGCTCGATGAAGGCGTCGCGGCCGATGTCGCGGCGATCCTTCCCTTCGCTCTGCAACTGGCGCTCCACCACGATCTGCGTGGCGATGCCGGCGTGGTCGGTGCCAGGGAGCCACAGAGCGTTGTAGCCCGACATGCGGTAGTAGCGTGTGAGCGAGTCCATCACCGTCTGGTTGAAGGCGTGCCCCATGTGAAGAATGCCCGTGATGTTGGGCGGGGGCAGCTGGATCGCAAAGCCGGGCTTGGCCGGATCGCTGCCGGCTTTGAAGTAGCCGCGGTTTTCCCAAATCGGATACCAGCGCGCTTCAATGTCGGCCGGTTCAAAACTCTTGGCGAGTTCCTGTGTGGTGGTCTGACTCATTTTGGTCTTTGAACTGAATTAACCCGAGGACGGCGGGCGCGGCTTCTTGAAAGTGAAAGAGGCAGGCGCTCGCGGAAACTCGCAATTTTCGCACGAACAGAGCGGATCGGGCATCAGAAAAAGTAGGGGATTTGCGAGCTTTGACGATCCTTGGCGAAGCCGTAATCACGTCCCTTTTGAAAATTGTTGGCGGAAGGACTTGCAAAATGCCGCGGAGTTCGCCATAATGCGCATCCGTTCAGACAAAAACGGTCTGACGAAATCTGAAGGTTGGGGGTGTAGCTCAGCTGGGAGAGCGCTGCGTTCGCAATGCAGAGGTCAGGAGTTCGATCCTCCTCATCTCCACCAAATAACTTCAGATTAGAAAAGTCCGATCAACCGAAAGGCTCGGATTTTTTGTTGTCTCGCTTGGGGGTTTAGCTCAGCTGGGAGAGCGCTTGCATGGCATGCAAGAGGTCAGCGGTTCGATCCCGCTAACCTCCACCAAGTTTCAGGGTCCCCTTCGTCTAGAGGCCCAGGACACGACCCTTTCACGGTCGGTACAGCGGTTCGAATCCGCTAGGGGACGCCACAGAATCAGCCGCAGGGCTGATTTTTTTTGCTCAAAATTTCCCGTCAAAGAAAAAATCCGCCGCTTTCGTGTCGTGAGAGCGGCGGTGCCTTGTCGCGCGGGAACTCAGTGACGACGGAACCGGAACGACGTTGCGGCGACAAAGAGCGTCAGCACTCCCACCATCGCGTAAGCCGCGGGAAGCGAGAAGGCGTGGGCGGCAAAGCCGATCAAGGCCGGGCCCGCGAGCACGCCAAGGTAGCCGCAGGTGGAGGCGGCCGACATGGCGCCTTCGACAGGCATGAGCTTTTGGTTGCCGGCGGCCCAGAAGAAGACGGGGATGATGTTGGCGGTGGCGATGCCCAAAAGCGCAAAGGAGGCGAAGGCCGCTGTCTGCCCTACGCCGGTGGCGAGAATCGCAAGTGCCGCGGAGCAAAGCAGGCCGCCTGTGAGCACCGTCGCCATGCGGCCGATCTTCGTGATGAGCCGGTCGCCGATGAGGCGCCCCACGGCCTGAAGCGCTGCGAAGGCGGCAAATCCGAGGCTTGCGTTGGCGGCGTTGGCTTCGGAAATCTCCCGCAGGTAGACGGCGGACCAGTCAAGAACGCTTCCTTCCGTCATGAACATGATGAAGCACAGAAGTCCCAGAAAAAGAATGGGAAGCGGCGGGAAGGTGCGGTGACTGGCGCTGTTCTCTTCGGATGAGGGAGCCTTGGCAAGGCAGTGCGGCAGCAGCTTCCAGAGCATCAGCGCAAAAAACGCGAGCAGCGCGATGGATGAAATGAACGGCGTCAGCCGGCAGTTGAGAAAGAGGCTCATGAGACCGGCGCCCGCGATGCCTCCGATGGAGTAGCAGGCATGAAAGCCCGAGAGCAAGGGCCTTCCAGCGGCCTTTTCTATGATGACGGACTGAATGTTCATCGTCACGTCCACGGTGCCAAGCAGTGCGCCCATGAGTGCAATCAGAATTGCAGCGCCCCAGACGGTGTTCACCCACGCGAGCGCCGGCAGGCACAGAACGCCCAGAGGACAGGCGACAGAGAGAACGCGCCGGCAGCCGAATTGGGAGACGAGGAGGCCTGTAAACGGCATGACGAGGAGCGACCCGCCGCCGAGGCATAGAAGCAGCAGCCCGAGCGTCGCTTCATCGGCGTTGGTGCGGACTTTGAGAAAGGGGACGAGCGCGGACCAGACGGCAAAAGCGGTGCCGGCCAAAAAGAAGAGGGCGCGCGTGGCGTGGTGCGAAGGATTGATGGCGGCGAGTTCTGCCAGAAAGGCTTTCATCGGTTCGTCGAAGAAAGGCATCCGCCGCAGGGGACGGATAAAAGGTACAAACAAAAGGAAATCCCGAACCGCTTTAGGCGATTCGGGATTATCTTGGTGCGCCGGGTAGGATTCGAACCCGCGACCCCCTGGTTCGTAGCCAGGTACTCTATCCAACTGAGCTACCGGCGCACTCTTTGTTTCTGCTCGTTCCCGAACAGAGGATGCGAAGTATATGCACTCCTTCTGGAAAAAGCAAGTCCCTCGAGCGAAAAATAAAAACGGGCGGCTGGAAAGACTCCAGACGCCCGTTGTGAAAGGCTCAGATCTGACGGTTAGTCAGCCATAGCGAGACCGCTTTCAATGCGGGCGAGCACTTCATCTTTGCCGAAGAGCTCGAGCGTCTTGTCGATTTGCGGCGTCTTGTCAACGTTGCAGACGAGAACGCGCAGGGGTGTCGCGATCGGGCCCATCTTGATGCCGCGCTTTTCCATCACGGTCTTGATGGCGGCGTAGATGTTGGGCTGGGTGAAGTCCGCAAGCTTCGTGATTTCATCGCGGAAGTCGATCAAGGCATCCTTGTTGCCGTCGGCCAAGGCCGCCTTCACGGCTTCTGCGTCGCGCTCCAAGGGCTTGTAGAAGAAGAGCGCCTGATCGGCGAGCGCTTCCAAGGTCGCCGCGCGAGTCTTCAAAAGCGAGCAAACGCCGGCGAGGCAGGGACCGCCTTCGACCTTGCCGCCGCGCTTTTCGATGCGGGCGCGCACGAGGTCAGCAAGGCGCTTGTCGTCGGCTTCCTTCATGTACTGGGCGTTGAGCCACTCGAATTTCTTGAAGTCGATGCGGGCGGCGGCGCGGGAGCAGTCGGCGAGGTCGAAGACCTTCGCGAGTTCGTCGCGGCTGAACTTCTCCATGTTGCCGTGGCCCCAGCCCAGGCGCGCAAGGTAGTTGAACACGGCTTCGGGCAGGAATCCGCGAGCTTCGTATTCCATGACGGACACGGAGCCGTGGCGCTTGGAGAGCTTCTGGCCGTCAGGACCGTTGATGAGCGGCAGGTGCGCAAAGACCGGTACTTCGGCTCCGAGCGCCTTGTAGAGGTTGATCTGGCGGGGAGTGTTGTTGATGTGGTCGGCGCCGCGGATCACATGGCTCACCTTCATGTCCCAGTCGTCCACCACCACCGCGAAGTTGTAGGTGGGGATGCCGTCGCGCATGATGATGAGGTCGTCCAGCTCCTTGTTGGAGATGGTGATCGGGCCGTACACCGCGTCATTCCAGGTGACGTCGCCGTCGTCGGGATTGCGGAAGCGGATGACGGGCTTCACGCCTTCAGGGATCGCCTTGCCGGCGCAGTTTTCCGGACGCCAGCGGCCGTCGTAGCGGGGCTTGATGCCTTTGGCGCGCTGCTCTTCGCGCATTGCGTCGAGCTCTTCGGGCGTGGCGTAGCACTTGTAGGCGCGGCCGTCGGCGAGCATCTCGTTCACGAGCTCGCGATAGCGGTCAAGACGGTCCATCTGGTAGATGGGGCCCTCGTCGTAATCGAGGTTTAGCCACTTCATCGAGTCAAGAATGACCTGCGTGGCTTCGTCGGTGGAGCGCTTCTGATCGGTGTCTTCAATGCGGAGCAGGAACTTGCCGCCGAGGTGACGGGCGACCGCCCAGCAGTAGATGGCCGTGCGGGCGGTTCCGAGGTGCATCATGCCGGTCGGAGACGGGGCGATGCGTGTGCGGATTTCTTTCATTTGTCTAAATCAAAAGAGAAACTGTCGGCGAAATCAGAATGCACGTTGACAGTTTTGTTTAAAAACAGGCCTGCATTGTAGTCGGTTCTGCAGGGGCGGATTTTGGATCAAAGAGTGCGTGACGTTACAAATTGATTTTCCAAGTGCCTGCTTTAGGGCTGCCGATGTGCTCGAGATATTGACCTTCTCTGAGTCTCAAGACGTGGTATTTCACGACGGAAATAGACCACCCGAGTTTGTCGGCAAGGTCGGCTTGAGAAAAGTTTGGATTCTTTTTTAAAGTCTCTAGTATCTTCAGTCCCTTTTTTGATAATTTTATTACGGATGATTGGTTAGTTTTCTGGTTGGTTTTCTGGTTGGTTTTCTGGTTGGTTTTCTGGTTAGTTTTCTGGTTAGTTTTCTGGTTAGTTTTCTGGTTAGTTTTCTGGTTAGTTTTTTGCTGGTTTAGATTCCTGAAGACATTGATTCGAATGTTTCTTTCAAAGTCGATTATCTGTGGAGGAGGAAGCCCGTAGGCTTTGCATTCCGCCAAGAAACGAGGAATGCCACTGCCCCATTGTTCGATGATGTGCATGTAGGTGAAGGCTTTTGCAAGTGCCTTGTTGCGAATTCGGGATAAGCCTTCCTTCATGCTTTCCAGGGTGACGCCCGAGACCAACATGCCGGGTGATGTGATTTCCAGCCGGTTGTCGTAGAGTGCAATTTGAATGAGGCCGGGGTTGAGGTAACTGCGGTGGGCAATTGCGTTGGCAATCAGTTCGCGGACACTGTCGATGGGCAGTTCGTATTGATCCACACCGTACATTCCTCTGATCTGGATGGCTCGATTCAACTTTTCCATGACGTAGAGAATTGCACCGTCGAGCTGATCCTGCACTGGCCCATGGATGTCGCGGTGATCCAGAAAGTTGGCGCGAGTGTCGCCCTTGAAAATGGCGCACTGAATGTAGGGTTGGTCTTGGAGCTGACCGGTGAGGAGGGCATAGGCGACGGTAGGCACGATCCGACCGTTCACCTCCTTTAAGACGCCCCAGGAGAGCAGTACGTTTTTGGTGGGACGGCGAAGGGTCTTTTTTGCCATCTCATCGAGCGTGTTTTTCAACGCCTTCTGATAGAGGTTCTCGCAAAGCGCATCGATGTCTTCATCCGTTGCTTCAAGATAGGGGCAAGGTTGCTGATCGTAGCTTCGGTTGCTGCCTTCAAGGATGAGTTCTTTGAGCTGGTAGTCGGCGACGAGGCGGGTCGTTCCTGCGACGCGCTGGTAGGTGCCGTTGATAAGGCCCTTGGACTTTAGATAGTAGGGTTTCTGGGTGCCAGAGCCAATGGAGACGACGAGAATGGATTTGTCGCCGACGCCCTGCACTGAAATTTCAGGATTGAGTTGAGGTTCACAGTTGTCGACAATGGCGTTGGTGATGGCGTCCATGGTCTTGAAGATGGTCTCATTATTCAAGCCAACAACCTTGCGCGTCTTGTCCTCGATGCCGAACACGAGACGGCCGCCGTTTCCGTTGGCAAAAGCGATGAGGGTCTTCAGATATTTTTCGCTTTGGGAGGGGACGGCCTCTTTGTACTCGACGGTCTTGGACTCGCCTGAAAGCAGTTCGTCGTCTTCGATATTTGGCATGACTGGCGGAAGCTATTGATTAACCTAGGGATTCTACCAAAATACTGTGAAGGCGATGAGAAAAGCAGAAGTGAGGTGAAATCCGAGGACGCCGAAAGCAATGCGCGGGACGGAGGACGCAGTAAGCCGTATGAAATTCCATTAGAATCCGCCCCTTTCCTTAACAGCCACCGGATAAAAACCGTGTCAGCCGATACCAAGAAAATCTACCTGCGCAGCTTCGGCTGCCAGATGAACGACTACGACTCCGCGCGCATCATCGACCTCATGCGCGAAGAGGGGTACGAACGCATTTCCGAGCCGGAAGACGCCGACCTCGTGGTGATCATCACCTGCTCCATTCGAGAAAAGGCGCAGGAGAAGACCTTTTCCGATCTCGGTCGCATCCGCGAAATGAAGAAGAATCGTCCCGGCATGATGATTGCCGTCGGCGGCTGCGTCGCAAGTCAAGAGGGCGAGAACATTCTTCGCCGCGCGCCCTGGGTGGACGTGGTGTTCGGGCCGCAGACCCTTCATCGCCTGCCGAAGCTTTTGGAAAACCGGGTGAAGACCGGAAAGCCGCAGGTGGACATCACCTTCCCGCAGATTGAAAAGTTTGATTGTCTCCCCGAGCCCCGTGTGGAGGGGCCGACCGCCTTCGTGTCCGTGATGGAAGGCTGCAGCAAGTACTGCACCTATTGCATTGTGCCCTACACCCGCGGCGAAGAGATGAGCCGCCCCCTGATGGACGTCCTTGTGGAGTGCTCCATTCTCGCCGAGCAGGGCGTGAAGGAGATCACGCTTTTAGGGCAGAACGTCAACGCCTACCGAGGCAAGGGCGCCGACGGCGCTGAAGTGGACTTTGCGCTTCTTTTGGAGTACGTGAGCGAAATCGAAGGCATCGAGCGCATTCGCTACACGACGAGTCATCCGACGGAATTCTCTGACCGCTTGATCGAAGCCTACGGGCGGCTGCCGAAGCTTGCGAACCACGTGCACCTTCCGGTGCAAAGCGGCTCGGACCGGATCCTCGCGGCGATGAAGCGCGGCTACACGCATGACTGGTACTTGGACCGCATCGCGAAGCTTCGCGCCGTGCGTCCCGACATTGCGGTGGCGACGGACTTCATCGTGGGCTTTCCCGGCGAGACGGAGGAGGACTTCAACGAGACGATGCGCCTTATTGACGAAGTGGGATTTGACGCGAGCTTCTCCTTTGTTTATTCAAAGCGTCCCGGCACGCCCGCGGCGGACCTGCCTGACGACACGCCGCAGGACGTGAAGCTGCGCCGCCTGCAGCATCTGCAGGCGGTGAACAACGCCAAGGCCGACGAACTCTCCCGCGCCATGCTGGGCCGCGTCGAGCGCTGTCTCGTGACGGGCGAGGCCCGCCGCGGCGAAGGCGTTCTCGCCGCTCGCACGGACAACAACCGCGTGGTGAACTTCAAGGGAGAGGCCGGACTCATCGGCAAGATGGTGAACCTCAAGATCACGGACGTTTTCCCGCACACGCTGGGCGGCGTTTTGGAGACGAAGTAATGGCCGCTGCCGACAACTCTCAGGTGTTTTCCGCTGACCTGACGCCCAACGAGCTGCAGACCCTCGTGGGCGCCTTGGACGAAAACCTTCGTCAGGTGGAGAACGCTTTTTCCGTTCAGGTGATTCGTCGCGGCAGCCACTTCCGCTTTTCGGGTGCCAACGCTGAAAAGGCGGCGGCCGTCATTCGCCGCGCCGCGCGGCGCGTGCAGGCGGGGGACGACCTTACGGTGAACGACGTGCAGATGATGGTGATCGCTGAAGAGCGAGGCGGAGAGACGGAAGACACGGACGGCGTGGTTTTGAAGACCCGCCGTTCCGGCCTGAAGCCTCGCACGCCCAATCAGAAGCGCTATCTGAAAGCCCTGATGGAGACGGACGTTACGTTTGGCATCGGCCCTGCGGGCACAGGGAAGACTTATCTGGCCGTTGCCGCCGCGGTGGACGCCTTCGAGCGCGACGCGGTGGAGCGCATCGTCTTGACGCGTCCCGCGATTGAAGCCGGCGAGCGCCTGGGCTTTCTGCCCGGGGATCTTGCCCAGAAGGTGGATCCGTACCTGCGGCCGCTCTACGACGCCTTGTTTGATCTCTTCGGGTTTGAAAAGACTCAGCGCCTCATTGAAAAGCAGGTGATTGAGATCGCGCCGCTGGCGTACATGCGCGGCAGAACGCTCAACAACGCCTTCGTCATTCTGGACGAGGCGCAGAACACGACCGTGGAGCAGATGAAGATGCTTTTGACGCGCATCGGCTTCGGGACGAGGGCCGTCATCACGGGCGACGTGACGCAGGTGGATCTGCCGCGCGGCGTGAGAAGCGGGCTGGCGCACGCCCAAAAGGTGCTCGCCGACGTGCGCGGCATCGCCATGGTGCACTTTACGAGCGAGGACGTGGTGCGTCATCCGCTCGTGGGCGCCATCGTTCGTGCCTACGACGCGTACGAGGCGCGAGAAAAAGCTCGCGACAAGGCAGAGCGCGAGGCGGCAAAGGCGGCGGTGGAGAAACTGGATTCGGAGGCTTGAGTGATGGCAAAGAATGCCGGGAAGAAGGCGACGGTGACGTTTGAGCGCACGGACGGCGCGAAAAAGCGCCTCCCTACGCGCGCTGAGATGACGCAGTGGATCGAGGCTGCAAGCCGCGTGCCGTTTGAGGGGGCCGTGCGCTTTGTGGGCAACGACGAGGGGCGGGAGTTGAACCTCGCCTATCGCAAGAAGGACTACACGACGAACGTTCTCACGTTTGATTACAGCCACGCGCCGGTGGCGCAGGCCGACATCGTCATTGCCACGGCGGTGATTGAAAAGGAGGCCCGTGAGCAGGAAAAGAGCTTCCGGGAGCACTTGGCGCACATGCTCATACATTCGGTCCTGCACGCCCAGGGATGGGACCATTTGACGGACGAAGAAGCCGAGGCGATGGAAGGGGAGGAGACGAAGATCCTCGCGGGTCTGGGCTTTGCAGATCCCTACAGCGACAAGGCCAGAGGCCATTAAACTCGACGTCACGGCAACGTCATGCGGACGGCACAGAATGCGTTCGCTTTTTTTGACCGCCGGAAGTTTCCTGCAAAGCCTGAAAGTATTTTTTGTCTGGAAACGCCGGCCGACGCAGACTTATGACAGAAGAAGACCATAAAGACCACAATCACGAACATGGCTTTTTAAAGCGACTTCGCACGGCATTTCACGACAAGCCCGAAAACCGTGAAGAGCTGATGGAGACCTTGAAGGAGGCAAAGGATTCGGAGCTCATCGCGCCGGACGTCTACCAGATGATTGAAGGTGCGCTTCAGGTATCCGAACTCTGCGCAGCGGACCTGATGGTGCCGCGCGCTCAGATTGAGGCCGTTGACCTCACGGAAACGCGTGAAGTCTGGCTCTCCAAGCTCATCGCCCGCGGGCACTCGCGCTTTCCCGTGGTGGACGGCGACCTGGATGTCGTGAAGGGCATTCTTCACGCCAAGGACCTCTTGCGGCTTCTCATCAATCCCCAGTACGACATCGCTTCGCACCTGCGGCCGGCGCGCTTTGTGCCGGAGACGCAGCCCGTGCGCATCCTCTTGAAGGATTTTCGGGCGAGCCGAAACCATCTCGCGCTTGTGATCGACGAATTCGGCTCCATCTCCGGACTGATCACGATTGAAGACGTGATCGAGCAGATCGTGGGGGAAATCGATGACGAATTTGATCGCGTGAATCCCGAGGGCGACAACATCGTGGCGCTCGACGCTGAGCACTGGCGCATCAAGGCGGGGACGGAGCTCGAGCAGTTCAACCGCTATTTCAACTGCGCTTTTGAAGACGACTACTGCGAAACGATCGGCGGTCTCGTCACGGACCGGTTTGAACACGTGCCGCACAAAGGGGAGGCGATCGAGATTGAGGGCTTCCGCTTCCGCGTCATGAAGGGGGACGAGCGACAGGCGACCATGTTCCTCGCGGAAAAAGTCGTGGCGGCTCAGGGGGCGTCAGCGACTCACAAGGAGTCTTAGCGCGTGGTGAATGTTTTCACGGAAGTCGGGCGCCGGGGCGTTCTCTGCCGCGCGGCGGCGTCTTTGGCAGCGGGGCTCGCTGCAACGCTCGGGTTTGCGCCGACGGGATTGTGGTTTGTGACGGCCGCTGCGGCGGCGCTGGTTTTCTACGTCATCGAAAAAAGTGAGTCAGTGAAGGAGGCGGCGCTGCTGGGCTGGCTCTGGGGGCTCGCGTACTTTGCCTTCGGCCTCTCGTGGACGCACCGCGCCATGTCGGTTTATGGCGGCGTGGGCGACACGCTCGCCGCTGGGGGCGTTCTTGTGATGGCGGCGGTTCTGGCGCTCACCTACGCCGTTCCGGCGGCGCTCGCTCGGTGGCTGAAGCTTTCTTCTGGCACTGCAGCCGCTTTTTGGCTTCCGGCGGGCTGGGTGCTTTCCGAAATTGTCCGCACGGACGTGCTGGGCTTTGGGTGGCTCACGACGGGCTACGCCTTTGACACCACGATTCTCGCCGCGTGGGCGCCCGCGGGCGGCGTGCACGCCGTGGCGCTCGCTGGCCTTTTCATTGCCGGCGCGACCGCGGCGTCGATGGCCGGCATGACGAGCGTGACCGTCAAGACAGCGGCCGCGATGGCGGCGGGCGCTGCGGCCTTGGGCGCGGTGGCGTTGGAGCCAGTGACGTGGTTTCAGCCGGGAAGCCGGCTGGACGTTCGTCTTGTGCAGCCTGATTTGCCGGTGGCCCTTGCGATGACGCGGCAGGATCAGGAAAATCGTCTGGAGCGCGTCGAGGCGATGTCGCTGGCGAGTCCTTTGGGAAGCCGCCTGGATCTCATTGTCTGGCCTGAGAGCGTCTACGCGGCGCCCTTGGGAAGACTTTCGGCGGACATGGCGCTTTTGCCGCAGCGCGTGGCGGTGAAGACGGGATCGGACGTGGTCTTCAATGCCTTTAATGAGCCTTCGCACCGGCAGTTCTTCAATTCGCTCTGGATTGCGGGCGCTGACGGCCGCTTCGCGCCGGTTTATTCGAAGCGCCACCTCGTTCCCTTCGGCGAATTCGTGCCCTGGGGCTTTCGCTGGTTTGTGGATGCGCTGGGCATTCCGATGGCGGATCAGCAGCGGGGAAAACTTCCTGAAGTGACCGTGAAGGCAGCGGGGCAGCCTTTGGCGGGCGCCGTCTGCTATGAAAACAACTTCGCCGACGAAATGCGCGGCTGGTGGCGCCTCTCGGAAGCACCGGCCTATTTGGTCACCGTCGCCAATCTGGGCTGGTTCGGTGAAAAGGCGGCGCATCAGTTCACGCAGATTTCTGCCATGCGCTCTCGAGAATTCGCTCGGCCCCAGCTGCAGGCGGTGAACAACGGCTACTCGGCCGTGATTGATGCTTCGGGACGCGTGGAGCGTCTGGCGTCGCCGGGTGCTCAGAACCTGGATGCGGTTTTCGTAACGGCTCGGGGCGACGCAACGCCCTACGTGCGCTGGGGCGACGGGCCCGCAGGCGGCGTCGCGCTTTTGGTTCTGCTGCTGGCGGCGCTTCGGCGTTTTGCGAAGCGTCGCCGTTGACTTCTTTTTTTGGGGATGCGCGCGGCCGGCGGTTCAAAAAATCACTGGCCGCGCGGCTAAATTTGAACCCCCTGCGTTAAAATCCTCCATTTTGGTGCGGCGTCATGCGTCGCGCCGCCGTTATGGAAGACGTACCGAAGAATCAATCGATCGGCGCGCCGCAATTTTTCCGGGTTGAACCATGATTACCTTTCAGGAAGTAATTCTGCGCTTGCAGCAGTATTGGAATAAGCAGGGCTGCGCTCTCTTGCAGCCGATCGACATCGAGGTCGGGGCAGGTACGTCGCATACCGCCACCTTCCTGCGCGCGCTCGGTCCGGAACCCTGGCGCGCCGCCTATGTGCAGCCGTCTCGTCGCCCGAAGGACGCCCGCTATGGGGAAAACCCCAATCGCCTGCATCAGCACCATCAGTTTCAGGTGGTTCTGAAGCCCGCTCCCGTCAACATCGTTGACCTTTACCTCGACAGCCTGCGCGCGCTGGGCATCGATACCGAAGTCAACGACATCCGCTTCGTGGAGGACAACTGGGAGAACCCGACGCTGGGGGCCTGGGGCCTTGGCTGGGAAGTGTGGATGAACGGCATGGAAGTGACGCAGTTCACGTACTTCCAGCAGGTGGGCGGCTTGGAATGCAAGCCGATCACGGGTGAAATCACCTACGGCCTTGAACGCCTCACGATGTATCTGCAGAACTGCGACAACGTCTTTGACCTCGTCTACACGAACTGGAAGGACGGCATGGGCGTCGAGCACAAGCTCACCTACGGCGACGTCTTTCATCAGAACGAAGTCGAGCAGAGCCATTACAACTTCGAGGCGAGCGATCCCGAGAAGCTCTTCAAGCAGTTCGACTACTTCGAAGGGGAGGCGAAGCGCCTCATGGAAGCGCAGTTGGCGCTGCCTGCCTACGAAATGGTGCTCAAGGCCGGCCACACCTTCAATCTTCTCGACGCGCGCGGCGCCATCAGCGTCACTGAACGCGCGGCCTACATCTCCCGCATCCGCAAGTTCAGTCGCGAAGTGGCCCAGAGCTACTACGAATCCCGCGAGCGTCTGGGCTTCCCGATGCTGAAGGGCGCCAAGGCGGCGCAGTAAGCAATTAGAGAACTATCTGCGAATACTGAATCGAGAAAGAAATGACCAGCTTGTTAGTTGAACTTCAGACCGAAGAACTGCCGCCCAAGGCTCTCAAGAAGCTTTCCGAAGCTTTTGCTCAGGGAGTCGCGAGCCACTTGACGGCCGCCCACTTCACGACCGAAGAAAGTGTCGTTCGTCCCTTTGGCGCCCCCCGCCGCATGGCGGTTCTCATCACGAACGTTCTGGCAAAGTCGCCGGACGAAGCGTTCCGCCAGAAGCTCGTGCCCGTGAAGGTGGGCATTGGCGCGGACGGCAAGGTCACTCCGGCGCTCGCAAAGAAAATGGCTTCTCTGGGCATTGACTGCCCCGTGGAAGCTCTGAAGCGCGAATCCGACGGCAAGAACGAACAGCTCTTTTACGAAGGCGTGCGCGCAGGCGTTGAGCTTGCGGCCGGCTTGCAGAAGGCTTTGGAAGCCTCGGTGAAGGCGCTGCCCATTCCGAAGGTCATGAATTACCAGCTCGCCGATGGCGTGACGACCGTGCAGTTTGTTCGCCCGGTGAAGCACCTCACGGCGCTTTATGGCGCCGAGGTCGTGCCTGTCACGATGTTCGGCCTTGAAGCGGGCCGCACGACGCGCGGCCATCGCTTCCACACGCAGGGCTACGTGGAAATTACGTCCGCCGACGCTTACGAAGCGGAGCTGAAGGCCGCGAAGGTCATTCCCGACTACGCCGAGCGCCGCGCGATTCTGGTCGCGAAGCTCGAAGAGGCCGCAAAGGCACACAACGGCACGCTGATCGCGCCCGAGTCCCTCATTGACGAAACGAACTCCCTCACCGAATGGCCGGTGATCTACGTCTCTGAATTCGAAGAGAAGTTCCTCGCGGTGCCGGAAGAATGCCTGATTCTCACGATGCAGACGAATCAGAAGTACTTCCCGATGCGCTCCGCTGACGGCAAGCTTATGAACAAGTTCGCCCTCGTCTCCCATATTGAGGCGAAGGACGGCGGCGCTGCGATCGTCTCGGGCAACGCCCGCGTGGTGCGCGCACGTCTCGCGGACGCCGAATTCTTCTACAACCAGGACTGCAAGGAAACGCTTGAAAGCCGCGTTCCGGGCTTGAAGCACGTGGTCTACCACAACAAGCTCGGCACCCAGGCCGAGCGCATGCTGCGCGTGAAGGCGATTGCGGGCCGAATCGCGAAGGCGATCGGCGCGGATGTTGAAAAGTGCGAGCGCGCTGCGATGCTCGCCAAGGCCGACCTTCGCACACTCATGGTGGGCGAATTCCCCGAACTTCAGGGCATCATGGGCGAGTACTACGCCAAGAACGACGGCGAGGCGCCCGAAGTCGCCGTGGCGATTCGCGAGCACTACCAGCCGCGCTTTGCCGGTGACGAACTCCCGTCCTGCCCCGAAGCGGTGGCTGTGGCGCTTGCGGACAAGATTGAGACGCTCGTCGGCATGTTCGGCATCGGGCAGCTCCCGACCGGCGAGAAGGACCCCTTCGCGCTGCGCCGTCACGCACTGGGCGTCCTGCGCATGATGATCGAGAAGTCGCTCCCGGTGGCTTTGGATGAACTTGTCGCGCTGGGCTTTGAAGTGGAAAAGACCGTGGCGGGCGTTTCTGACGCCTCCGCTGAGCTCGTGAACTTCTTCTTTGACCGCCTGCGCGTCATGATGCGTGAAGCGGGGTACTCCGCTCAGGAAGTGGAAGCCGTGCTCGTGAAGCGTCCGATGAAGCTGGCGGACGTGAAGGCGCGTCTGGCGGCCGTGAAGCACTTCATGGAATTGCCAGAAGCTGAAAGCCTCACTGCGGCCAACAAGCGCATTGGCAACATCTTGAAGAAGATCGAGGGCGAGAAGCCCTCGGAAGTGAAGCCCGAGCTCTTTGCGGAGCCTGCGGAAAAGGCGCTTTATGAGGCGCTGGGGCAGCACGAGCCCGTGGCGATCGCGCACTACGAGAAGGGCGAATTCAGCGAGATGCTCGAGTCGCTCGCGGGTCTCAAGGCCCCGGTGGACGCGTTCTTTGCGGACGTGATGGTGAACGCCGAGGATCCTGCCGTGCGCGCCAACCGCCAGGCGCTTCTCGTGAAGCTCTACGCGCTCATGAACGCCGTGGCGGAGCTTTCTGCCCTCGCGCACTAAGCCCATGCGCACGTTAAGAGGATGGCTTTTTTACGCGGCCTTTGCCGTGACGATGGTTCCCGTCGCCCTTGCCGTTCTCTTGACAACTCCCGTCATGAGCGCTCCCCGGCGCTATGACGTCATCGTCCGCCCCTGGCTGGGCCTTGTGATGAAGCTGCTTCGCATCATCTGCGGCGTCACCTACGAGGTCACGGGGGCGGAAAACATTCCGGCCGACGGCCGTTCGGTCGTCGTTCTCGCGAAGCACTCCTCGGCGTGGGAGACGCTTTTTCTCCCCTATTACCTGCCGCATCGCCTGGGGTTCGTGTACAAGGAGTCGCTCCATTGGATTCCCTTCTTCGGCTGGGCGCTGAAGTCGATGGGCATGATGGCCGTCAATCGCGAAAAGGGCGTCTCCGCCTATGCGTCCTTTTTGAAAAAGGGCCGCGACTTCATTGCTTCTGGCTGGTGGGTGATTCTTTTTCCTGAAGGCACGCGCGTTGCTTGGGGAAGCCGCAGCCGCTACAAGTCCGGGGGCGCTCGCTTTGCCGTCGCCACTGGCGTTTCGGTGCTCCCTGTGGCGCATGACGCGGGAAGGCTCTGGCCGAGAAACAGCATCGCCAAAGCGCCCGGCGTGATTCACGTGGCGATTGGTCCCGTGATTGAGGCGGCGGGCCGGAATTTCGCCGACGTCAACGCCTCAGTCGAAGCCTGGATTGAAGGGGCCGTTGCTGACATGGCTCGTCTGGACGACCATGCCGCGTCTTGAACCCGTCACTGTAGAAGACCGCACTGTCCGCCGGGATGATGCGGTCTTTTCCTATCGACTTCTGAGGGAGCGGCGCCGTAGCCTGGTGCTTCGCATCGAGGCGTCGGGGCTCGCGGCGCACGCGCCCCTGGGAATGCCTGTCGCAGCGGTGGAGGAATTCATCCTGGCCAAGCGCCGCTGGATTGAAAAGCATCTCGCGCGGCAGGACAAGGCGCGCGATTGGGCGGCGCAGTTTGAGTTTCGCCACGGAGGGCGCTTTCTTTTTCAGGGGCGTCCGACAGGACTCCTTTTGGGCGCGGAGAAGACGGCGCTTGTGACGAGATCGGGCCAGACGATTTTGCGAGCGGCGCTTCCTCGAGATGCTTCGTTGGGACGCATTCGGGGGTTCCTGCGCGGGTGGCTTGCGGCGCAGGCCGCTCGAACGTTTCCCGGGCGCGCGGCGGCGCTTGCGAAAAAGGCGGGGGACGCACCGTCCGCCATTCACTTGTCCGACGCTGTTTCCTACTGGGGGCAGTGCGACAGCCGCGGCGTCATTCGGCTTTCCTGGCGTCTCGTGCTTTTTCCGGAGGCGGTGAGCGACTACGTGATCGCGCATGAGCTCGCGCATCTTTCCCACATGGATCACTCCGCCCGATTCTGGGCGCACGTCGCCGAAATCGACCCGGACTACCGGCTGCACGAAGCGCAATTGAAACTCATTCGCATTGAAGAAACCCCGGTTTGAGCACGCTGAGAATCCTGACTGTCGTTTGGAATATTTCGAATTGACGGCCGGGTACGGCTTAATGAGCACTGTGCTAAAGTGCGGGGGTCAAAAAGTGGGAAAAAGTGGGCGACGACACCCGTGCACAGGTTCGTCGCATATTTTTCCACTTTATTTCAAAGATCAACGTGCTGGCAGGGGCACTGCGTGTTTCAGGGTACATCGCTTTTGACGCTTGACGCCAAAGGGCGCATGACGATTCCGACGAGGCATCGTGAAGCGCTCAATGAGGCGTGCTCGCTTCAGGTGACGCTTACGCGTCATCCGGACGGCTGCGTTTTGCTGTACCCGCGCCCTGTGTGGCTTGAACGCCGCAAGGCCCTCGCCTCCCTGCCTTTTTCCGCTCGCGCCCTGCAGCGCATCGTGATGGGAAGCGCCGTTGATCTCTCGGTGGACGCCGCCGGGCGTCTGCTCATTCCAGCCGAGCTGCGCACTCTCTGCACCCTGGAGAAGGAAGTGGCCTTGGTCGGCATGGGCGAACATTTCGAACTCTGGAACGCCGATCGGCTTCGGGCAGAAGAGGAGGCGGCTCTGGCCGGCCTCGCCGACGCGGCCGCGGACTTCCACTTCTAACGGGGGACGGCATGGACGAAAAAACAACGGCTTCCGTTGAATTCATTCATAAATCCGTTCTGGGTGATGAAGCGCCTGAGGCGCTTGTCACCCGCACGGACGGCCTCTACGTGGACGCGACCTTCGGCCGCGGCGGCCACACCAGACGCATCCTCGCCAAGCTTTCCGAAGCCGGCCGCGTCATTGCCTTTGACCGCGATCCGCAGGCGGTGGAGGCGGCGAAGGCCATCACGGATCCGCGCTTTTGCATCATTCACGCGCCGTTTTCCCGGATGGCCGAGGCGCTTGACGCGCGCGGCATCCGCCGCGTCACGGGCGTTCTGATGGACATCGGCGTGAGCAGTCCGCAGATTGATGACGCCGAGCGCGGCTTTTCCTTCCGCATGGACGGACCGCTTGACATGCGCATGGACACCGAGTCCGGCATGATGGCTTCGGAGTGGCTTGCGAAAGCGGGCGCCTCTGAAATTGAGCGCGTTCTGAAGGTCTATGGTGAAGAGCGCTTTGCGGGGCGCATCGCCCGGGCGCTTGTGGCGCGCAGGGACGTGAAGCCCTTTTCGCGCACGGCGGATCTCGCGCAGGCGATCGCCGCCGCGGTGCCGCGCTCCGCGTGCGACCCGAAGCAGCATCCGGCGACGCGAAGCTTTCAGGCAATACGCATCTTTATTAACGGTGAATTGGATGAACTGTCCGCGGCGCTCAATGCCGCGGGATCGATCATCGAGCCCGAGGGAAAACTTGCCGTCATCAGCTTCCATTCCTTGGAAGACCGGATCGTGAAGCATTTCCTCGAAGCGGGAGCTCATCCTGAGCGCTTGATCGACAGCCGCATCATTCTGGCGGCGCGTGACCTGCCCGACCCCTGGTGGAAGGATGTCGTGCGCGTGAAGCCCGGCAAGACTGAGTGTGAAGTGAATCCTCGCGCCCGCAGCGCCGTCATGCGCGTTGCCGTGCGCACGAATCTAGCCTGGACAGAAAAGGCGGGAGGCTCGCTGTGAGATTCTCCCTGAGCCGCTTTTCCGAACCGCTCATTCTCTTTGTCGGTGCGGTTTCCGTCGCTGTGCTGTGGGTGAGCGCCTGTTCTCTGGTGTGGACGCAGTATCGGGTTCGCCTTCTTTTTGCGGAGATAGAGCGCGCGGGCGACATGGCCCGCCGGCTTTCGGATGATTCAAGCCAGCTTGCGCTTGACTTGAGCCGCGCGGCGTTGCCAGCGGCGGTGAACGAGCGTGCTCGCACGCTGGGCTTTGCGCCGGCGGAGCTCTCTGACACGGTGCTGATTGACGTTTCGCCCGAAGAAATGACGCAGCGGCATCTGGAGGTGCACAAATGAACGTGCGCAACCTTCGGACAATCGTGGAAAAGACGCTCCACAGAGCGCAGCTCCTCTGGCGCGCGGATGCGTCTCCCAAGAAGCAGCATCCCAACGGCGGGGAAGAGGCGATGCTCGTCGTGCCGATTCCGCCGGGGCGCAGCAAGCTGCTCTTTCTCGTTTTCTTCGTGGGGCTTGCGGCCGTTGTCGGCAAGGCCTTCTGGCTGCAGTGCGGCATTGACACCGAGTTCTTGCAAAAGCAGGGCGAGGCGCGCTATGCGCGCACGCTCCCGGTGCCTGCGCAGCGCGGCCAGATTGTGGACCGCAACGGCGTGGTGCTCGCCTCGACCATCCCGGCGAGAAGCGTCTGGGCGGTGCCTGAGGAGGCGAACGACGCCACCGAGGCGCAGATCACGAATCTTGCGTCGGTTCTCAACATGGATCCCGAAGACATCGAGCAACGGGTGGCGACGAACGGCAAGAAAAAGCGCAGCTTCGTTTACATCCGCCGGCAGCTCGACACCGACACCGCCGACCGCGTGCGCGCCATGCAGATTCCCGGCATCTACATCGGGAGCGAAGTGCGCCGCAACTACCCTGACGGCGAGATTTCCGCGCACGTCGTGGGCTTCACGGACTCCGACAACAACGGCCGCGAGGGCGTGGAACTGGCAAGCAACAGCCAGCTTTCCGGCAAGGCAGGCTCGCGCCGCGTGATTCGCGACCGACTGGGGCGCGTCGTGGAGGACATCTGGGTGAAGGAGGCGAGCGCCGGAAAAGACGTGGTTCTCTCGATTGACTCTCGCCTGCAGTTCATCGCGCACAAGGCCCTGAAGGCCGCGATTGAGCGACATGACGCCAAAGCGGGGGCTGTCGTCGTGGCGGACGTGCGCACGGGCGAAATCCTTGCAATGAGCAACTGGCCCACGTATGACCCCAACGTGAGAAAGACGTTGCAGTTTGAAAACGTGCGAAACCGCGTTTTGACGGACACCTTTGAGCCTGGCTCCACGATGAAGCCCTTTGCGGTTGCCAAGGCGCTCGATCTGGGGATCGTCCGTCCCGACACGCTCGTGCAGACGGCGCCCGGCAAGCTCACGATCGGCGACCGCACGATCGGCGACACGCACAACTACGGCATGATCACCGTGAGCCAGGTGGTGTCGAAGTCGTCCAACATCGGCACGAGCAAGATTGCGCTCGAGATGCAGCCGCAGACCCTGTGGGACATGTACACGGCGCTGGGGTTCGGCACGGCGCCCAAGGTGGGGTTCCCTGGCGCGGTATCGGGGCGCCTGAAGCCCGCGTCGACGTGGCGCCCCATTGAACAGGCGACGATTTCCTACGGGCACGGCGTGTCCGTCTCCCTGATGCAGCTCGTGCGCGCCTATACGGCGCTCGCGCGAAACGGCGACGTGATCGACCTCACCTTCCGCCGCACAAACCGCGAGGCGCAGGGCTCGCAGGTGTTCCGTCCCGAAGTGGCGCGCCAGATGCGATCCATGATGATGGGCACGGTTCTCGCAGGCGGCACGGCCCGCCGCGTGAGCATCGAGGGCTATACGGTTGCAGGGAAGACCGGCACCGCCAACAAGATTGAAAACGGCGAGTATGTCAACAAGTACGTGGCGAGCTTCGTGGGCATGGCGCCCGCGGGCCAGCCGCGGATCATCGTCGCCGTCATGATTGACGAACCCGTGAAGGGAAGCCACTTTGGCGGCACGGTGGCCGGCCCTGTCTTCAACGAAGTGGCGGCGGGCGCCCTGCGGCTCATAGGCGTCCATCCGGACGATCCGCACGCGGTGAGCGGCATGGGCGTTTTTGTGAAGGGAGTGCGCAATGACTGAAGTTCGGCTCGCAGCCCATGAAGCGGCCGAGTGGCTGCGCCAGACGGTTTTGCCGACGGCGCGGATTACGCTTGACTCCCGCACGGTGCGGGCGGGGGACGTTTTTGTTGCCTTGAAGGGCGAGAAGGCGGACGGCCTTCTGTGGGCGGAAAAGGCTGTGGCGCAGGGCGCGGCGGCTGTTCTCTACGAGCCGCGCGAGACGGCGCCGGCGCTCTCCGTGCCGGCCTCGGCCGTGGCGGATCTGCGTCGCGGGCTGGGCGGTATTGCTTCGGACTTTTACGGACGCCCCTCTGAAAAGATGGCGGGCGTGGGCGTTACGGGCACCAATGGCAAGACGAGCATCAGCCACTGGGTGAGCGCCCTTTTGACGCACTTGGGAACGCCTTGCGCTGCGATCGGCACCATCGGCACGTTTTTGAAGGGCGAGCAGTTTCCGGCGCCGGCGCTGACAACGCCGGACGCGGCGAGCACGCAGACGCTCTTTGACAACCTGCTGCGCGCGGGCGCCGCGGGCTTTGCAATCGAGGCGAGCTCCATCGGGCTCGATCAGGGGCGGCTGCTGGGCACGGCCTTCAAGACCGCGGTCTTCACAAACTTGACGCGCGACCATCTCGACTACCACGGCACTTTTGAGGCTTACGAGGCGGCGAAGGCGATTCTTTTTGACTGGCCGGGCCTGCAGTGTGCGGTCATCAACGCTGATGACGCCTGCGGCCGGCGCTTCATTGCGCGCACGCGGGCGCGCGGCGTGCGGACGATCGCGTACACGATCGATGGCCGGGAAATGGAAGATGTCGAGATGCTGTCGGCCGCAGACATTCATCCGGCAGCTGCCGGCACGGGCTTTGTCATTCATTGGCAAGGCAAGCCGCACGCCGTGGACGCAAAGTCCCTGGGACGGTTCAATGTGTCCAACCTTCTCGCCGCCGCCGGCGCCGCGCTTTCGCTGGGATTTGAGCCGGAAGCGGTTTTTGCGGGGCTTCAGAAGCTCACGCCGCCAGCGGGGCGCCTGCAGGCTGTTTCGGGTGAAAAGGGGCCCTTGTGCGTTGTGGACTACGCGCACACGCCCGACGCTTTGGAAAAGGCGCTCACGGCGCTGCGAGAAACCGCGTCGCACCGCGGCGGGCGTCTCATGGCGGTCTTTGGCGCCGGAGGCGACCGGGATCATGGCAAGCGCCCCTTGATGGGGGAGGTCGCCTCCCGGCTCGCGGACGCCGTCGTCGTCACTAGCGACAACCCCCGAACGGAAGACCCGCAGTCAATCATTGACATGATTCTCGCCGGGTGCGGCGAGGCGAAAGCCTTGACGGCGATCGCTGATCGTGCCGAAGCAATTGAGGCCGTCGTGAACGAAGCCGACTGCCGCGACGTCATTCTTGTCGCTGGCAAAGGGCACGAGGACTATCAGGAAATACAGGGCGTCAAGCATCATTTCAGTGATGCTGAGGCCGTGGCGCAGGCGCTTGCAAGCCGCCCGCTCCGCAACGAGTGAAGGAATACCCAAGATGCAGCAGTTTTGGTCACAGGCAAAAATTGAGAAGGCGCTCGGGGCCCTCATCGTCGAGGTGAAGGGGCGGACGGGGCAGCCGCTGGCCGGCATCAGCACCGACAGCCGCCATCTCACGCGCAGCGCGGTGTTCGTCGCCTTGAAGGGAGAGAAGTTTGACGGCCACGACTACGCTGCGGCCGCGCAGCGCAACGGCGCGGGGCTTCTCATCGTGGAGCGCCCCATCGGCACGAGCGTGCCGGAAATCGTCGTGTCGGACACGGCGGAGGCCTACGGGGCGCTTGCGCGCGCCTGGCGCGGCCAGTTCGCGATTCCCTTGATCTGCGTTGTGGGGAGCAACGGAAAGACCACCACCACGCAGATGATCGCCTCCATTCTTCGCGTCGCGCTCGGGACTCAGGCCATGATGGCGACCGAAGGGAACTTCAACAACTCGGTGGGCGTGCCGCGCACGCTCTTGCGGCTCACGCCCGACACGCGGGCGGCCGTCGTGGAGGCGGGGATCAGTCATCCGGGCGAAATGGCGCAGCTTGTGAGCTGGATTCGTCCCACGGTTGTCGTGGTGACGAATGCGCAGCGCGAGCATCAGGAGTTTTTGGACGGAGTCGAGGCGAGCGCCCGGGAAAACGGCATGGCGATCGTGAGCCTCTCTGCCAAGGGCACGGCCGTCCTTCCGGCGGACGATCCGTCTCTTTCCGTCTGGATCAACTACGCCCGCGCCCGCGGCTGCGAGGTGCTTACCTACGCTGAGGGCGAGACGGACATTCCGGCGCACGTGCGTGCGGTGGAAAAGAACGGCACGGTGACTCTGACGCTTCCCACGGGCGCCCGCACGCTGGAGCTGAAGACCGCCGGTCGCCATGCGGTGCATGACGCCGCGGCCGCGGCCGCAGCGACGGCGGTGATTGGCGTCACGCCCGAAGCGATCGAGGAGGGGCTTCGCTGCTTTGAGCCGGTCGCAGGGCGCGGCCGGCGCTATGTGCTTCGCAGCGGCGCCGTCTTGATTGACGACGCCTACAACGCCAATCCCGACAGCATGCGCGCTTCGATCGACATGCTGAGCCACATGTCTTCGCCCCGCGTTTTCGTGGCGGGCGACATGGGGGAAACGGGCCGTCAGGCGCACGACTTTCATGTGGAGATCGGCCGCTACGCCCGCGAGCACGGCATCGATCGGTTCCTTGCAACGGGCGAGGAGATGAAGGCGGCGGTGGCGGCCTTCGGCGCCGGCGCCCGTCATTTTGAAGGACGCGGTGAATTGACGGACGCCGTCATGCAGGAGGCGCAGACGCCGGGAACGATTCTCGTGAAGGCGAGCCACTCCATGCAGTTGAACGAAGTGGTGCAGGCTGTCACGGATGAGTACGGCATCGCCTCTCAGAAGAAATAATGGACAGTTCCATACATTAAATCATGTTGCTAGCTTTGTTTCAGTGTCTCAGCCAGGATGTCCGGGCCTTCAGCGTTTTCAACTACCTGTCGCTTAGAGCCGTGATGGCGGCGCTCACCGCGCTTTTGATCGGCTTCGTGGCGGGGCCGTGGGTGATTCGCGAGCTCACCAAGATGAAGATCGGCCAGGCGGTGCGCACCTGCGGCCCCAAGACCCATCTCGTCAAAGACGGCACCCCCACGATGGGCGGCGCACTCATTCTCATTGCGATCGGTCTCTCGACCCTTCTTTGGATGGACCTCACGAACCGATTCGTGTGGGCGGTGCTTTTTGTGACGTTGGGCTACGGCGCCGTTGGCTGGGTGGACGACTACCGCAAGGTGGTGCACCACAACCCCAACGGCATGAGCGCGCGAGAGAAGTTCGGCTGGCAGAGCCTGATCGGCGTCGTCGCGGCCGTTTACCTTGCCTTTGCAGTGGCGATGCCCACCGACACGCACATCTGGGCGATGGTGCTTCATTGGGTGGAAAACGGCTTTGCGCTCCCCGAGCCCGCCAAGCTGGAGCTCACCGTGCCTTTCTTCAAGCAGGTGGACTTTCCCTTTGGCATCTGGGGCTTTCTCATCCTCACCTACATCGTGATCGTGGGCACATCGAACGCCGTGAACCTCACAGACGGTCTGGACGGCCTGGCGATCCTGCCCTGCGTCATGGTGGGGGCGGCGCTGGGGATCTTTTGCTACGTGGTGGGGCGTCCTGACTATGCGAACTACCTGTACTTTTCCTACATTCCGGGCGCGGGCGAGCTTGTCGTCGTGTGCGCGGCGCTTGCGGGCGCAGGGCTCGCCTTTCTCTGGTTCAACGCCTATCCTGCGCAGGTCTTCATGGGCGATGTCGGGGCGCTTGCGCTGGGCGGGTGCCTCGGGACGGTCGCCGTCATCTGTCGACAGGAAATCGTGCTCGCCATCATGGGCGGCATCTTCGTGGTGGAGACCTTGTCCGTGATGATTCAGACGACGTATTTCCGCTTGACGCACGGCAAGCGCATCTTCCTCATGGCGCCGATTCACCACCACTTTGAATTGAAGGGCTGGAAGGAGACGCAGGTCGTGATTCGCTTCTGGATCATCACCTTCGTGCTTGTGCTCGTGGGGCTCGCTACTCTCAAGATTCGCTAAAACGACATGACGGACAAAAAGAAAGCTTTGGTGCTGGGGTGCGGCGCTTCGGGCGCTGCATGCGCGCGGTTTCTCGTGGCGCAGGGCTGGCAGGTGACGATGGCGGACACGCGCGAGCACCCCGCCGGAGTGGAGCGCCTCAAGGAGGAGCTGCCGGGGCTCGTCGTGAAGACAGGAGGGCTTGACGCCGCTTTAGTGGACGGGCAGGCGATGCTTGTCTTTTCGCCGGGCCTGTCGCCTGAGCATTCGGCGGCGGCGCCCTTGACGGCGGCGGCGCGAGAAAAAGGCATTCCCGTCGTGGGCGAAATCGAGCTTTTTGCGCGGGAGCTCAACCGATTGAAGGCGGAGACGGGGTACGCCCCGCAGGTTCTCGCCATCACCGGCACGAACGGCAAGACGACTACGACGACGATCACGGGGCTCATGGCAAAGGCTGCGGGAAAAACCGTGTGCGTCGCGGGAAACATCGGCCCCAACGCCATCGCCGAACTGCAGAAGGCGGAATCCGCCCAGGCGCTCCCCGAAGTCTGGGTGCTGGAACTATCGAGCTTTCAGCTGGAGACGACGGCGAGCCTGCATCTCGCGGCAGCGGCCTTTCTAAATCTCACCGAAGATCACATCGACTGGCACGGGTCGCTTGAAAACTATGCGGCGGCGAAGGGCCGCATCTTCATGAATGCCGAAAACAAGGTGTTGAACCGCGGTGACGCCGCGGTGATGAAGAATGCGGAAGGCCGGGCCGTTGTGCGCACCTTCGGCCTCACGGCGCCCGAAAAGCCGGGGCAATGGGGCTTGATGATGGATGAAGCGGGCGTGGAGTGGCTCTCGGCGATTCCCTGCCGCGAAGGCGGGGAGGCGACGAGCAAGAAGGCGCAGCTCGCGGCAGCGGACGCGCCGCAGTTGACGCCCTTGATGCCCGCAAAGGCGCTCAAGATCCGCGGCCGTCACAACGTCATGAATGCGCTGGCGGCGCTTGCGATGGCGGATGCCGCAGGCTTTTCGCTCGCATCGAGCCTCTCGGTTCTCGCGAGCTACGCGGGCGAAGCGCATCGCGTGCAGCCCGTGAAGAACGTGGACGGCATTGAATTCATCGACGACAGCAAGGGCACGAACGTGGGCGCCGTGGCCGCAGCGCTGGAAGGGTTGGCGGGCGAAGGCGTCAAGTCCTCCATTATTCTGGGGGGCGACGGCAAGGGGCAGGACTTCACGCCCTTGTGCGACATCATCGCCCGCTGCGCACGCCACGTGGTGCTCATCGGTCGGGACGGCGAGGCGATCGGACGCGCCGTCGCCGAGTCGGGCGTGCCGATGGAAAACGCTGGCACGGACTTTGAAAAGGCGGTGGATCTGGCGTATGCCGCGGCGCAGTCCGGGGACGCCGTTCTTCTGAGTCCCGCGTGCGCGAGCTGGGACATGTTCGCTAATTACGCTGAGCGTTCGGCGCGCTTTGTGGCGCGCGCGGAAAAGATTGCGGCCGACAAGGCGGCTGCCGCGTCATGAAGTGGCCGTTCGGGCGTCGCAGCGAGCACCGCTTGATCGAGGATGATCTCGCGGGCTCGGTGGTGCTGCATCGCACGGGGCAGCGCATCCGCGCCGAGGGCGTGGACTGGGCGGTGCTTTTTCTGGCGGCGCTTCTCTTGTCCTTTGGCGCCCTGATGGTGTACTCGGCGTCGATTTCGCTTGCGGACAGCCCGAAGTACGGCACGTCCTATACGTTCTTTTTCAAGCGTCATCTCATTTCCGCCGCGATTGCCGTGGCGGCCGGCTGGTGCGCCTACCGCATCCCGTTGAGAATGTGGTACCGCATCACGCCGTGGTTCGCGGCCGTGGCGTTCATCCTCCTTGTGCTTGTCCTCATGCCCGGCATTGGCCACAGCGTGAACGGCGCGCGGCGCTGGGTGGGCGTGGGCCCCGTCACCATCCAGGTGACGGAGGTGGTGAAGCTTGCGGCTCTCTTGGGCGCCGCCTGGTTCACCGTGCGGCAGCAGGAGTACATGCACTCCTTCACGAAGGGCTTTTTTCCGATGGCGGCCATGATGGCCGCGGTGGCGTTTTTAACGAATCTGCAGCCAGATCTCGGAGCGACGGTCGTCATCGTCTGCATTGCGCTGGGCGTGCTCTTTTTGGGCGGTCTCAACATGCGCATCTTCCTCGTGTGCGCCGTGGCGGTCATCGCGGCCATCATCATGGCGGTGTGGATGTCGCCGTGGCGCGTCGGACGCGTGATGGCCTACCTCAATCCGTGGAGCAGCGAATACGCGCTTGACAAGGCCTATCAGCTGAGCCACTCCCTTATCGCGTTCGGGCGCGGCGAGTGGCTTGGGGTGGGGCTCGGAGCCTCGGTGGAGAAGCTTCACTATCTGCCCGAAGCTCACACGGACTTCATCCTCGCGGTTGTAGGGGAGGAGCTGGGTTTCGTGGGCGTTTTCTGCGTTCTCACCGCCTACTACTTTCTGGTGCGCCGCTGCTTTGCAATTGGTCGCCAGGCGATTCGCCTGGAGCGCGTGTATTCGGGCCTCATCGCCGAAGGCGTGGGCCTTTGGATCGGCGTGCAGGTGGTGATCAACGGCGGGGTCGCCACCGGCCTGTTTCCCACGAAGGGATTGACGCTTCCCTTGATGAGCTATGGAGGGTCCTCCCTGCTCGCTACAATTGTCGCTATTGCCATTTTGCTGCGCGTTGATGCGGAGAACCGCATATTGATGCGCGGCGGACGAGTTTGAAACATGAGTGAAGAAGCTAAGCACCTAGTGATCGCGGCCGCCGGAACGGGCGGCCACGTCTTTCCGGCGCTCGCGGTGGCCCGCGAACTGTTGACGCGCGGCTGGAAGGTAACCTGGATCGGAACGGAGACCGGCATGGAAGGGGGGCTTCTTGCAAAGGCCGCGCCGGAAATAAATTTCATCCCGCTTGACTTCCGCGGCGTGCGAGGAAAGGGGCTTTTTGGCGCGGTGACCGGCCTCGTGAAGCTCTTCAAGGCGACGGAGCGCTCCAAAAAGCTCATGAAGGAGCTTTCTCCCGACGTTTTCTTCACGACCGGGGGCTACATTGCCGTGCCGGTGGAGAAAGGCGCCAAAAAGAACGGCGTGCGCACGGTCATCATGAATTGTGATGCCGACCTCTTGATGTCCACCGAAATGATTCTTCGGGACGCGTGGGCCGTCGCCTGCGGCTTTGCGGGGTCGGCGCGCTCGCGCGCGGCCTCCAAGGGGCATATCACGGGGAACCCCGTGCGCCGCGAAATCGAGGCGATCGAGTCTCCGGGCGAGCGTCTTGCGGGGCGCGAAGGCCCCTTGAAGATTCTCGTCTTCGGCGGCAGCCTGGGTGCTCAGGTCTTGAATGAAACAGTGCCCAAGGCGCTCGCGCTCTTTGAAGAGGAGCGCCGCCCCGTGGTGCTGCATCAGTGCGGCATGAAGCAGGTGGAGGCCGCCAAGAAGTGCTACGCCGACGCGGGCGTCAAGGCTGAAGTCGTTGGCTTCATTGACGACATGGCGGCCGCCTACCGCGAAGCTGACCTTGTCATCTGCCGCTCGGGCGCGACCACGGCCGCCGAGCTTTGCGCCTCGGGAAGCGCCGCCGTCATGGTGCCTTTCGTGGTGAAGACGACGAAGCATCAGTACGGCAACGCGAAGTACCTCGCAGACCGCGGGGCGGGCATTCTGCTGGATCAGGGACACCTCACGCCCGAGCATCTCTTCGGGCTTTTGGCGAGCATGAAGCGCACAAGGATTCTTGACATGGCCGAAAAGGCACGCGCGCTCACCAAGCCTCATGCGGCGGTGACGGTGGCGGATCTCGTCGAGACCGTGCGCGGCATGAAGACGAAGCCGGCGTAAGGCAAGGGAGGGCGAATCATGAAATTTGTGGTGAAGCACCTTCATTTTGTGGGCATCGGCGGCACGGGGATGTGCGGCATCGCGGAAGTGATGTTGAACCTTGGCTACACGGTGTCGGGGTCTGACTTGGCGAAGAATGCGGCCACCGAGCGCCTCGTCAAGCTTGGCGCCACGGTCTATCAGGGTCATGCCGCGAGCCACGCTGCGGGCGCAGACGCCGTCGTCATTTCGAGCGCCGTGCATGAAGACAATCCTGAAGTGGCCGCGGCGCGCGCGGCGCACATTCCGGTGGTGCCGCGCGCGGTGATGCTTGCCGAATTGATGCGCCTTCGCCGCGGCATCGCGATCGCTGGCGCGCATGGAAAGACGACCACGACGTCCTTGACTACCGCGCTTCTCGCGGCCGGAGGGCTTGACCCAACCTACGTGATCGGCGGGCGGCTCAATAGTTCCGGCAGCAACGCACGCTTGGGCAGCGGTGAATACATCGTCGCGGAAGCCGACGAGTCGGATGCGTCGTTTTTGAACTTGATGCCGGTGCTGGCGGCCGTGACGAACATTGATCACGATCACATGGACACCTACGGGCACGATTTTGAGCGCTTGAAGGACGCCTTCGTGCAGTTTTTGATGCGGCTGCCCTTTTACGGCGTCGCGGTTCTTTGCGGCGATGATGAGAACGTGCGATCCATCATCCCGAAGGTGCCGCGCCGCGTGGTGGAGTACGGCCTCAATGAAGGGGCCGAAGTGCGCGCCGTGGATGTGAAGACCGCAGGCACGCAGATGAAGTTCACGATTCTGCGGCCGGATCATGAGCCGCTTCCGGTGGTTCTAAACCTCGCCGGCATGCACAACGTGCGCAATGCTCTCGCCGCCGTGGCGATCGCAACGCTCGTGGGCGTTACGGATGAAGCCATTGTGAAGGGGCTTGCAGAATTCACGGGCGTGGGCCGGCGCTTTGCGCGCTACGGCGAAGTGCCGGTGAAGGACGCTGACGGAAAGATCGCCGGCGCGTTTGAGCTCGTGGACGACTATGGCCACCATCCGCATGAAATGGCGGCGACGATTGCCGCCGTGCGCGGCGCCTGGCCAGGCCGCCGCCTTGTCGTTGCCTTCCAGCCGCACCGCTACACGCGCACTCGCGACTGCTTTGAAGACTTTGTGAAGGTCTTGAAGGATGCGGACGTTCTGGTGCTCGCGGACGTCTACCCTGCGGGCGAAGCGCCCATTGCAGGCGCCGACGGCCGCAATCTCGCGCGCGCCGTGCGCCTCGTCGGCAAGGGCGACCTCGTCTTCTGCGACAAGATTGAAGAAATGCCCGAAGCGATCCGTCGCGTGGCGCGTCCGGGCGACGTCGTGCTCACCATGGGCGCGGGCTCCATCGGCCGCGTGCCGGGAATGCTCGCTCACAAGGAAATCTAGGAAAAGAACATGCAGCAGACTATTGATCCCAAGTCCCTCGGGCGCGTTGTGGTGCTGATGGGCGGCATGAGCTCCGAGCGCGAGGTGTCGCTTTCAAGCGGCTCGGGCGTCTTGAAGGCCCTTTTGGCAAGCGGCGTCGACGCCGTGGGGTTTGACCCGGCAAAGGAGCCCTTGTCCAAGCTTGAAGCCGGTCATTTTGATCGCGCCTTCATTTCGCTTCACGGGCGCTTCGGGGAGGACGGCACGATTCAGGGCGTGCTGGAATATCTGGGCCTTCCCTACACGGGGCCGGGCGTGCAGGCAAGCGCCGTCGCCATCGACAAGAGCGCGACGCGCATCGTCTGGCAGGCGGCGGGGCTTCCCGTCGCGAAGGGCCTCACAGTGACGAGCGCCGATGACGCAGAGCGCGTTGTGGCGGAGCTTGGCGCGAGCGTTGTCGTGAAGCCTGACAACGAAGGCTCGTCGATCGGCGTCACGAAGTTGAAGGACGCGTCGGCGGCGGACGTGCGAGCGGCGTTGGAGACGGCCTTGAAGCTCGACAAGCGCGTTCTCGTTGAACAGCGCATCTTCGGGCGTGAATTCACGGTGGCGATTTTGCGCGGCAAGGCGCAGGCCATCATTGAAATCAAGGCGCCCGAAGGCGACTACGATTACCAGAACAAGTACTTTGGAAACGCCGTGAAGTATGACTGCCCGGCCGCGCTTTCTGAAGAAAAGACGAAGGAAATTCAGTCGGCGTGTGAAAAGGCCTTTGCGGCCTTGGGCGCCCGCGGCTGGGGTCGTATCGACGTCATGATGAATGACGCCGGGGACTTCGTCCTTCTCGAACTCAACACGAGCCCCGGCATGACGCCGCATTCGCTCGTTCCGATGGCGGCTCGCGCCGCCGGTATGAGCTACGAGGAGCTCGTCTGCAGCGTGGCGTCAATAGCGGCGCTGGATAGAAAGTCAAAGCCTGCCGCCTGACGTTCGCATGATGGAGAAGTGGTTCTGGCTCAAGGCGCTGGCTGTCGTCTTCGTTGCGGGAGGCGCAGTCTTAGGGGGCGTTCGTTTTTTGAACGACCCCGATTGCGTCGTGCAGAAGCTCTACCTTGTGGGCCGCGTGGAAGGCGCGAGCGCCATGGAGGTGGAGCAGGCGGTGGAGGGCGTGCGGCCGGGAAGCCTTGTTCTCACGGACATTGAGGCTGTGAGAGCGGCGGTGGAAGACCTGAGCTGGGTGAAGAAGGCGCGCGTCGTGCGCGTCTGGCCTGATGCGCTGCGAATCGACATCGAGCGCTACGAAGCTGTGGCGATTTGGGAGGACGGGCGGCTCGTGGCGGAGGATGGGCGGCTCTTTTCCGCCAACGACGAGACGATAGAGCGTTTGGCGCAGATGCCCATGTTTTCTGGGGACGCCGCCTACACTGCGCAGGCTGCGGCTTATCTTCCTGCGTTTCGCGAGGCCCTTTCCGGCATGAACGCAAGACTCAAGGCGGTGAGCGTCTCCTTTCGCGGCAGCTGGAGCGTCACTACCGAGTCGCAGGCGATGCCGCCCGTCACGATTGAACTGGGGCGCGCCTTCACGGAAGTGACGCCCGTGGAGAAGCTAAGGCGCGTCGTAAAGCATTTCGACCATATCTGCAGCGTCATGCGCGGGTATCCTCCGAGGATTGACGCGCGCTATCGCGACGCGTTTGCTGTGCAGTATCCGAGCCGAGCCTCCGGCCAGCTCTGGATCAAAGAACATGAATCGAACCAATTGAAGAAAGGAGAAGGCTGATGGATTCCGGTGCGCAGAGTTCCATGGTGGCGGCGCTTGACATCGGAACAAGCAAGATCTCCTGCGCCGTCGCCGACGTGGATGAGGCGGGGCGACTTAAGATCATCGGCATCGGCAAGGTCGCTTCCTATGGCATTCAGGACGGGAGCGTTCAGGATGTGGAGAGCGCCGTGGAGTCGATCCGCCGCGCCAAGGAGGAGGCCGAGGCGATGTGCGGCCGCGAGATCACGACGGTCTCAACGGCTCTTACGGGGAAGTATCTTCATTCCGTGAACCGCGAAGGGCGTCTGGTGCTGGGCGACGGCGAGGTGACGACAGACGACGTGCAGCGCGTCACGCGGCTTGCGATGGCCTTTGACCCGAAGACGGACGGCCGCACGGACGACGATCGCGTGGTCGCCCACATGGTGAAGGGCTACACCCTTGACAACGACGACGTCTTGATCGAAGACCCCGTGGGCATGACGGGCAGCGTCCTTCGCTCTCATGTGCACCTCGCGGTGGGAAGTGAATCCATCGTCGCCAACCTGGTGAAGTGCATCCGCCGCGTGGGGCTTGACGTGGAGGCGCTGGTGCTGCAGCCCTGGGCGAGCGCCGCCAGCTGCGTGACATTGACCGAAAAGGAATTGGGCGTCATCGTCATGGACTTTGGCGCGGGAGCGATCGACATCGTCTGCTTTGAGCATGGTGAAATTGCCAAGACGCAGGTGATTCCCGCAGGAGGCGACTGGATCCGGCGCGACATCGCCGGGGTGTTCGGATGCTCTCTGGACGACGCCGAAGACATCAAAACCACGTACGCTCACATCGGAGCGCGAGCCGAGGACAAGTACGAGAAGATCCACTACACGAAGGAGGCGACGGGCGAGGGGGCTGTGCAGACCTGCGAGTTTTTGGAGCAGATCGTGAGCATGCGCGCCACGGAAATCCTTCGGGTCATCAAGGAAAATTACATTGATCCTGAGCGCTGGACCCAGAAGGCCGCGGCTGGGATTGTCATCACGGGCGGCATGACGAAGATGGCAGGGTTTGCCGCGCTTGTGCAGCGCGTGATGGGGCTGCCGGTGCGCGAGGGACTGCCGCGCCGGCTGGGGGATCAGGCAGTGAACCTCATGCTGCCTGAAGACGCCACGGTGACAGGGGTGCTCCTAGAAACAGTCCGCCGCCGCAGGCTTTCCGGTCGCAGCCGCCGCGATGCGGGACATCTCGGCGGCTTCATGGTCATGCTGCGACGCATTGTTTTCGGTGATTTCGCCGGTTGATTTTTCTTTGCTTTTTTGGAAAATAGAAAATGGCTCTTTCAGGACAAGACTATTTGCGCCGGATTTTGACGGCCCGCGTTTACGACGTGGCGCGCGAGACGCCTTTGGACGTGGCGCCCAAGTTGAGCCGCCGTCTGGGCTGCAAGGTGCTTTTAAAGCGCGAAGATACGCAGCCCGTGTTCTCCTTCAAGCTGCGCGGCGCGTTCAACAAGATGGTGCACCTTACGGAAGAGGAGCGCGCCCGCGGCGTGATCTGCGCCTCGGCAGGCAACCACGCGCAGGGCGTGGCTCTCGCTGCAAAGCGCCTCGGCTGCCGCGCGGTGATCGTAATGCCGGTGACGGCGCCTGCGATGAAGGTGGAGGCAGTGCGAAACCTCGGGGGCGAAGTGGTCCTCGTGGGGGACAGCTTCTCGGACGCCGCGGCGCACGCGGCGAAAATGGCGCAGGACGAAGGCCTCACCTTCGTGCATCCCTTTGACGACCCCTACGTGATCGCCGGCCAGGGCACGATCGCGATGGAGATCCTTCGCCAGTATCAGCCCTCGGACGGCTCGCGTCCCGACGTGGTCTTTGTGCAGATTGGCGGGGGCGGTCTCGCCGCGGGCGTCTCCGTGTACCTGAAGGCGATCTACCCCGACATCAAGGTGATTGGCGTGGAGACGACGGACAGCGACTGCATGAAGCGCTCCATCGCCGCCGGGGAGCCCGTGACCTTGGACGATGTCGGCCTCTTTTCCGACGGCACCGCGGTGAAGCGGCCGGGGGACGAAACCTTCCGTCTCTGCCGGGAGAATTTGGACGACATCGTGCTCGTCGAAAGCGACGAGATCTGCGCCGCGATCAAGGACGTGTTTGAAGACACTCGCAGCATCGTGGAGCCATCGGGGGCGCTCTCTCTGGCGGGCCTGAAGCATTGGGCGAAGGCCACGGGGGCCAAAAACAAGACGCTTGTGGCGATCACTTCGGGCGCCAACATGAATTTCGACCGTCTGCGCTTTGTGAGCGAGCGCGCCGAGTCGGGCGAAGAGCGCGAGGCGATCTTCGCGGTGACGATTCCTGAAGAGCGCGGCGCGTTCCGGCGCTTTTGCAATACGGTGGGAAGCCGAAGCGTCACGGAGTTCAACTATCGCATCAGCGATGAGAAGAAAGCCTACATCTTCGTGGGCATCCAGACGGCGAATTCGCACGACGCCGACGAGCTCGTGAAGAACTTCGAGAAGTCAAACCTTCCCACTGTGAACCTCACGCACGACGAGCTTGCCAAGCAGCACCTGCGACACATGATCGGCGGCAAGAGCGCTCTTGCAACGAACGAGCGGCTTTATCGCTTTGAGTTTCCGGAGCGTCCGGGGGCGCTGCTGAAGTTCCTGAACGCCATGGCGCCGCAGTGGAACATTTCGCTTTTCCACTATCGCAACAACGGCGCGGACTTCGGCCGCATTCTGGTGGGCATGCAGGTGACGAACGAAGACAGCGCGGAATTCGAGGCGTTTTTAAAGACGCTCGGCTACCGCTATTGGAACGAATCCGAGAATCCTGCGTACAAGCTTTTCCTCTGATTTCGCTTCTTTGAGAATGAAGAAGCCCCGGTTCCTGACAGGTTCCGGGGCTTTCCTTTAGGACGAGGGCCGAATCTTAGTTCTTGCTCTTGTCAACCAGACGATGCGCCGTGATGAAGGGCATCATCTGACGAAGCTTTGCGCCCGTCTGTTCGAGAGGATGCTCGGCCGTGAGACGGCGTTCGCTGCGAAGCTGCGGGTAGTTCAGCGCGCATTCCGTGAGGAAGCTCTTCGCGTATTCGCCGTTCTGAATCTGGCGCAGGCATTCGCGCATTGCCTGACGGCTCTGCTCGTTGATGACCTTCGGGCCCGTGTAGTACTGGCCGTATTCAGCGTTGTTGGAGACGGAGTAGTCCATCGTCGAAATGCCGCCTTCGTAGATGAGGTCCACGATGAGCTTCATTTCGTGGCAGCACTCGAAGTAGGCCATTTCCGGCGCGTAGCCCGCTTCGACGAGGGTTTCGAACCCCGTCTTCACGAGCTGCACGAGGCCGCCGCAGAGCACGGCCTGTTCGCCGAAGAGGTCGGTCTCGGTTTCAGCGCGGAACGTCGTTTCGATGACGCCGGCCTTGCCGGCGCCGTTGGCGCAGGCGTAGGAGAGGGCGACGTCGTGCGCGGTGCCGGAGACGTCCTGATAGACGGCAATCAGCTGCGGGACGCCCTGGCCGGCGGCATAGGTGGAGCGCACCGTGTGCCCCGGGGCCTTCGGAGCGATCATGATCACGTCAAGGTCGGCGCGAGGCTCGACCTGGCCGAAGTGGATGTTGAAGCCGTGCGCAAACGCAAGGGTGGCGCCCTGGCGGATGTTGGGGAGAACCTGCTCGTTGTAGACCTTGGCGATCGTTTCGTCGGGGATGAGCATCATGACGACGTCAGCGGCCTTCACGGCGTCTTCAACCGTGGCGACCGCAAGGCCTGCGTCGGTCGCCTTCTTCCAGGAGGCGCCGTCCTTGCGAACGCCCACCGTGACGTCAACGCCGGAATCGTGGAGGTTCAGGGCGTGGGCATGGCCCTGGCTGCCGTAGCCGATGATCGCGACCTTCTTCGACTTGATGAGGGAGAGGTCGGCGTCCTTGTCGTAATAGACTTTCATGTTGACTCCAATGAGTGAGAGTGAAGGGTGAAAAGGGGAATCAGAGGCGCAGCATGCGTTCGCCGCGGGCGATGCCCCCGGCGCCTGTGCGCACCGTTTCCAAAATAAGGGTGTGGTCCAAGGCCTTTAAAAAGGCCGTGTTCTTTTCCGTGTCGCCCGTGACTTCGATCGTATAGGTCTTGTCGGTGACATCCACGATCCGGGCGCGGAAGATCTGCGCCATGCGCATCAGCTCGTCGCGGTTGCGGCCGACGGCGCGCACTTTTACGAGCATCAGCTCGCGCTCAACGTATTCGTTTTCCGTGAGATCGAGAACCTTGATGACTTCGATGAGGCGATTCAACTGTTTTGTGATCTGCTCCACGGTCGCTGCGTCGCCGCGGCTGCCGATCGTGATGCGGGTCACCGTCGGGTTTTCCGTGGGCGCAGCGGAGATGGACTCGATGTTGTAGCCTCGAGCCGCGAAGAGCCCTGCGACGTGCGCCAGGGCGCCCGAGGTGTTCTCTAGAAGAATGGACAGAATGTGGCGTTCGCTCGTCATGATTCAATTTCCTTCAGGAAGCACCATCTCAGTAAGGCCTTGTCCCGGGCCGATCATCGGGAGCACGGGTTCTTCAGGGGCGATGTGCACGTCAATGAAGACGAGCTCGTCCTTGTAGCGGCCGAAGGCGTCGGCGATGCAGGCGGCGAGCTCTTCGTACGTGGTGGCGCGAAGCCCCACGTGGCCGTAGCTTTCCGCAAGCTTCACGAAGTCGGGCTGCACGTCCATCACGGATTCGGAGAGGTGGCCGTTGTAGTAGGCGCGCTGCCACAAGGCGACCATGCCGAGGTAGCCGTTGTTCAAGAGGAAGATCTTCGGAGCCAGGCCGTACTGCTTCGCGGTCGCCAATTCCTGAATGTTCATCTGGATGGAGCCGTCCCCGGTGAAGAGGACGCTGGTGGCGCCGGGATGCGCCACCAGGGCGCCAAGCGCAGCGGGGAACCCGTACCCCATGGTGCCGAGGCCGCCAGAGGTGCACCAGTGGCGCGGCTGCTTGAAGGTGAGGTGCTGCGCCGCCCACATCTGGTGCTCGCCCACGTCCGTGGAGAAATAGGCGTCGTCGCCCGCGGCTTTCGCCACCATTTCAATCGCGGCCTGCGGGAGGATGGGAGCCTTCTCGTCCACCTTGTAGGCAAGGCACTTCTTGCGGCGCCAGAACTCGATGTCTTTCGCCCACTGCACCGTGGCGGCGGGATCGGGGCGTTCGCCGCTTTCTTCCAGAAGCCGGACCATTTCGGCGAGGACTTCCTTCACGTCGCCCACGATGGGAACGTCCGTTTGCACGGTCTTTGAAATCGAGCTTGGATCGACGTCGATCTGAATGATGGTGCGAGAGGGGCGCTGGAAGTCTTCAGGGTCGCCCACGACGCGGTCGTCGAAGCGGGCGCCGACGGCGACCAAAACGTCGCAGCTTTGCATTGCCATGTTGGCTTCATAGGTGCCGTGCATGCCCGCCATGCCAAGCGCGCGGGGGCTGGTGCCGTCAAAGCCGCCGATCCCCATGAGGGTCGTGACCGCGGGGTAGTTGAGAAGCTCCGCGAGGCGATTCATTTCACGGGCGCCGTCAGAGAGCACCACGCCGCCCCCGACGTAAAAGAGGGGCTTTTTCGCCGACATCAGAAGCTGCAGCGCACGCTTGATCTGGCCCGGGTGTCCCTTCACAATGGGACGGTAGCTCACGATGTCGATCGAGTCCGGGTAGATGAAGGGTGCCTTGGCGTTCTGCACGTCTTTGGGAAGGTCCACGAGCACGGGACCGGGGCGGCCGCTTTGTGCGATGTAGAAGGCTTCCTTCAGAATGCGCGGAAGGTCAGCGACGTTTTTGACGAGGTAGTTGTGCTTCACGCAGGGGCGGGTGATGCCCACCGTGTCGCACTCCTGAAAGGCGTCCGAGCCAATGAGGGGGGTGCCCACCTGGCCCGTGAAGACGACGAGGGGAATGGAGTCGGCGTAGGCGGTGGCGATGCCCGTGACGGCGTTCGTGGCGCCGGGGCCCGAGGTGACGATGGCGACGCCGGCTTTGCCCGTTGTGCGGGCGTAGGCGTCCGCCATGTGAAGCGCGGCCTGCTCGTGGCGCACGAGAATGTGCTGGAAGTAGGACTGCTGGTAGATGGCGTCGTAAAGGGGAAGAACGGCTCCGCCGGGGTAGCCGAAGACATGCTTCACGCCTTCCTTGTGAAGCGCTTCCACAAGGATCTGTGCGCCGGTCAAGACGGGCGCATCGGGCGCGGTGTCGGGAGTCTGCGCGCTTTCCTGCATGATGACTGACGATCCTCCTGATTCGTGGTGAATGGAATCGACGGAGACGCTGGGGGCTTGATGGTGTTGTCGCCCCTTTGATGCCGGCAAGCCTTGGCGGGCTGCCGCTTCTTTAAAAAGGAAAGGCCAGATTTTTCCGAGCACGGGAAAAACGCTTCCGGTAAGAAGAGTCTCTGTCGGACGGCGGCAAATCTGTTTGATTTCGCGACCGTATCTTTCTAATTTAGCGCTCGCATAGGATGCGGGGTATAGGGGTAAACCCGAGGCGATCGGGACGGTAAGACATTGTTCCTAGATCGAAAGAGGGGGATCGTCAGCCGCCGGCGCCCCCGTACTTCTTTTCCAGAAGCGGAACGAGGCGAGCGAGCGCATCGTGAGCGTGCCTCAATTGCTCGACTTCCTTTCGGGCGTCGTCGCGCTCGCGCCGCGCCTCCTGAAGGTGAGAAGCGAGTTCCTTTGCCTCCCGTTCTGCGATGGAGAGTGCGGAGGAGAGTTTCAGAATGCGCTTTTCCTGCTCGAGCACGCGGCTTGCGAGCCGGTCAAGAGAGGCCTTCGTGTTTTCTGCCTCAGCGAGCATCCCCTCGGCTTCGCTTTTAAGACGAAGCGCGGCATTCATTTCCGCGCGGCTCTGAGCGGCTTGGGCGGTGCGCGCCGCGTCTATTTCGCTTCTTAGCACGGGAAGGATCACGGTCCAGACGGCGTTGGCGAGCGTTGTCTGGAGCTCCTCGGGCGCCGTGTCAGGAAGCGTGCCGCGAAGCTTGACTTGGGACGCCTCCCACTCCTTTACGGCTTCTGAAATCGTAGTGAGCGAGCCTCGGCCTACGCGGGCTCGCAGCGTGCGCAGCGCGGGCAGCCGCTCGCCCGCCATCCGGCATTTCTCAAGTTCTGCAACAACGGCGGTCTTGACATCCATGGCAAAAAATTCCTGAGGTTGATTTGTAACGTACGTTACAAGTGTACATGAGCAGTCGGATGCGGAATTTTCGTGGAGAATGATGATTGAGTCATGGCGCTAATTCACTGAAAGTAAGGGATTTTTACAAAAACGGCGGTCTTGTTGCGTGATGCGATGGGGAAGTGAGGTGACATATTTCAAAATTTGCGATTTACCAGAAGGTAATAGCGGCACTTTTGCAAAATATGAGATGAACGTTTCGAAACTGGCCTATTCGAACTAGGTCGATCGAACTACCATCCGTCGCAACAGTCCAGCCGGGCGCCTGAAGCAGTCCATTAAAAAACGACTCGGCACGACTGCGGCGCCGTCTGGGCGCCGAGAGGAGAAATAAGTTCGACAACCTGCCTGAATTCTGTTCTGCGGCCTGAGGCCGTCCGCCCGGCCGTTCGATCTTTCGATGTTTTTTGAGTTTTCGGTGAAGCGCTCTTCTTCATCGGCAGGGGACGTTCTGTCTCTTGAAAAATGCATCCGGAAAAACGAACGCCAGAACATCGTTCGCAGAGTCCGACCGGATTTCGATCGTTTCCCACCCCAACGGAGACAAGATCATGGATCTGTCCAAACTCAGTCGCCGCACCCTCTTGAAGACCACGGCCGTCACCGGATCGGCCGCCGCCATGGCGCATCTCACGGGAGGCATTGCAGCGGATGCAAAGGCCGCTGCGACCCAAGCCGCCAAAGAAGCAGCGGAAACCCGAATCGTGAAGACAAGCTGCCGCGCCTGCATTCATGACTGCGCAATCCTTGCGCACGTTCGAAACGGCCGCATCGTCAAAATCGAAGGCAACACCGAGTCCCTCATGAATCAGGGCGCTGTGTGTCCGAAGGGGCTTGCCGCCATTTCGGCGGTTTATCACCCCAATCGCAACAAGTACCCCCTCCTGCGCGTCGGCAAGCGCGGCGAGAACAAGTGGAAGCGCATTTCCTGGAAGGAGGCGGTGGACCTCATCGCGCACAAGATCTGCGAAGTCACCGACAAGTACGGCGCCGAGAGCATTCTCGTGACGACGGGGGGCGGCGGCAATCCCTGCTTTGCCGGCATCCGGCGCCTTGCCAACGCCTTGGGCACCCCGAACTTCATGGAGCCAGGCTGCGCGCAGTGCTACCTGCCGCGCGTCGTGGCGTTCAATCTGCAGTACGGCGGTCCGGCAACATCCATTGCGGACTCAAACGCGCTTGAAATCTACAACCCCAACACCGAGATCAAGAACATCATCCTCTGGGGCGCCAACGCGTCCTACAGCTGCCCCGCTGGCGGCGGCCGCGCCTTGGTGGAGCTGCGCGCGAAGGGCGTGAAGACCGTGGCGATCGATCCGCGCTTCGTGCCGGACGCCGCAAAGGCTGACGTGTGGCTGCCGATCCGTCCGGGCACGGACGTGGCGATGATGCTCGCGTGGATGAACTACATCATCGAAAAGAAGCTCTACGACCGCGACTTCTGCCTCAAGTGGACGAACCTGCCGCACCTTGTGGATCCGGAGAGCGGCATGTGCCTTCGCGCCAAGGACTTCTTTGGCGAGGGCGGCGCCTACGACCGCGTGGTGTGGGACGCAAAGACGAATTCGCCCAGGCTCCTGCCTTATCCGTGGGACGAGAATCTCGATCCAGTGTTGGACGGAGAATTCCAGTACCAGGGCAAGACCTACAAGACGGGCTTCCGGCTCTTGAAGGAGCGTTGCGCGCCCTGGACCTTGGAAAAGGCCGCGACGGAATGCTGGGTGGACGCCAAAAAGATGGAGGAGGCGATCAAGATCTACGCCGACGGCCCCGGCGGCCTCGTGCTCGGGGTTGCGACCGACCAGGCCGCCAACTCCGGCCAGGCCGCGCAGGGCGCGGTGATCCTGAACGCCCTGATGGGCTACGTGGAAAAGCCCGGGACGCTGATGCAGCGAAACCCGATTGGCGACGTGCTCAATCAGGGCCGCTACCCGGTGAACCCGGCGCCGAAGCTTCTCCCCAAGGGACAGCTCAAAAAGCGCCTCGGCGGCTCCGAGCACAAGGGCCTTTACATGTGGGACGCGGCGCAGCCTGCGGCAGTGCTGCACGCGATGGAGACGGGGGAGCCGTACCCGATAAAGCTCTGGCTCGAGCGCTCCGGCAACAAGCTCACCGCACTGCCGCAGCCTGAGAAGTGGGCGGCGGCTTCAAAGAACGTGGACTTCATCGTTCATCTCTTTCTCTATCCGACGTCGTTCTCGCGCTACGCCGACCTCTTGCTGCCAGGCACCGAATGGATTGAAACGAATACGCTTGTAAACCATCTCAACAAGGTCTTTGCGCGTCAGGCCGTGACCCACACGTGGGAGACGGTGGACGAGTCGCTTGCGTGGTCTCGCGTCGTGATCCGCGCAGCGGAACTGGGGCACAAGAACGCCCAGCGGGCCTGCGATCCGAAGTTCATGGGCGAGGACCTCGCGTACTGGCACACGATGGAGGAGATGCTCGATCAGCGGCTGAAGACGGCGGGCCTCACGTGGAAGGAGATGCTCGACCACGACAATCCGCACACCTTCATGCCGTACGAGCAGTGGAATCAGTACTACGTCTACCTGCAGAAGGATGCAAACGGCCTGCCGAAGGGCTTCAAGACGAGTTCCAAGCGCATCGAGGTCTACGGCGACTGCTACATCACGCTGGCGAAGACCGGAAAGCCCTACGCCCGCGACGACGATGTGCCGCCGGCGTCAAAGCCCTACGATCCGCTTCCCTACTATCTGGCGCCCGCGGAGTCGCCCTTCACGCCGGAAGGAAAGAAGTATCCCCTCGTGATGACGAACGGCCGCATTCCGTTCTACCACCACGGGACGCTGCGCAATTCGCCCTACCTGCGCGAGAAGTACCCGGTGCCCGAGGTCTGGGTGAATCCGAAGGATGCGAAGCGCTACGGCGTGCGGCACGGCAAGTGGACGTGGATCGAGAGCAAGCGCGGCAGGATCCGCGGCGTCGCCCGCGTGACGGAAGGCATTCCGGTGGGCGTCGTGTACATGGAGCGATTCTGGACGCCGGAAACGCTGAATTCCGAAGACGAAGGCTGGAAGAGCGTCAACGTGCAGGTGTTGTCCAAGGCCGATCCGCCCTACAACGACATCTACGGCACGCACACGCTGCGAGGCTTCCAGGTGAGGATCTATGAAGCGAAGGAAGGGGCGCCGAAGGGCGTCTTCACAAAGCCCGAGCAGTTCAAGATCTGGATGCCTCAGCCCTCTGACCGCACGAATGTTCCGGAGTTCTGATCATGACACAGAAAACCTTGGTAATCGATCTTGACCGCTGCATCGGCTGCGGCTCCTGTGAAATCGCCTGCAAGCAGGAAAACAACGTGCCGCTGGGCACCTACTACAACCGCGTGATTTCGGTGGGCCCTCTGGGGACTTTCCCCGACATCCAGCAGTACTTTCTCCCGACGGTCTGCCAGAACTGCCGCGAGGCGCCCTGCGTGAAGGTGTGCCCCACGAAGGCCTCCTACAAGACGGATGACGGACAGGTTTTGGTGGACAAGGAGAAGTGCATCGGCTGCAAGATGTGCATGGCGGCCTGTCCCTACGGCGCCCGTTCCTACAACGCCGAAACGAAGGTCGTCGAAAAGTGCACCCTCTGCCGCCACTTGACGGACAAGGGCGAAGACCCCGCCTGCGTCAAGGTCTGCTGCGCCAAGGCGCGCTTCTTCGGCGACATTGACGACCCGCAGAGCGCGCCCGCAAAGGCCGTCGCGGCGGCCGGGAAGGAGAACGTCTACTCGATGCCTGACAAGGGGAACCATCCGAGTGTGCGCTACATTCTTCACAAGAAGACGGGGCCGTGGCTCGGCAAGCAGTACAAGATGGTCTAAAGCGAACTTTCCCCGCCTTCGGCGCTCGCGGCGGCTCCTGTCTCTCCTCTCGCCGCGGGCGCCGAAAGCGCCTTTGTCAAACCAACCTTTTTTGCAGCAGGACAAGCCAAATGCAGGAATCCCTGAAGGAATTGCTCGTCATTCTTGAAAGCCGCCGCGACATGTACCGCGTGCTGGCGCGCCTTTTTGAAGAAGAGGTGACGCCGGACTTTCTTGACGCTCTGAAGGCGCTGAAGTTTCCAGAAGCTTCGGAAAGCGCGGACTTCAATGCGGCGGCAGCGCGCTTTAATGCGTTTGCGGCGGCCCTTGCGCCCGAAGGGCTCGACGATCTGGCGGCGGACTACGCCCGCACGTTTCTGGGAGCGGGTGTTGCGGACGAACCGACGGCCTATCCCTTTGAGTCTGTCTACACGAGCCGCGAGCACCTCATCATGCAGGACGCTTATGAAGCCATGCTGGGCATTTTGAGAACGCACGGCATGGCGCCCGCAAAGCCCGATCTCTACGCCGACCACTTTGGCGTGGAGCTGGAATTCATGGGGCTTCTTGCCGAAAAAGCCGCCAAGGCGCTGGAAGCGGACGACGCGACGGCGGCGGAGGCGTTGCTCGAGGAATCGAAGACGTTCCTCATGACGCATCTTTTAAACTGGGCGGACTCGTTCCTGAGCGATCTCGTCAAGGTGGGGCGGACGGACTTCTACAAGGCGCTTGCCGACGTGACGCGGCTTTATCTCGCGGAAGATCGCGCGTGGCTTGAGGGCTGAACGCCGCAGTCAGCTCCAGCGGTATGATTTGCGGAAAACGGAGGGCAAAAGGTGCCGGGCAAGAGCGCTGCGGCCCTGCGACAATCCGCCTCAACCAACGATTTTTCCATCCAATTGACGAGCACCTTGTGTCGCCGATGCCTGATCGGCGCGCTCTACTTCAACTTCTTTTGCATCGGCCTCTCGCAGATCGTCGTGTCGGCGGATCTGGCGGGCTGGGCCGCTCGCTTGTCGGCGAGCCTGACGGACCTCGGCACCGTCATCGGCGCCTTTGGCGTCGGGCGCGTGCCGGTCTACGCCCTCTTTTCCCTCGGCTGGCTGAGGTGGCGCATGCGCACCTGCGTGGCAGTCGGCGGCGGGTTTCAGGTTGCTTATCTCCTTTTGCTTCTTTCGGCTCACTCGTGGCCTGTGGCGGCGATCGCCGTGGCGATGGCAGGCGTTTCGTCGGCGTTTTTTGACGTGGGGAACTTTCCGCTGCTTTGTTCGCTTTTTGAGAAGAAGTCGCCGGCGCTTGGGATTCTCACGAAGACCGCCATGTCCTTGGGACAGATGACGCTGCCGTTTCTGCTGATGCTGGGCTTTTGCGCGGCGCCGCAGCTGCCTTTTGCCGTCACGGCGGGGATTTTGGTGACGGGTTCCGTGCTGGGTCTCGTCATTCTTTTTGCGTCGCCCGCGACCGCAGCGGAATCGGCGGCGGAAGGTCGGCAGTCTTTTCCCTGGCGCTCGACAGTCCCCTTTTTGAGCTACTCGGCCTTGAGCTATGCGAGCTTTGCCGTCGTGATGCTCTGGATGCCGTTTTGTCTGCAGGTCCTCTCGGGCGCCGGGGAGGCCGCGTCGCGCTGGAGTCTTTCGGCGTATGCGGCGGGCTCGATTCTGGCGGGGCCGGCGCTCGCCTTTGTGACAAACCGGCTCGCCAAGCCCCGGCGGCTCTTGTGGCTCCTGCCCTTGGCGGCGGGCTTCTCAGCGGGGGCGGCCGCGCTTTTCCCGACGGCGGTCGTCATGATGACCGCGAGCGTTCTGGTGGGCGCCACGGCCGCGAGCGGCGTCTACCAGTTTGCCGTGGTGCTGCTCTGCTTGCGGCATCCAGACTGCCGTCAGCGCGTGACGGGGGCTTACTTGATGTCAGGGGCGGCGGCGAGCGTCATCCTTTCCTGCGGCACGGGCTGGGTGGCGCAGATCTTGCCCGAAGCCCTGCTGCCGCTCGCGGCCTTGCTGGGCGTGCTTTGCGCTCTGCAGGGATGGCTTTGCAGTCGATCAATGCCGCAGGAGTGCGCCTGACCGGAAGCGGGCGCCAGCCTACGCAAAGAGGTCGGCGTTCATGGCGAGAGACTTTTCGCAAGCCCGGAGGCTGCGGCTCATGCGGTCCTGATCGCCGGGCGACTGGATGGAGCGCCACCAGTTTGCGAAGCTGCTCACTTCCTTGTTGGTGAGCTCCACGTCCTGCCGCGTCACGATGCACATGTTCCATGAGGGCCGAACCCAGCCTTGAAGGAAGGGGACGAGGCGCCCGGCTTCAAGCTCCTCAATGACGTGGCCGCCGTAGAGGTCGAGCGTGATGCCCCAGTGGTTCATGACGAGCTTTTTCAACATGAACTGGTCGTGGGTGTAGAAGACGGAGTCCCACTGCAGCACGGCTGAAGTGAGGTCCCCTTTGTGGAGGTACCGCGTCACGGGAAAGGAGCTTGTCTTAAGAAGGAGCCCCCGGTGGCGCTTCAGGTCGTCCAGCTTCTTGGGCACGCCGTAGCGGCGCAGGTATTCGGGCGTCGCGAGCGGAAAGGTGGTCGTGGTGGCGATCTGGCGAATCTTGAATTCGGAGGTGTCGTCCGGGACGTGGTTCAGCATCGCGACGTCAACTCGGCCCTCGCGCACGGCTTGCTCGGTGCATTCGGGCAGGATTTCAAACTCCACCTGGCGGTTCGCGTCCGCGTACCGGATGTAGTCAAAGCAGTAGAAGTCAAGGCTCGCTTCAATCGGGGCCGCGACTCGGAGAAGCGTCTTTTTCCTCAGGCCGAACGTGGGCTCCTGCAGTTCTTGAAAGTCGCGCAGCAACGGTTCCAAGACGGCCAGAAGCTGCTGGCAGCGGGGCGTGGGGTAGAGGGGGCGCTTCGTTTTGTCAAAGAGCGCATATCCCAGCTCCTCTTCCAGACCGCAGAGAATGCGCGAAACCTTGGAGGACGTCATGTCCATCAGGATGCCCGTCTGCGACACTTTGCCCGTTCGCGCCGTGAGCATCAGCGCCTTCCAGGCGGTGAGATCGTCCTTGTAGGCCATGACGAGGACTCCTTTGAGGTCGGAAAAGCCGATTGTAGAAACGAAAAAGCCCCGCTGTCACCAGCGAGGCTTTTTCTGAATTCTGGGGTGGGAGATGGGACTCGAACCCACGACAACCGGAATCACAATCCGGGACTCTACCAACTGAGCTACACCCACCATTCAAATTTTTTCTCACACAGTGCACTGGCCTGCCCGGCAGGATTCGAACCAGCGACCCTCGGCTTAGAAGGCCGATGCTCTATCCAACTGAGCTACGGGCAGATCTGGCAACTGATGGTCGGGGTGAAGAGATTCGAACTCCCGACATCCTGCTCCCAAAGCAGGCGCGCTACCGGGCTGCGCTACACCCCGTGAGAAGCCGGAATTATACGGAGGAATCGCCGGGATGCAAGTGTTGAATCAAGAAAAATCCCCTGAGGCTGATTTTTCAGTGAAAATAGTTTGCGTGAGCCTGAACGGGATTTGGCACAATGACGCATCAAACGGCGGCGGCCGTGGTTTTCGCGGCGCCAGGACAGCAAGTAAGGAAGGATCATGACGTTTGCAGAAACCTATCGGCTGACGGAAAGCGCCGGCGGCTGGGACAGCGTGACGACGGCGTTCTTTGCGTCGCCCGAGGGGCGTGCGCTTCTTGCGGCGCTCGACGCAAGGCTCGCGGCGGGCGAAGTGATCTATCCGCCTGATCCCTTCAGGGCGCTGCGGATGACGCCCTTGGAAAAGGTGCGCGTCGTCATTCTGGGGCAGGACCCGTATCACGGCGAGGGCGAAGCAGTCGGCATGGCGTTTTCGGTGCCGCCAGAGCGGCGCAAGCTGCCGCCGAGCCTCAGAAACATTTTTAAAGAAATCGCCCGCGAGTACGGCACGGCTGCTTGCAATTCGGGCGACTTGTCGTCCTGGGCCCGTGAGGGCGTCCTTCTATTAAACACCGTGCTCACGGTCGCGAAGGACGCCGCCGGTTCTCACGGAAAGCTCGGCTGGCAGACGCTCACCGACAAGCTCATTGCGGCGGTGGCCTCCCGCTCCGAGCCGCACGTCTTTTTGCTCTGGGGGCGCTGGGCGCACCAGAAGGAAGACTTGATTCGAGCCAAAGCCGCGGGGCCGGTCCTCATCCTGAAGTCCAATCATCCGTCCCCCTTGTCGGCGTTGCGGCCTCCGGAGCCATTCCTTGGAAACGATCATTTCCGGCGCACGAACGACTGGCTGAAAGCCCAGGGAGAGCCCGAAATTGGCTGGGATCTGGCGCAGTCGGCGCTTTTTTAGCGTGGAGCGGACGGCATCATGCGGCAGCTCATTCGATTTGGAGTGACTCTTTTGGCTGGCGCCGCGTTTGGGGCGACGGCGGCCGACGTGACAGTGCGGGGACCGGATGGCGAACCGAAGGAAAACGTGCGGATCGCCGTGACGGGGCTCGCGACGGACGCCGACGGCGACATTGACGAGCCGCGCCTTGTGCGGGCGGCTTCTGAAGCCTTGAAGCCCTTCGGCTACTACGCGCCCGAGATCACCGTGACGTACGAAGGCGACAAGCCGGTGGTGACGGTGGCGCTGGGGGATCCGGTGACGCTTGAAGCAGCGGACGTGGTGGTGACGGGAGAGGCGGCGGACGATCCCGATGTTAAAAAATTGCTGGCGACGATCCCCGGGGAGGGCTCGCCCCTGCGGCACGCGGACTACGACAGCTTCAAGTCAAAGCTCAACAGCCTCTCTCTGGCGAAGGGCTACTTTGACGCCGATTTTGAAAAATCGCGTCTGGAGGTTTCCGTAAAGCGCCAGAAGGCGCGCTGGGTCATTCACTGGCGCTCCGGTCCGCGCTGGAAGTTTGGCGCAACGCAGTTTGAAGGCAGCCAGATTCGCGAAGACTATCTGCGATCGCTTGTCACTTACAAAGAGGGCGAAGCCTTCAGCGCTGAGCAGATGGCGGCATTTTCAAAAAACCTCTCGCAGACGGGGTGGTTTGACGCCGCGGCGGTGAGACCCCTCTTTCGAGAGGCCAGAGACAAGACGCTTCCCGTGAAGGCGGCAGTGACGCCTCGGTCGAAAAACGAAGTGGAAGTGGGCCTCGGGGTCGACTCTGACGTGGGCGTCAACGGGGAGATTCACTGGACGCGACCATGGATCAACAGCCGGGGACAGAGCCTTCAGATCTCATCGGCGGCGTCCGCAAAGGAGCAGACGTTGTCGGCGCAGTGGAAGCTCCCTGAGGTGTCAGATCCCCTGAATGACTACTGGCTCGTGAGCTCGGGCTACAAGCACACGAACTTGAACGACACGAAAAGCCGCAGCGTCACGGCGACGCTGTCGCGCACGCAACGGCTGCCGTCAGGGTGGCAGCGAACCCCCTCGATCACGGCGTCTCACACGTGGTTTACGCAGGCGAACGTTGACGAGTCAACCTTCCTTCTTTCCCCGGGTCTGAGCTTTTCCCGCATCCGGCAGCGAGGCGGCTTGTCCCCGGAATGGGGCGACAGCCAGAACTACGTGGCGGAAGTGTCGAGGCGCGAGTGGGGCAGCGGCGCGGACTTTGCGCTTTTGAAGCTTCAGGACAGCGTTTTGCGAACCTGGCGCAGCAACCATCGCTTCGCGGGGCGGCTGACGCTCGGTGTTTTAGCGACGAATGACATTGACAAGGTGCCGCCTGAAAAGCGCTTTTTTGCGGGCGGCGACAAAAGCGTGCGAGGCTACGGCTACCAGAAGATTTCCCCCAAGGACGGCGACGGCAAGCTGATCGGCGCTTCAAAGCTTGCCACCGCGTCGGTGGAGTACCAGTACCGCGTGACGGGCGGCTGGTGGGGCGCAGTTTTTGTGGACGCTGGCGACGCGGTGCGAAGCGTCTCGGACTTTGATCTGAAGAAAGGCGCTGGCTTTGGCGTGCGGTGGGACTCGCCCGTAGGGCCGGTGAAGCTTGATCTCGCCTGGCCGGTCGGTGATTCCGACCACAGCGGCATTAATTTTTATGTGGGGCTCGGCGCACAATGGTGAAGCAACTTTTGAAATTCACAGGCTGTGCGGCGGGAGCCGTCGTGCTCGTCGCCGCGGGCGGCCTTTTGTGGCTCGTCGGCACGGAAAGCGGATTGAAGACCGCAACGTCGGCGGCGTGCCGTGCGGTGCCGGGACTTTCGGTGAAGGCGGCCAAGGGGGCGCTGTTCGCTCCCGTGTTCACGGACTTCGCGTTTGAAAGCGACGGCCTCACGGTCGCCGCCAAGGAAGTCGCCTGGGCACTGCGGTGGAAGGAGCTTTTTGACTGGCGCGTGACGGTGGCGTCGCTGCGGGCGGCGGGGCTTGCGGTGACGGTGAAACCCTCATCGGCGGCAGCGATGCCGGAGCCGGCGTCTCATCAGAAGGTTGAGGATATGACGCAGCCCTCGGAAGCGTTCGTTTTGCCTGACTGGCTTCCGACGGTTTCGATGGAATCGCTCGAGGTGACGGACGCCGCGGTGTCAGCGGCTGGAACCGGCGTGAAGCTCGGACGCCTGTCGACGAGCGCGGCGCTTTCTGACGGTGCGGTGACAGTGAAGACGCTTGCCGTGGAGCGTCTGGCGGTGCAGCTGCCGGCGTCTGAACCTTCGACGGAGCCCATGGACTGGGATGCGCTGGAGAAGGCGTTGAACGACGCGGGGCTTGCGGCGCATCTGCCGGGCGACATCACGCTTCCGGTGACGATTGCCGTGCAGCAATTCCGTGGCACGGACTGGCACATCCTTTCAGGAAAAGACGACACGGCGATCGCTTCGATCGCGCTTTCGGCGGACTACGCTGACGGCCGGCTGCGCGTTGCGGACTTTCAAACGACGCTGCCGGCTTACGGCGCGGCAGCGCTTTCGGGCTCAGTGCAGACCGCGGGGACGTGGCCTTTGGACGTGAAGACCGCGGGCCGATTGAATTTGAACGGCAAGGCGTGGGACTGGCGGGCGACGGCTGCGGGCGAACTGCGGGGACAGACGACCCTCAAGGCGTCCGTGTCGGGTGACGTGAAGGCCGAAGCGGCCGTGGAGGCGGCGCTTGCGACGCCGCGGCTCCCCCTTAGGGTGACGGCGCGGCTTGCGGAGCCGATGGCGCTCAAGGCGGGCAATCGGCAGGTGACGGTGACATTGGCGGACGCGGTGCTCGAAGGCTTTGCGACGGACGCGAAGCTTGCGGTGAAGGGCGCCGTGACGCAGAAGCTTGCCAAGGGTGCGGCCGGAGTGCCGGAAGCCCAAGCGACGCTTACAGCGGACGTGACCCTGAAGAATGTGAAGAACGCTCGGCTGGTGGTGACGCCGGGGAAAAGCGGCGGGGCGCTCACGGTGACGGCGGACGCCGGCTGGGCGCCGGCGATTTCTGCCCAAGGGCGCGTGGCGGCTGCGAAGCTCTCGCTGGCGGACTCTGGCGTCTCGGTGAAAAAGGGCGACGGCGGCTTTGCTTTCTCCGTGAAGGAAATGAACGGCCGCTGGGCGGCGTCGGTGACAGACGCGGCGCTCTCGGCGCTTGTGAACGGCCGGCGCGCCGCAGCGTCAGGCAATCTTTTTTATGAAGAAGACGTCGTCCGTGCGCAGAAGTTTCGGCTCGCTGCCGGGCGCAATCAGGCGGTCTTGGACGGCCGGCTGTCGATGGCTGACGGCGGCGCGGGACAGCTGGACCTCTCGGTGGCAGCGCCCTGTTTGACGGATATTCTTCCCACGCTCTCAGGCTCCGTGAACGGGCGGCTCGCGATTTCGGGCACGCCCAAAAAGCCCGCGGTGGCGGCCGATATCACGGCGCTTAATGTGGCGGCCGGGAGCCTTCACATCGACAAGGTGCGCTTGAAGGGCGGGCTCTCGGAAACGGCGGACGAACGGCTGACGCTTCGCGCCAAGAACATTTCTGCCGGGGGCGTCGCCCTCAAGAAGGCGAGACTGCGGCTGGACGGTCGCCTTTCATCCCATGAGACGACGGTGACGGTGGAGGAGGCGACGGGCGCGTTTTCGCTTCAGACCGCTTTGTCCGCCGGAGCCGATTTGGAAAAGGTGTGCTGGCAGGGTGAATTTAAAACATTCACGGCCCAGACCGGCCCCTCGCACTGGGCGCTCGAAGCGCCCGCCTCCGTCTTTTTGTCGGCGGACAAGGTGCACGTGACGCCGGTGCGCTTGTCGGGGGGCGCCTCGAAGGCGAGCCGCCTCGTCGTGAAGGAGACGCTCGTGCAAGGGGACGTGCTGCAGACGGGCGTGGCGGACTTCCGGCTGGTCTTTTCTGACTTGGCGTCCCTGCTGCCTCACGGCATGAAGACGGGGGGCGGCATTTCTGGCAAGGCGGACGTCTCCCGAAAGGGCGGCCGGTTTGTCTGGCAGGCGGCGCTCTCCTCGGACTGGGCGGCGATCGGGCGGCCTGCGCAAGGCAAAAAGAAGGCGGCAGGCATTGAGGTGAAGAACTTCTCGGTGGCGGCCTCAGGCGTGGACGCAGATCTCACGGCGGCGGCCTCCATGACGGCGGCGGGCGTGCCGGTGAAGGCGGACGTGGCGCTAAAGGGCGAGGCGCTCTCGGGGCGTTTGGTGACGTCGTCCTTGCCTTTGAAGGGCTTTGGCGTGTGGCTGCCGCCCGACCTCTCGCTGGAGGGCCTTCTCACGTCGGACATGACGGTGTCGGGAACCATCAAGGCGCCCCGGCTTTCGGGACGGCTCGAGTTGTCGGACTTCGTGGCGTCCTCGGTGGAGATCCCTCTTGACATGCAGCCCAGTACGGTGGCAATCGTGGCTCGCGGTTCGTCGGGCGACCTTTCGGCGGACTTGAAGACGAAGAAGGGCTCGGCCGCGGTGACGGGCGACTTCTCGTGGGCGGATCTCGCGAATCCGTCGGCGCATGTGACGATCACGTCAGACGGACTTCGCATTGCGACGGAGTCACCGGTCGTTCGTCTCGAGGTGGCGTCCGACGTGCGCGTCGCGTACGAAAACGGCGCGGCGGACATTCGCGGCACTGTGCGCGTGCCTCGTGGCTTCATCGCCGTTTCCGAAGTGCCCGAGGGCGCGGTGAGCGTCTCGTCGGATGAAGTGCTGGTGGACGAAGAGGCGGCGCAAAAGAGCGAAGCGACGAAGATTTCGGCAATGGTGGACGTGAAGATCGAGGATCGCGTCTTCGTGAACGTCATGGGGCTCAAGAGCCGCTTGAAGGGCGACTTGAAGGCCATGATGGCAAAGGGGCGCACGGGTTTGAACGGCCGCATCACGCTGGAAGACGGCACCTTCAAGGCCTACGGGCAGGACTTGGAGATTCAAAAGGGCGAGCTCATCTTTGCGGGCCCCGCGGACAACCCGACCCTCAACATCTCGGCCGTGCGAAATGCCGAGACGACGGAAGACAGCGTTACGGCGGGGGTGAAGGTGACCGGCACGGCGTCGGCGCCGCAGGTGGCGCTTTTTTCCGAGCCCGAGATGAGCGAAGAGGCGAAGCTCTCTTATTTGCTCACAGGGCATGGGCTGGAAAAGAGCAGCGACACCGACGGCACGACGCTCATGACGTCGGCCTTGATCGGCATGGGCGCTTCGCAGGCGGGGCGCGTCGTGGGGAGCGTCGGTCAGGCGCTGGGCATCCGGGGGCTCGCCGTTGACACGGCAGGATCGGGGGATTCCTCTCGGGTCGTGGTGTCGGGCTACGTCCTGCCGGGGCTGCAGCTGAAATACGGCATGGGGGTCTTTGATGCGGTGACGACCCTTACTTTGAAGTACCGACTTTTGCCACAGCTCTACCTTCAGGCGGTGAGCGGCGAAAGCCAGAATCTGAGTCTTTTGTGGAAGTTCAAATTGTGAGAAACCGTAGTTTTCCGCGCGACGGGTGCGCTGAGGCGCGCGAAAAGGCTCTAGAATAATGCGCACCAATTTATGATTGCCGTGGTCCGCGACCTGTCATTTGGCGGAAATAAATGCGGAAAACGGCGTGAAATGTGAAGATTTTCGCCCGCGGGAGACGTCCTGCGGGTTCCATCAGCAAAAGGAAGAACATGTCTTTCGAGCCCATCATTGAGGAAGCCGATCATTTTGACGCCTGCATTAAGGTGATTGGTGTTGGTGGCGGCGGCGGAAACGCGGTCGAGCACATGATTGAAAATCATGCCACCGGCATCACGTTCATCGCAGCCAATACCGACAAGCAGGCGCTGAGCCGCTCCCGCGCGGACATTGTGATTCCGCTCGGCAAGACCGGCCTTGGCGCGGGCGCCAAGCCGGAAGTGGGCGCCATGGCGGCCCAGGAGGCGACGGACAAGATCCGCGAGGCGCTCGAAGGAACGCACCTTCTTTTCATCACGGCCGGCATGGGCGGCGGCACCGGCACGGGCGCCGCGCCCGTGATCGCGGAGATCGCCAAGGAGCTCGGCATTCTCACGGTTGCCGTCGTTACGAAGCCCTTTGAGTTCGAAGGCACGCGCCGCATGCGTCAGGCGCAGGCGGGCATCGAGAACCTGAAGGACAAGGTGGACAGCCTCATCGTCATCCTCAACGACAAGCTGGAAGACGAAGTGGGCGGCGCCGCCACGATGGTTGACTGCTTTGCAGCCGCTGACGACGTCCTCTACAAGGCTTGCAACGGCATCGCCGAAATCATTCACACCCCCGGCATCATCAACGTCGACTTCGAAGACTTGCGCACGGTGATGAGCGAGCGCGGCACGGCCATGATGGGCACTGCGACCGCGACCGGTCCCGACCGCGCCCGCGAAGCGGCTGAAAAGGCGATCGCCTGCCCGTTGCTCGAAGGCGCAAACCTTCAGGGCGCTCGCGGCCTTTTGGTTTACGTCACGGCTTCTTCGGACACGATGTCGCAGCCGGAAATCCGTCAGGTGATGGCGGTCATGAAGAATTTCGTGAGCCGCGACGCGCAGACGATCATCGGCACGGCGTTCGACGACACGATGAACGACGCCCTGCGCGTTACGGTGGTGGCGACGGGCCTCGACGATCCGCACGAGCTCGGCCAGCAACCGCCGCAACAGCAGGCTCCGGGCATGCCGGGGATTTATCAGGCGCAGCGCCATACCCCCTTTGCATCGACGCCGGGGTTCACGAGTCAGCCGCTGCAGCAGCCCGCCTATCCGCAGGCCGCTGCGCCTCAGGCGCCCGCTTTTGCTCAGCCGCAGGCGCCTGTGTACGCTCAGCCTGTGCAGCAGACGGTGCAGCCGCAGCCGGCGATGGCGCCGCAGCATCTGCAGCCCGCGCCCCAGCCGCAGCAGCCTCTTGATCCCTACGGCCGGGCGACGGCGCCGAAGGCCGAAGACGCCAAGGCGGCGCCTTTTGTGGCGGTTCCCACGTTCCTGCGCGGCGGATCGCGATAAATGCCTGACACGAAGCCCCTGATGCGTCAGTGCACGCTCTCGCGCACGATTTCGACGGTCGGCATCGGTCTTCATTCCGGTCGCCGGGTGCGGCTTGTGCTGCAGCCGGCGGCGCCGGACACGGGGATCGTGTTCCGGCGCATCGACATGACGCCTCCGGTGGAGATGCCCGCCAAGCCAACGGCTGTGAACGACACGCGGATGGCGACGACCCTCAATGAGGGAAAAATCGTCATCTCGACGATCGAGCACATCATGAGCGCCTTGAACGGCATGGGAGTGGACAACGCCTATGTGGACGTGGATGCGCCGGAAATCCCCATCATGGACGGCTCGGGCGCGACGTTTGTGTACCTCATTCGCTCGGCGGGGCTTCTGCAGCAGAATGCGCCTCGAAAGTTTGTGCGTGTTCTGAAGACGGTTGAAGTGACGGAAGGGGACAAGTGGGCGAAGCTTGAGCCCCACGACGGCTTTGTTCTGCAGTTTGGCATCAATTTCGGCCACCCTGCCATCGACAACACCGTGCAGAACGCGACGGTGGACTTCGCGAAGGAAACGTACGAAGACTCGGTGAGCCGCGCGCGCACCTTTGGCTTTGTCACGGACGTGGAGATGCTCCGTTCGATGGGGCTTGCGCAGGGCGGCACGATGGAAAACGCCATCGTGATGGATGAATTTCGTGTGTTGAACGTCGGGGGGCTGCGGTCGCCTGATGAATTCGTGAAGCACAAGATTCTGGATGCGATGGGCGACCTCTATGTGCTGGGGCACAAGCTTCTGGCACGCTACAGCGCCTACAAGTCAGGGCACAGCTTGAACAACAAGCTCCTGCGGGCGCTCATTGCGGATCCTGCGAGCTGGGAGTATGTGACGATTCCGCGTTCGGAGTCGCCTTTTAGGCCCGTGCACGCCGAGCCGCTTTTGTCGCCTTCTCGCGTGGGCTAGCTTTTTTTTCGCAGGCTCGCTGCGAGCTCCGTCAAGGCATCCTTCAAGGCCGATTCCTCCAGGGAGTCGGCCTTTTTCGCTATGGCGTCAAGGGATGCTTCGGAGACGACGCGTTCGGCCCCCAGCGCCTGAGGGCGCGAGAAGTCCACCTTGTCGGGCACGGGGCGGATGCGGATTTCGGCCTGCTGCAGAAAGCCCAGCTCCGCGAGCCCGCGGTTGATGCGGGGCAAGATCTGACGCAGTCGGTTTTGCTGCGCAGCGCTTTTCACAAAGAGGGTGATGCGGTCCCGGTCCACTCGGATGAGGGAGAGGTCGGAGAAGTCCCAATTCATTTTGAGCGGAGCCGCTTCGCGGTTCACGACGCGCGCGACGCGCCGGGCGTCTTTCAGCTGTTCAGCAATGGGCGTCCCTTCGTCGGCGCCTGCTACTGTGTTGTAAGTGAGCTGCGCGAAGGTGAGCATGCGGTTTCGACGGTCTTTGGCAAAAGCAGGCATGGAAAACTTCTTCGATTCGGAGACACGCGCGTCATTTGGGAAAACTTCGGCGCTGCATTCATCCGTTTGTGGTGCATAAAAAGCAGAGCTAAGCCGCATGACAGGTCGGTCAGGCGAACCGAGCCGAGCAGCTCCCTCTGTGCTTGCGTGTTGCGGAGAGGATGCAAGCCGCAGTCGCAAGCGCAACCAAAGCAAAAACCGCAACGGCAATCAGCGCAACGATACTGCCATCTGCGATGAAGCAGATTTTTTTTCGCGGAGATTTTCTGTGGTATGGCACTTCGACACGAGAAATTGAATGCGGTCAACATCGCTGAGCCTCGTTGAATTGAACAAGGCCCGGCGCGGCTGGCACAGGGCTTTGAGTTTTCTCTCCCGGCGCCTTGCGGCGACGGCACCGTTCTTCCCGACGGCTCACACCGACAAAGAAACGCCTCTTGGGGGAGCCGCTGTCTGTCAAACGGTGTTCAAGAAACCAGCTTTCCTCGCATCGGCTCGCATTCTACAAAAGCAGGCTTGTCTTGCGACCATCCGCAATGGTTTGCTGGAGCGAGCTGAGATTTTCCGTCGTGTGGGCGTTGTCTGGCAGCTTGCGGCACATCGCGACGCTGTGGAAAGGATTTTTCCGCGTTCCTGCCTTTTCTTTGGTTCTCATGGCCTTCAGGCGTAAGAAAAATCTGGAATTTGGTGTGCGATAATCACGCGCGTGTTGTCTTCGCGGCGGGATCAAATTCGGCTGCAAAGACGGTTTTCGCAGCCGTTGCGCGCTGCTGTTGGGCAGAGAGATCGCCTTCGCGGCTGCGTTTGTTTGATTGGATTATCAATGTTTGACTCGTTCCTTACCAAGATTTTCGGCAGCCGTAATGACCGCCTGGTCCGCCAGTACCGCAAGAAGTGCGCTGCGGTGAACAAGCTTGAGCCGCAGATGCAGAAGCTCTCGGACGAGGAGCTGCAGCACAAGACGGTTGAATTCCGCGAGCGGCTGGCTAAGGGCGAGACGCTGGAGTCGCTCTTGCCGGAAGCCTTTGCGGTCTGCCGTGAAGCGAGCGTTCGCGTGATGGGCATGCGACACTTTGACGTGCAGCTCATCGGCGCCATGGTGTTGAACGACAACAAGATCGCGGAAATGCGCACGGGCGAAGGCAAGACCCTCACCGCAACGCTCGCGGTGTACTTGAACGCCCTGCCGGGGCTGGGCGTGCACGTCGTGACGGTGAACGACTACCTCGCCAAGCGCGACGCCGAATGGATGGGACGCCTCTACAACTTCCTGGGACTCACTGTGGGGACGGTTCTCTCCCAGCAGGACACCGAAAGCAAGAAGGCCGCCTACGCTGCTGACATCACCTACGGCACCAACAACGAGTTCGGCTTTGACTACCTCCGTGACAACATGGAGTACGACGTCGCTAACCGCCGCCAGCGCGGTCTCAACTATGCGATCGTGGACGAAGTGGACTCGATCTTGATTGACGAAGCCCGCACGCCGCTCATCATTTCCGGCGCCGCCGATGACAACACGGATCTCTATCGCCACATCAACGAGATTCCGCCCCTTTTGAAGCGTCAGGCGGACGAAAAGGGCGAGGGCGACTACTGGGTGGACGAAAAGGCCCATCAGGTCTACCTTTCCGAGGCGGGCCACGAGCACTTGGAGGCCATTCTCGCGGAGAAGGGGCTTTTGAAGGACGGTACGAGCCTTTACTCGCCTCAGAACATCATTCTTCTGCATCACCTCAATGCGTCCCTCAAGGCGCACACGCTCTTTCAGCGCGACCAGCAGTACGTGGTGCAGAACGGCGAAGTCGTCATCGTCGACGAATTCACCGGGCGCCTCATGCCGGGGCGCCGCTGGTCCGACGGCCTGCATCAGGCGGTGGAGGCGAAGGAAGGCGTCAAGATCCAGCAGGAAAACCAGACGATGGCTTCCATCACCTTCCAGAACTACTTCCGCATGTACAAGAAGCTCGCCGGCATGACGGGCACGGCGGATACGGAAGCCTATGAATTCCAGGATATCTACGGCCTTGAGACGGTCGTGGTGCCCACGCACCGCACGATGATCCGCAAGGATCAGCAGGACAAGGTCTTCCGCACGACGGAGGAAAAGTACGCCGCGATCATCGAGGATGTGAAGGACTGCGTGAAGCGCGGCCAGCCGGTCTTGGTCGGCACGACGTCGATTGAAGTGTCCGAGATCCTGAGCCAGCGCCTTGCAAAGGAAGGCATCGTCCACAACGTCTTGAACGCGAAGCAGCACGAGCGCGAAGCGCAGGTCGTGCTGGAAGCCGGCCGTCCCGGCACCGTGACGATCGCCACCAACATGGCGGGCCGCGGCACCGACATCGTTCTGGGCGGCGGCATCACAAAGCAGGTGGACGCCATCAAGGCGGACGAGACGCTCACGCCGGAAGCGAAGGAAGCCAGGATTGCCGAAGTGAAGGGCGAGTGGCAGAAACTTCACGACGAAGTGGTGGCCGCGGGCGGCCTGCGCATCATCGGCAGCGAGCGCCACGAGTCCCGCCGCATTGACAACCAGCTGCGCGGCCGCTCCGGCCGACAGGGCGACCCGGGCAGCTCCGTCTTCTACCTCTCGATGGAAGACCAGCTCCTGCGCATCTTCGGCGGCGATCGCATGAAGGCGATCGCGGACCGGCTCAAGCTCGAGAAGGGCGTCGCAATCGAGTCGAAGATGCTCTCTCGCATGATTGAAAGCGCGCAGCGCAAGGTGGAAGGCCGCAACTACGACATCCGCAAGCAGCTCCTTGAGTTCGACGACGTTCAGAACGACCAGCGCAAGGAAATCTATCGTCTCAGAAACGAAATCCTGGAGAGCAAGGATGTGTCCGAGATGGTGAACAACCTGCGCCACGGCTACTTTACGGACCTCTTCCGCAGCTTCGTGCCGGCGGACACGGTTGAAGAGCAGTGGGATCTGAAGAGCCTCGCCGAGCAGCTGAAGACCCAGTGGGGGCTGGACATCCCCCTGCAGGCGATGCTCGAAAAGGACAACAACGTGGGCGACGAGGACCTTCTTAAGGCGCTCATCGACGCTACGGACGGCGTCGAGAAGGCGAAGGAAGAAATGGTGGGCCACGAAGCCTGGGCGGGTTTTGCAAAGAACGTGCTCCTGCAGGTGCTGGACGCCGTCTGGCGCCAGCACATCACTGCGCTCGACGCTCTGCGTCAGGGCATTTACCTGCGCGGCTACGCTCAGAAGCAGCCCAAGCAGGAATACAAGCGCGAAGCCTTCGGCATGTTCGAGACGCTTCTTGACACCGTGCGCGAAAACCTCACCCGCGTGCTGATGAACGTTCAGATTCAGCAGCCGCAGGAAGCGGAGGCCGCCAGCGAACAGGCGGCCGTTCAGGCCGCGGCTCGTGTCGAAGGCGCGGCGGCGAGGCATGAGGAGGCGCTTGATTTCTCGCACGTCGGCCGCAACGATCCCTGCCCCTGCGGCTCCGGCAAGAAGTACAAGGATTGCCACGGGCGCCTGAAGTAATCAACCGTTCGCCCTTTTGAGGTGAACAGGCGGCGTCCGGCCGGGCTTCCTTCGGGGAGGCTGCGGCGGGCGCCGTTTTCTTTGGAAGAGACAAATGACGGAATTGGAAGACCTCTCGCTTTCGGTGCTGCGCCGCTTTGCGCAGCTTCTGCCTCCGGAGAATCCGGAGCCCGACTGGTCAGCGCCCGCGTTTCGCTGGGTTCGCCGCACCTACATGGGCACGGTGGTGGGGCGGCTTGAGGCGGTTCGCAACTTTGCACACGTGAATCTGGACCACCTGCTTCACATCGACGGCCAGAAGGCGGAGCTTCTTGCGAACACCGAGGCGTTCGTGCGGGGGCTCCCCGCGAACAACGTGCTCCTCACCGGTGCTCGAGGCACGGGGAAAAGCTCCCTCATTCGCGGCTGCTGCACGACGTTCTACGCCGACGGCCTGCGATTGATTGAAGTCGGGAAGGACGACCTTTGCGATCTGGCAGACATCGTGCGCTTGACGAGCACCCGCCCCGAGCGCTTCATTGTCTTTTGCGACGACCTCTCCTTTGAACTGGGCGAAGGCGGCTACAAGGCCTTGAAGGCAGCGCTTGACGGCTCGGTGGCCGCGGGCGGCGACAACCTCGTCATCTACGCAACGAGCAACCGGCGCCACTTGATGCCCGAGCCGCAGTCTGATAACGAAAAGGCGGCCTTGGACGACGAAGGGGAGCTTCACCCGGGCGAAGTGCTGGAAGAGAAGCTTTCTCTGGCGGAGCGCTTTGGTCTGTGGCTCTCCTTCTATCCCTTCAGTCAGGCGAAGTACCTTGACGCCGTGCGTCAGGCCTTGGTCGATCTCAAGGTTGCCCAGGACGTCATCGAAAGCGAGGACGTGCGTCTTGAGGCGCTTCAGTTTGCCATCCAGCGAGGCGGTCGAAGCGGCCGCGTGGCGCTGCAGTACGCGAGAAGCCGCGCTGGGCGCGAGAAGCTCAAGGGAGCAGCGGCATGACGGCCAGCGCGCGCCCTGTGACAGAAGTTGCGGTGGGCGTCCTGATGGATCCAGAGACGGGGCGCGTTCTGATCGGCTCGCGCCCTGAAGGAAAGCCCTACGCCGGCTGGTGGGAGCTGCCCGGCGGAAAGCTCGAGCCCGGTGAATCCGTGCACGAGGCGCTGGTGCGCGAGATGCAGGAGGAGCTCAATCTCACGGTGACGGATTCCGTGCCGTGGTTCGTGATGGAAAAGAGCTACCCGCATGCCTATGTGCGGCTTCATTTTCGACGTTCTGACGCCTTTGCTGGGCGTCCGGAAAGTCTTGAGGGGCAGGAATTTCGCTGGGTGAATCCAGCGCAGGGGGATCGGCTTGAGGTGAAGCTTCTTCCCATGGTGGCGCTGGTTCTCAAGCGCTTGACGCTGCCAACGGTGCTCGCCGTGGCGGAGACGCCCGCAGGCATGGAGAAGGCAGCGGACTTTGTGCGCCGCACGGCGGACGCCGCGGTGTGGGTGAAGACGGCAGACGAAATGGGGCAAGTGGAAAACGCCGGCGCGGCGGCGTTTCTTTGGACGGATCCTGTCGTCCGGGGGACGACGGCGGCCGACTTCATGGCGGAGACGACGGCGCTTTTTGGCGTGAGCGAGTCAGCGGACGCTGTTGAGGGGCACGCCAACCGGCTTCCCGTCTACGTGCCGGATGACGGCCGGAACTTGACAACGGTCCGCCGCTCAGGCGCTCACGGCGTCTGCCGGCGCTTCTTCTGATCGGCGCCGTTTGCGGCGGCTTCGAGGAGCTGCCGCTTCATTTCATCGGCAACGGCCTCGGGATCTGCAGTGCCGGGCGCGCCTTCAATGCGGTAGTCGCCGGAGGCCCAGGCGCCCAGATCAATGAGCTTGCAGCGCTCGCTGCAAAAGGGGCGGAAGGGGCTCTTCATGTCGTATTCGTGAAGCCTGCGGCAGGTGGGGCACTTCACCATCATGGTTTCGGGGGGCCTTTGAAAAAGGCGGCTCGGAATCGGGCCGCCTTGGTTGAGGAGGAGAAATCAGCGGTTCTTCTTTTCAAGCGCCATGGCGTAGAACTTGCGGTCGAGTTCAGACACGGCCCGGGTGAGATCGGCGACCGAACCAGTGTTTTCAATCACGTCGGTCGCCGCCTTCAGACGCTCTTCGCGGGAGACCTGCGTCTCGATGATGGCGCGAGCTTCGTCTTCGCTCATGTGGCGGTCATAGACGAGGCGGTTCACCTGATCTTCGACGGGGACGTCGATCACGACGATGCGGGCGACGGCCTCTTTCCAGCGGCCGCTCTCTAGAAGAAGCGGAATGCTCAAAATCACGTAGGGCGCGGTGACGTGCTTAAGCTGCTCGTAGATCTCGCGCTTGATCATGGGGTGGAGAATGCCTTCGAGCTTCGCGCGCTGTGCGGGATCCGAGAAGATGGTTTCGCGCATCAGCGTGCGCTTCATGCCATGGGCGCCGATCATGTCGGCCCCGAAGGCGACGGCGATGTCAGGAAGTGCTTTTCCGCCCGGCGCCGTGAGCGCTCGGGAGATTTCGTCAGCGTCGATGACGGGCACGCCGAGCGCGCGGAAGGCGTCCGTCGCGGTCGTCTTGCCGCAGGCGATGCCGCCGGTTAATCCGATGATGAGAGGCATATGCGGCTCCTTCGGTGAGTTTTCTGCATGACCGATTTTAAATCGGTCTCGGCCGCAAAGCCCGCGCTGCGCACGAAATAAAAAGGAGACAACCTGCGCTGTCTCCTTTTTGAAATCCTGGTCGGGGTGAGAGGATTCGAACCTCCGACTCCTACGTCCCGAACGTAGTACTCTACCAGGCTGAGCTACACCCCGAAAGCCTCACAGATCCCGGATCGTTTAGCGATCGCGGTGAACTGCGAAGGACAGGAACTTTAACAGAGATTCTTTAAATTGTCCAGCCGGAAGTGCATTTAATGCATTTTTCCCTCGCTCGACTTCCAAAAGAGCTCGTTCAAAGCATTGTTCGATCGCTCCGGAAGCCTTCACGATGCGGCTCACGGCCTCGAAGTCCCCTTCGCACGTGAGGATGGCGTTTTCAATCACGGCGCGGTCTTCGTGAGCGCAGCGCTGCATCGCGTAGATGAGGGGGAGCGTCACCTTCCCTTCCTTGATGTCGGCGCCGAGGTTTTTGCCGATCGCAACAGCTTCGCCCTGATAGTCGAGAATGTCGTCGGCAATCTGGAAGGCGTTGCCAAGGCGCAACGCGTATTCCGCACAAGCGTCTTCATAGGCCTTGGGGGCGTTTGTGAACGCTGCCGCCATGTGGGCCGCGGCTTCAAAGAGACAGGCGGTCTTGCGCTCGATCACCGCAAAGTACCGCTCCTCCGTGGTCTTCGGGTCGCCCGCGTTCGTGAGCTGCAGCACTTCGCCTTCGGACAATCGGTTGGCGGCGTCCGCCAAGGCCTGCATGACGCCGAGGTTCCCGCGCTGAATCATCATCTGGAAGGAGCGGGTGTAGAGGAAGTCCCCCACTAGAACCGCCTGATTGTTGTCCCAGCGGCTGTTGGCCGTTTCACGGCCGCGGCGCATCTTGCCTTCGTCAACCACGTCGTCGTGCATGAGGGTGGCGGTGTGCAGGAGCTCGATCACGGCGCCGAAGTAAGGGGCGTTGTCCGAGGTGTCGCCCATGGCGCGCGCCATGAGGATCAGGAGCGCGGGGCGCATGCGCTTGCCGCCGGCGCTTGTGATGTAGCGTCCGATTTCCTTCACGCGGGGAATGTCGCTTTCCATCTCGGCGGCAATGATTTTTTCAACGGCGGCCATGTCGGCGGCGACAGGAGCGAGCGCCGCGGCGACGGCTTCCTTGAGGGAGGCGGTCATGATGTTCTCTTTTGTTCTGGTGAGATCGCATGCCGAAGGGCGGGGCGATCAGGGAAGCTTGCAATGATAGCGGCTGGCAATGTCAATCAACGAGCTTCATCTGGCGTGCTTCGTACACGGCTTCGCCGCGCGAATGCACGTTGAGCTTCTTGTAGAGCTTTTTGACGTGCGTTGTCACCGTGTGCTCGCTGATTGCGAGGATTTCCCCCACGGCGGCAAAGGCCAGGCCCTTCGCTAAAAGCTGCAGGATGTCGAGCTCGCGCCGCGAGAGGATGCCGCTCGCGCGCGCCGCGATGTGCGCTTCGTTGCGGTTGTGAAGCGCCCGCAGCACCGAGCGCGCGATGACAGGGCTCACGGGAGAGCCCCCGGAGAGCATCACCTTGAGCCCGGTGACGACGCTGGGGTTTTCGTCCGCAAAGAGAATGTAGCCGTCGGCGCCCGATTCAATCGCCTGCATTACGGTGTTCTCTTCGTCCACGTCGGTCGCGATGAGAACATGGGCTTCGGGGTTGCGGCGCAGGATTTCGCGGGTGACTTCGGCGCCGCTGCCGTCTGGCAGACGGACGTTCACGACGGCGAGGTCGATTTTCTCGCGGCTGATGACGGCCGCCGCCTTGCGGCGCGAGTCCACCGCGGCGATGAGGTGAAACTCGGCGTCGTGCAGGAGTTCGAGGGTGTGGCGTCGCAGCCGAAAGTCGTCAGGCTCCACCACGAGGACGGTGGGCGCGGCAGGTAGTTCGCTCATGAAGAAATCTCCCTATTGTTTTTATGGGTTTTGCGTTTTCAGAGCAGGCCTTCGAGCGTCTCGGTGTCGGCTGCGAAGGCTCGGATGCCTTGCGCGAGCTTGGCGTTCACCAAGGGCGACATGACGGTCTGCCAGCGAAATTCCGCTTCCGAGATGGCGATGGGGGCGGCGGGTTCGAGCGCCGAGGCGTCGAGCGTGCGAACGAGGGGCGTCTTGTCCGCTGCGAGTGCGTCGATGAATTTCGGCGCAATGGTGAGGAGGTCGCACCCCGCAAGCGCCGCGATTTCACCGGTGTTTCTGAAGCTCGCGCCCATGATCTGGGTTTGGGAGCCGGCGGCCTTCAGGGTGTTGAAGATCTTCGTCACGGACTGCACGCCCGGATCGGCTGTGCCGGCGCTGGCGGCTTCATTCCACGCCGCGCCCGCTTCCTTTTTCGCCCAGTCGTAGATGCGGCCCACGAAGGGGCTGATGAGGGTGGCCTTCGCCTGCGCCGCGGCCTGGGCTTGCGCGAGGCTGAAGATCAATGTCATGTTGCAGTGGATGCCTTCTTGCTCCAGCACTCGAGCCGCCTCGCACCCCTCCCAGGTGGCGGCGATCTTGATCAGGACGCGCTCGCGCGAGATGCCGCGGGCTTCATAGAGCGCAATGATCCGTCGCGCCTTTTCAATCGTCCCTCGCGCATCAAAGGAGAGGCGGGCGTCCACCTCGGTGCTCACGCGCCCCGGGATGATGTCAAGGATGGCGGCGCCGAAAGCGGTGACGACGCGGTCGATGCGAAGCCGCGGCGATTCGTCCGTGCGGCGGGCGGCGTCAAGGATGGCGCGGCCGCGCTCGGTTTGCGCCGCCTTCAAAATGAGCGAGGGGTTCGTCGTGGCTTCCGCGGGCTTCACGCGGGCGATTTCGTCAATGTCCCCCGTGTCGGCGACGACGGTGGTCCACTGCTTGAGGGCTTCAAGCCGGTTGATGGAATTCATAGGCCTTGAAAAAAGTTGTTTTCAGAGAGTCGCAAGCATACCTTGATTGCGGGATGCGCCCCTGACACATCGCGGTTTTTGTAGGGCTTTTGGCTCATGCTTGAGAGAAAGTGGAGGCAGCGGGAAGGCAAAACGCAGAAGGACTACGGGGGATGCCTTAGGGAGCGAAAAACCCAAAGGGGAGAAGGCGCCTGCGGCTATAATTCCTTGCTTTTGCACCGGTTTGCGCCGCCGCCATCGAACGGGACGGGAAACCGGAGGCGGCAGTTGGGCGCCAAGGCCTCAGCCGGCCGCTTACAGCTCCGACAAATTCTGGGAGAAAATTTTGAACTCCATTCAAACCGATATGCGACCTCAAGCAGCTTTGGCGCTTGCCGACGGAACCGTCTACATCGGGCGCAGCCTGGGGGCTGCCGGTTCCGTGACGGCAGAGGTCGTGTTCAACACCTCGATGACGGGGTATCAGGAAATCCTCACGGACCCGAGCTACACGGGTCAGATTGTGACGCTCACGTATCCCCACATCGGCAACGTCGGCGTCAATCCTCAGGACGAAGAAGGCCGCGGCGTGGCGGCTGCGGGTCTGGTGATCCGATGCGCTTCGCCCGTGGTGAGCAATTTCCGCGCCACCGAAAGCTTGACGGACTACCTCGTGAAGGCGGGGACGGTCGCGATTTCCGACATCGACACCCGCGCGCTCGTGCGTCGTCTGCGCACGAACGGCGCTCAGGCGGGCACGATCGTGGCCGCGAAGGAAGGCAAGCTCACCGAGGCTGAAATTGAAGCCGCGAAGGCGGCGGCGAAGGCCTGGGGCTCCATGGTGGGGCGCGATCTCGCCAGCGTCGTCACGACGAAGGCTCCGTATGAATGGACGGAAGCCCAGTGGCGTTTAAAGGGAGAAGACGGGCGTCCGGACTTCGTGAAGCCTGAAAGCTTCAAGTACAAGGTCGTTGCCTACGACTTCGGCATCAAGCGCAACATCCTTCGCATGATGGCCGAGCGCGGCATCGCAGTGACGGTGGTTCCTGCAAAGACCCCGGTGGAAGAGGTGCTTGCGATGAATCCCGACGGCGTGTTCCTTTCGAACGGCCCCGGCGACCCCGAGCCCTGCACCTACGCGATCGAAGCGGCGAAGGTTTGCCTTGAAAAGAAGATCCCCTTGTTCGGCATCTGCCTCGGGCACCAGATCATGGGCTTGGCCGCGGGCGCCAAGACCGTGAAGATGAAGTTCGGCCACCATGGCGGCAACCACCCGGTGGTGGACCGCAAGACGCACCGCGTCTACATCACGAGCCAGAACCATGGCTTTGCGGTGGACGAAAAGTCGCTCCCTGAAAACGTCGAAGCGAACTTTGCAAGCCTTTTTGACGGATCGCTTCAGGGCATGAAGTTTGTGGACGCCCCGGCGATGAGCTTCCAGGGCCACCCCGAGGCGAGCCCCGGTCCGCACGACATCGCGCCCTTGTTTGACCGCTTCGTGGAACTCATGCGGGGGAGCCGCTGATGAAGTCGATGGAGGATGTGGTCCTCGCCGACCTTTCGGAGGCGCATGAGGCGCTCTCGGCCCTCCTCGCCGACCGGGCGATGGTGGCGAAGATCGCCGAGGCCGGCCGTCTCATCGCCCAAAGCCAGAAGGCGGGCGGGACGGTCATGAGCTGCGGCAACGGCGGCAGCCTCTGCGACGCCATGCACTTTGCGGAAGAAATGACGGGTCGCTTTCGCGAGAACCGCCGCGCCTACCGCGCGCAGGCGATTTCCGATGCGGCTCACATGGCCTGCGTCGCCAACGACTACGGCTACGAAGACGTCTTCTCCCGCTGGGTGGAAGGCGCGGGCCGCGCGGGCGACGTGCTCCTGGCGATCACGACCTCAGGGACGAGCAAGAATGTCGTGAAGGCCGCGAAGGCCGCCCGCGAGCGAGGCGTCAAAGTCGTCGCCCTCACGGGCCGCCCCGGCACGCCCATTACGGAATTGGCCGACGTTGCCATCGTCACTCCCGCCGGCCGCTGGGCCGATCGCGTGCAGGAGCTGCACATCAAGGTGATCCACATTCTCATCGAACTCGTTGAGCGCGAACTCGATCCGCAGAACTATTTGAACGACTGAATACCATGCCCAAACGTACAGACATCAAATCCGTCATGATTCTCGGCGCCGGCCCGATTGTTATCGGCCAGGCCTGCGAATTTGACTATTCCGGCGCGCAGGCCTGCAAGGCGCTGCGCGAAGAGGGGTACCGCGTCATTCTGGTGAATTCCAACCCGGCCACGATCATGACCGATCCGGACACCGCCGACGCCACCTACATCGAGCCCTTGGACACCCGCGTGCTCGAGCGCATCATCGCTCGTGAAAAGCCCGACGCCATTCTGCCCACGATGGGCGGCCAGACGGCCTTGAATCTTGCGATGGCCTTGGACAAGGAAGGCATCCTCAAGAAGTATGACGTGGAATTGATCGGCGCATCGCCGGAAGCGATCGACAAGGCCGAGGACCGCCAGCGCTTCAAGGAGGCGATGAGCCGCATCGGGCTTGAGAGCGCTCGCTCCGGCATCGCCTACAACATGTCCGAAGCCATGGCCGTGCAGGCGCAGGTGGGATTCCCCGCCGTGATCCGCCCGTCCTTCACACTCGGGGGCTCGGGCGGCGGCATCGCCTACAACATGCAGGAATTCGTGGAGATCTGCGAGCGAGGTCTTGCCCTTTCTCCCACGCACGAGCTGCTCATTGAAGAGTCGCTTCTTGGGTGGAAGGAGTACGAGATGGAAGTCGTCCGCGACAAGGCGGACAACTGCATCATCATCTGCTCCATTGAAAACTTCGATCCCATGGGCATTCACACGGGCGACTCCATCACGGTGGCGCCGGCGCAGACTCTGACGGACCGCGAGTACCAGATCATGCGCGACGCCTCGATCGCCGTGCTGCGCGAAATCGGCGTCGACACGGGCGGCTCCAACGTGCAGTTCGCGGTGAATCCGAAGAACGGCCGCTTGATTGTGATCGAAATGAATCCGCGCGTGTCCCGCTCGTCGGCTCTGGCGTCGAAGGCGACGGGCTTCCCGATTGCGAAGATCGCCGCGAAGCTTGCGGTGGGCTACACGCTCGATGAATTGAAGAACGACATCACCGGAGGCGCCACGCCCGCGTCGTTCGAGCCCACGATCGACTACGTCGTCACCAAGGTGCCGCGCTTTGCGTTTGAGAAGTTCCCGCAGGCCGACGACCGCCTGACGACGCAGATGAAGTCCGTGGGCGAAGTGATGGCGATCGGCTCCTCCTTCCAGGAATCGCTGCAGAAGGCGCTGCGCGGGCTGGAAACCGGCAAGGACGGCTTGACCCCGCTGTCGGATGACCGCGAAGAGATCGTGCACGAAATCAGCGAAGCGGGTCCCGAGCGCATCTTCTACGTCGCCGACGCCATGCGCCTTGGCATGACCGTGGAGCAGATCCACGAGATGACCTCGATTGATCCGTGGTTCCTCACGCAGATGAAGGAATTGATCGACATCGAAGGGCGCGTTGCGCAGGCGAAGCTCGCCGACCTTGACCACGATGACCTTCTCTATCTGAAGAAGAAGGGCTTTTCCGACAAGCGCATCGCCAAATTGACGGGCGCGAGCGAGGGCGACGTCCGCGCCAAGCGCCATGAGCTCAACATCCGCCCCGTCTACAAGCGCGTGGACACCTGCGCGGCGGAATTCGAGACGAAGACCGCCTACCTCTATTCGACCTATCAGGACGAAAACGAGGCGCAGCCCACTGACAAGAAGAAGATCGTCGTTCTGGGCGGCGGTCCCAACCGCATCGGCCAGGGCATCGAATTTGACTACTGCTGCGTGCATGCGGCGATGGCCCTTCGGGAAGACGGCTATGAAACCATCATGGTGAACTGCAATCCCGAAACGGTTTCCACGGACTACGACACGTCGGACCGCCTCTACTTTGAGCCCGTGACGCTCGAAGACGTCCTTGAAATCTGCCACATGGAAAAGCCTGCGGGCGTCATCGTGCAGTACGGCGGCCAGACCCCCTTGAAGATCTGCCGCGCTTTGGAAAAGGAAGGCGTGCCCATCATCGGCACCTCGACGGACGCGATTGACTGCGCCGAAGACCGCGAGCGCTTCAAGGAGCTCATCACGAAGCTGGGGCTGCACCAGCCGCCCAACCGCACGGCCCACACCGAAGAAGCGGCGCTGCGCCTTGCCGAAGAAATCGGCTACCCCATCGTCGTTCGTCCGAGCTACGTGCTGGGCGGCCGCGCGATGGACATCGTGCACAACGGGCGCGAGCTGATGCGCTACATGCACGAAGCCATCGTGGTGAGCGAAGAAAGCCCGGTGCTTCTGGACCACTTCCTGGACGACGCCGTGGAAATGGACGTCGATGCGGTGTCCGACGGCAAGGAAGTGAAGATCGCCGGACTCATGCAGCACGTGGAAGCCGCGGGCGTGCATTCGGGCGACTCCGCCTGCTCGCTGCCGCCCTACAGCCTTCGCGAGGACATTCTGGACGAAGTGCGCCGCCAGACCGTCTTGATGGCGAAGGCGCTCGGCGTCGTCGGCCTCATGAACGTGCAGTTCGCGGTGAAGAACGCCGTGACCGAGCACCCCATCGTTTATGTGCTGGAAGTGAATCCGCGCGCCTCGCGCACCGTGCCCTTCGTGTCGAAGGCAACGGGCGTGCAGCTTGCGAAGGTCGCCGCTCGCTGCATGGTGGGCGAATCGATCGAGAAGCAGGGCGTGAAGGTCGAGGTGAAGCCTGACCACATCAGCGTGAAGGAAGCGGTGTTCCCGTTTGCGAAGTTCCTGGGCGTGGATCCGGTCTTGGGACCGGAAATGCGCTCCACGGGCGAAGTGATGGGCGTGGGCCGCACCTTTGGCGAAGCGCTCTTCAAGAGCCAGCTCGGCGCGGGCAACACGCTTCCGCCCGCGGGCTCCACCGTGTTCCTCTCGGTGCGCGATGAAGACAAGCCGCGCGCCATCGTGGTCGCCGCTGAACTCGCCGATGCGGGCTACAAGCTCGTGGCGACGAAGGGCACGGCGGAAGCCTTGGCGAAGGCGGGCATCGGCTGCAAGAGCGTCAACAAGGTGAGCGACGGTCGTCCGAATGTTCTCGACAAGATCAAGAACCGTGAAATCCAGCTCGTCATCACGACGAGCAACGAGTCTCGCGGCGAGATCAGCGACGCGCGTGCCATCCGCATGGCGGCGCTCGCGAACCGCGTCACCTACTTCACGACGATCGCCGGCGGCCGTGCGGCGGTGGAGGGCATCAAGCACCTTGCCGACGCGCAGGTCTACTCGCTGCAGGAAATGCATAAGGCGGCGCAATAGCGTTAGAATGCCGCCCTTTGAATTTTGACCCTTATTGGTGAAAAACATGGATAAACGGATTCCGATTACGGTTCAGGGCGCCGAAAAGCTTCGCGCTGAACTTGACGAACTCAAGCGCGTGAAGCGCCCGGCGGTCGTGGCTGCCATTGCCGAAGCGCGCGAAAAGGGCGACTTGTCGGAAAATGCCGAATACGATGCCGCCAAGGAAATGCAGGGACATATCGAAGGGCGCATCGCCGAACTCGAAGGCAAGCTGCCGATGCTTCAGATCATTGATCCGAAGAGTCTGCAGGCGGGCGACCGCATTGTCTTCGGGGCGACCGTTGAGCTTGAGGATGAGGATTCGGGTGACGTTCGCACCTACCAGATCGTGGGGGACGACGAAGCCGACATCAAGGCGAGCAAGATCTCGATTTCGAGTCCGCTTGCACGCAGCCTCATCGGCAAGTTCGAAGGCGACGAAGTGACGTGCCCGGCGCCGAAGGGCCTCATTCACTACGCCATTGTGTCGGTGAAGTACCTCTGAGCTGTCAAGGTTCAGTAAAAACGGGTCCGCTCGGCTTTGGGTCGTGCGGGCCTTTTTTTCAAATCGCAGCAAGGCCAGTTTTCTCTCAAAGGCTTCCTGCAGCTGAGTAAAGCAACGCTCTGGCAATGACTTCTTGCAAGTTGGCAGAGTCGCCGGCGCTTTCTCTCCGGTGAAGCTCAGTATGATGTTCCGATCGAAAATGGAGCATTGCCGGGCGGTTGGGACGGATCGTCTTCGGATGCCGGCAAATTTAGGCGGCGATTGAGGCCGCCCTTCGCAAAGGAGCAGCGCCATGCCAGGCGTCAATGGAATCGGTCACAATAATTATCAACCTCAGGTGAATGGGGAAAATCCGGGAGCAGAGAACGTCAACCAACCTCAGGCGCCCGCACATCGCTCGCGTCTTGCGCAGGCGGGGTGGACGGCGCTTGGCGTAGCGACGCTGGGAATTTCGGCGCTGGTTCGATACTCCGTGCAAAAGCATCAGGTCGCAAAGCGCAACCTCCAGCCGCAAATTCCGGCTTTGTCCGCCGCTGACCGCCGCGCCAATGACGATCTCGCGTCGAGGATCCGTCGTGATGCGCTTACGGAAAAGCTGCAGCAGCGCGTGCGTTCGGCGCTCGCTGAGCTGCGCAGGAAGCTTCCGGCGGTGGAAGTCACCGAAGCCGTTCGCGAAGCCTGGGCGTCGCGCATTGAGAAGTGCTGCACCGGCAAGGTCTCGTCGCGTGAGGCAGCTGATTTTTTGAAGGACATCGTGCGCGGCGAGTACCTCAAGCACAACGTTGTGAATCATCTTGTCGAGGCGCAGGCCGCTCAGCTTGCCGTCGATCAAGTGCCTCTGGACGAGGCGACGTTGCGCAACCTCACGAAGGTGATTTCCGGGAGCCCCCAGGTGCTCAAGCTCGCCGCCCATGTCAACTTCAAGGCGCCGGCGGAGGCCGAGGCCTTCCGGACGCGACTTCGGCCCCTCGTGGCCGAAGAGGTCACGCTCGTGCTCAGTGCTGTCCGAAAGATTGACGCTGCCGCGGAGGAGTCTGTGGCGAAAGTCGCCCGTCTGGCCGGGCAGCCGCTTAACGAAGCGCTTCGAGAGAGTGCGCAGCCCGCAGTGGATAAGCTCAAGAAGACAATGCGCCAGATCGTCAACAACTTTCCGCGCGATCCGAAGACGTGGCTGCTCAAAGTGTCGAGCCTGCCCGAGCTCACGGCGCAGATTGAGGCGGCGGCGCGCGACTTCGTTGAAGAGCGAGAGGCCGTCATCGTCGGACTGCGATCGGCGGGGTTGTCGAACGCCCTGCAGGCGCAGTGGATGCAGGACGTTTTCGATGAGGATGTGTTTATGAGCCCCGATTCGGCGCCGCTTTACGCCAGCATCGCCCGAAATCTTGCGGACGGCATGGACGTCGCCCGGCTCGCGGAGCTGCTGAGGGATGAAGCGCCGCAGGCTGCGGCGGTGAAGGAGTGCCTAGAGCACCTCCTTCAGACCCTTCGCACCCGCCTCGCAGATGGCGTGGACCGCGCCAGCTGGGACCGGGTGGACGGCAACGCCTTCATTTCGATCTGTCGCAATGTCTTTGCCATGGTTTACGAAAAAAAGCCTGAGCTCGCACGGCTTTTCGTTGAAAAACGTGAGGTCATGGCGGACTTGGTCGAGGCGATGCTCGCATCAGGCGACCGTCGCGAGGTGCTCTTTGCGCAGAGCGTCTTTCATGCGCCTGAGACTCGAGCGATTGAGACTCTGGTGCAGGAGCGAACCGAGGCGCGGGCGGATGCCGGACGCCGGGCAGCTTTGATGCGCGCTTTGGCGGGGGACGCGGTCGAGTTTCCGGAAGTGGCCCGGGCGCGCGAGGCGCTTGCCGCTGTTTTCGGCCCGGCGATTTTGGAGGGCGTCAATGCCGGCGCCGGACTGCGCTTTGACGGGCGCGAGGAAGCCGGGGTGAAGGACGCCCTGCGTGAGCTCGTTGAGTCGGGCGCGCGCTTGCGGCCGGGGGCGGCGGCTGAGCGCTACAAGGCGGTCGTCGTGGAAAACTACGTCACGCGGCTTCTTGCGGCAACAGCTCCGGCGGCTGCAGAGCCAGGGGCGGATTTCACGCCCTCCTTGCGCGCTCTGGCGCGGCATCCTGCCGTCAAGGCTCGTCTTGCGCAACTCGCGACGCCCGAGGATGTTACGCGCCTTGGGACGGAGCTCTCGCCCGTCATCCGTGACTTCATCACGGCGGAGAAGCGGCTTGCGGCGCTGGCGGCGCCGCTTTACGACGGGCTCGTGTCGCATCTCGCGCAGCAAAGCGGCGTGACGGAGGCTGAGGTGAGGCGCAGCGTCACGCAGGCCGCCTTTACGCAACGCCTGCTTGCGACGTTTGAGACGGCCCCGGACTTGAACTTCACGGACGCCGCGGAAGCGGCGGCTGCCGCCTTTGCCGAAGAGGTCAAAGCGATTGACTCGGCGTGGGATGAGCGCTTTGCGGCGATTGACGCCGCGCCAGTCACCGATGAGGTGAAGGCTGCGTGGCGTCGGGAGGCGGTGCTCGCGAACGCCTTCGCGCATCCTGCGGACGTTGAGCGCGTTGTGGCGGCAGCGGGCGATCTCAACACCCGGTCGCTTGAAACGGTGCTCGCGCAAGCGGATAACCTCACGCCCAAAGAGGTGGCGACGCTCGTTCGCGGCGAAATGCACCGCATCAGTGAGGTGCTGATGCGACACGTCGGTCGCGGCAACGTGTCGCGCGAGGAGGCAGACGGCCTGCGCACGGCGCTGGTCACTCTCCTTTACAGCCGCAGCAACCACCGGTTGCCGCAGCTTCTGGCGGATCACCGCGAAGCGATATTTCCCGCTGTCTTTGCGTTGGACGAAGAGGCAATGAAGGTGAGTCTTGACGCTGAATTCTCGGAGCAGCCGCCCGAGAGGGCGGCTCGCGCCAAGGCGCTTGAAATGGAAAATGTGCGCCGCTGCCATGTCTTGTGGTCGCCGCTGCATCCGAAGATGGCTGACTTTGCCGCAACGCTTGAGCAGGACCGTGACAATCGCCGGCAGGACGCGATCATCAGACACAACCGCGAGTTGGGAGAAATGTTCAAGTCCGACCCGCTTCCTGCGGACCTGCAGGCCTCGGTGGATGCCATGACCGCGGGCCTGCGCGAGCAGTTCGGGGACGTCATCGCACCTGAGGGACGGCTTGACGCTTTCGAACATGACCTTCGCATGTTCTATGACGGTGGCTTCGGCGCATCGGCTGAGGCGCTTACGGTCGAGCGTTGCGTTGAATTGCTGCGCCGACGCTTGATTCTGGCGTATCTCCGAGAGACGGTGGTCGCGCCTGTTGTGCGTGACATCGCAAAGCATCGGAACATCGAAACGGCGAATGTGACGGGCCTTTGCTCTCGCATCGTCAGCTCTGAGCGCTTCATGACGCTCGCCGACGGCGTGGTGAACCAGGATGTTGCCGCTTTGCGCGACGTGGCGCGGCAGATGACGATGGGGGAGCTGCGGAGTAAGGAACGTTTTGAGAAAAAGGTGCGAGAGCTCACGCAGCGGTACATAACGAAGCTCGCTTACGAATTGGAGATGGATGTGGAAGACGTGCGGTCGATGTCGGACCAGCCGCTTCTGGAGCTTACCGGAAAGATATTTGAGCGGTCGTTTAACCGTCTGTCGCGCAATCCGGCGACGGGACTTGTGGACGAAGCGAACCTGACGGCGTTGTTCGAGCGCATGGAGAAGGACTGCGACGAGGCGATCGCAAGGAAGCTTGCCGTGCTCGAGAAGGTGAGGTCGTCGGATCTGCCCGCGTCCTTGAAGGCGCAGTGGCGCACGCAGGTGCTCGATTCCGTCGCCTTCTTCAGCCCGGACGTCGTCACGGCGTCGATTCTTGCGGGACGCGCTGCCGCTGCGTCCGAAGAGGTTCGGCGCCTCGTTGAGGCGCTTTCGGCAGAGGGGCCGCTCGACGTCGAAGCGGTGAAGAGCCTCATGACGAGCGTTATGGAGAAAATCGTGACGACGGTCATCGGCAGCCTTTCGCCCAAAGACGCCGTGGCCGTGCTCGATTGCGAATGCCATGGACCGGTTATGGTGCAGGCAATGGCGGTGCTTTATGCCGCCTGTCCATCGCTTGCGGCCGCTGTGAACCGAGTGCCGCAGCGCCTGGTGCCGGTAATTGAAGCGCTTGAGGGAGACTTTTATTCCGATAATGCCCTGCACGCAGCTGCGTATTTTCTGCAGCCAGATGCGGTTCGTCCGGCTCATGATGCCTTTTGCCAGCTGCGACAGGCCGTCACCAGCGAGCATCTTCGCAACCAGATGCGACAAGCGATTGACGGTGAGGCCGACATTCCGTTTCAGTACTGCGAAGCGTTTGACGATGCAGTCAGGGCGCTTCGTCAGCGCTTTGGCACGGCGCTTGCCCCAGAGGGCGTCACGGCGGTGACGATGCCGTACGCTCGCGAGGCGCTCGCCGCCATCCGGGCGCAATTGGATCATTACGTGTCCGGGAAGGAGCTTTCGGCGCTCTTTGTGGAGAAGGTGACTCAGACCTACCTTGAGTCCCAGCTTCTTCCTGCCATCGCCCGGAGCGTCGCCGCGGAAGAAGGGATTGCCGCGACCGACGACGACATCGCGACAACGGTGCGTCTTGCGCTTGCGCACAGCCGCAGCGTGCACACGATCCTTGGCGCCCTGCAAAAAGCGGAAGATCTCGACGAAGCGGAATTCATGCTTCGGCCTGTGCTGCGCCGTGCACTTGATCAGCTCCCTGCGCTTACGCAACAGCGAGATGCGGTGTTGCTGGCGACGCGGCAGACGATTGCGGCGGCAGCCGAGGTGCCGTTGCAGTCTGTGGAAGGCGTGGATCTTTCGTCCGTCGAAGAGGCTATGGCGATGGATGGCGAGGGCGTTTCGCTTGACGAAGAGACGGGGCTTCCCGATCTCAAGGGCGCGGCACGGCTCAAGGTGCGCGGCGAGTCAGCGATGAATGCCCAAATGGACGGCTGGCGTATGGTTTTTGAGAGCATCAATCGTTTGCCGCAGCTTTCCGATGAATTGAAGAGCGCCTGGCGCCGGGAGGCGCTTTCCAATGCGCTGTTTCAAAATCCGGCGCGCGTGGCGTCGCTTGAGCGCGTTGCGGGGCGCATCCCTGATGGCCTGTCTCGCGCGCTCGACGTCTATCCGTGGCGCGTCGCGGACTTCATCGACGGCCTGAAGACCATGGACCTCGAGATGGCGCAGGCGTTTGCGGAAGATTCTGCGTGGGTTGGTGCGGACGAAGACACTCGCCGGTTGGCGCGGCAACACATGCTCTCCGCCTACCTTGATGAGAATCGGGCAGTGCTGGGAAAACTCAAGGCGCGACGAGACGTCGTGATCGAAGCTTTCCGCAGCATCCTGAGCGGTGCCGTCGAGACAGTGGACGCGGACGAGGCGCAGCGTCTTGTGCATCTGCTGGATTCGCCTGCATTGGCCGACATCCGACGTGCGGTTTACGATGAGAACCGCCCCGCAGGCTGGGACTTCTTGGAGCGCGGCGAATATCGAAACGAGCCGCTAGCTATCTGAGGATGAGGCGGTGGCCAGGGTGGACGAGGGTTTGGGTAAGGTCCGGTCCGCCCGGGCTGGCGTATGCGCACTTCAGTTTCTCGCCGAGGAGTTGCCCCGAGAGACTTGGTTCTGCGATCGTGGCGCACTTTGAATGGAGGGAGCGAAGCAACGCGAAAACGAGGTGCGTACAACTAGCCGAAAAAATCCCTTCAACTCCGTAATTTCAGGACGATTCGCGCCGCTTTTGACTAGAATCTTCTGTCTCAGAAAATTCTGGGCAAATTACTAGTTTTTAGCCATGATTTCCATTGCGGTCAATGATAAGGCTTCTGATATTCTTATCTTTTTTAAGGCATTCTTTGAATGGGGATTTCAAATCTTTTCGGTTGACCGATTTTTTAGAAGTGCCCTTTAGTGAGATTCGAACTTTAGAGAAGTCTGCCGATCGGCGAGCCGCGTCTTCACCTCGCTGATCCAATCGAAGGCAGGCACAACGAGCGGTTCGCCGATGAAGACGTCGGCACCGCGCTCAATAAGCTCCTTGTCCGTCTTGTTGCGGAACAGCGCATGGCTGCAATCGGCTAGATCAATCAGAATGGTTTGCAGAATTCGGCTGTCTTTTTCGTCGAGCTGTTTGATCGCTCGGACATGAGCGTTGGCGAGCGACTTCACCCACGTTTGCAATTTCTTGTTGTCGTTGATGCGGAATGCCTGCATTTCCGTATCGGCAGCGGTCATACAAAGCGCCAGCTCGTCCAACGCCTCGCCTTCGGGGATGAACTTCTCGATGATGCCCATGGTGTCGTCGAGACGCGCAAGGGCGTCGAAATCTGGCACTTCACGGCCAGCGCACTCATTTTTCTGTTGACAGTTATGGAGCAGGCCGATAAGCAACGATAGAAATTTCACAAAGAAGCCGATCTCTGCAGGCGTGAGGGCGGCGGCAAAGACGCTCCAAGCGCTTTCTGTGAAGTCGGGCAATTCGGGTTTTTGCTTGACAAAAGGATTGTCGAACAGCTTTGCAAAATCACAGATCTTGCTGATGCTCAACCGCAAGTACAGCCCTGAAGCCCCCAGGTAGGTGATGCTGACGGTGCGGTCAAACGATCGATCGGTCAAGACTTTCTTCGTGGAATTTGGAGGACAGTCCAAGGCTATGTAGACGACGGATTTCAGAAAGTCCATGAGGAGCTGGCTGCGCATGGACTGGGTGTTGTCAACGGTCCACCAATCCTTCATGCGTGCATAAAGACGCATCATCAGCAGAGCAGGCGGCAGACTTTTTGTGGCGGTGTCGCAGTCGGGCATCAGCTTCTCGGCAATCTTGGCGCACTCCGCCAACTGTTTCGACACGAACAAGAAGCCTTTTTTGTTGGGGCCCGCCTTGTTCAAAAGGTGCGCTAGAAATGCCTCCGTTGAGCCGAACTTCGCCGTCACAAGAGCGAAGAAGGCGTTGTGCATCCACGCAACGCCGCTGCGGGCGTTCTGCGGTGCGCGGGCAAGCTCTTTTCCGATGATGTCTGACGTGATGACGGTGGAGAGCTTGGAGTACAAGAGTTTCCAGAGCGATTTGTCGGGAGTGGGCATAGGAAGAAGTGACACGAAGGTGGTGAAAACAATGGTCACGTACGGTCGTTGGCCGCGAACAGAATGTGGTGCATGTCCAGCAAGCAGTTTATTCCGAAGATTGCCGCATCGCTTGGAGGGCGTCAGGTTCGTTGCGGGTGGCGGAAAGAACTTTGGTCAAGATGGATAACAGACCCAAAGTTTTCTTTTTTCGGCTATTCCGGCATCCCTGTGGGTACCGTAAAGGCATCCGCCTCAGGCAGGGCAAGGCTTGCGGCCGGGCAATGGGATGCAGATTTTTGAACAAACCAGCATCA
>CAVJBF010000005.1:0-56335 GCA_963647785.1 Acutalibacteraceae bacterium
CCGTACGGGCGGTGGTGTGAGAGGAGGCGGCCGGTAACGGCACCTCCTACTCGATGCTTCAAAAAGGCGTCGGAAGCTGAACTTATTCTTCAGCCTTCGCTTCCTCGGCGTCGCGGTTGTGGCCGGCCGTCGCGTGGCAGGCGATGCAGTCGGCTTCCGCCGATTCAGCCATCATCTTGTGCATCGGGGCGACCATGGGCTTGGCGGGGTTGACCTTGAAGTTGGCGAGGTCATGGCAGCCGCGGCAGTTCTGGAAGCCCGTGGAGCGGGCCCAGTTGAGATACTTCTCGGAGAGCTCGTCGCGCTTTTCGATCTGCTGGTCCATCGTGCTCATCGTGCCGCGGATCTGGCCCCAGAGCGAGGACGTGCCGCACTGCATCTTGTGAAAGAGCAGGCCCACGACCTGAGCCTGGCCGATGGAGTGCTGGGATTCATACTTGAGGTGGCAGTCCACGCAGCCCACTTCAAAGCCCGAGTGGGTCTGGCCGTGAAGGCCCTTCTTGTAGGTGGCGTAGGCATCATCCATCGAGTGGCAGAAGCTGCCGCAGAACTGGGTGGAGCCGGACCAGTGCACGACGGCCGTGCCGGCGGAGACGAGGGCGACGCCCACCACGATGCCGACGATGAGAAGGCCGCCGACAAACCACTTGCTGTTTCTGTTCATGAGATTTCTCCGTGACTCTCCGCGGGAGTCGGGGTGCCGAAATGAAAGGGGTCAGCGCCGCCGTGCGGAAAATCTGTGTTGTTGTTGCTTCGGATCCTGACCGACCGAGGAAGCTGGATGCGAAGCCTGATCAAAGCGCAATCTTAGCCGAAACGCCGTGGGGGAGTTCAGCCAGCCTTAAGGATAAAAGCGCGCCAGCGAAGGGCGTTTCATTTTTTAAAAAGAAAACCCGGCCAGAAAATTTCAGCCGGGTTCAATGGTGAACTCTCGGGTGATTTAAAAATACATCCCGCGGTATTAGGTGAAAAGCCCGATGACGATGCTCTGCGCTGATAGGTTGGCTTCTGCGGTATCCCCTACGTGAAGCCCGTGGTTGCGCCGCGAGAAGCCCACAAGCGACAGGCCCCCCGCGAGCCGCAGCGTGACTTCGCCGCCTTTTTCCGCTCGGGACATTCGCACGATGGTGCCCTTGAGAAGGTTGCATCCGGCGGAGGGCGGAATATGCGCCGCCACTTCGACGGCGGTGGCTTTGGAGAGCGCCAGGACCTTCATGCCTTGCTTCAAGCCCATGAGCTGGGCGCTCTCTTCGGTCAAGGTGGCGCGCACCGTGTTCTCTTCATCAATCTTCAAGTAGACGCGAACGCGCGCCGGGCCGTGCTCCACCTTGCTGATGACGCAGGGGAGGTGGTTGCGCATCGAGGTGCGCAGCGTGGACGCGGAGAGGTTCGCCAGTTCCGGGAAGTGCTCGGCTTCGAAGTTGGCGAGCACCTGAGCGCGAGCGGCCGCAAGCCTTGTTGCGAGGTCCACGACCTGAAGGCCCACGGGCGTCAAGCGCGTGCCGCCCCCCTTGACGCCGCCCACGGCTTTTTCAACGAGGGGGCTTCCCGTGAGGTTTGAAAGCGTTTCAATCGCCTGCCAGGCCGCCTTGTAGGAGACGCCGGCGGAGCGGGCGGCTTCGGAAATGGAGCCTGTTTCGTGGATGCGGCGCAGGATGTCCAGGCGCTTGTCCACCATGCTTCCCAGCTGCCGGGTGAGGCCGATGGGGTCGGCGAGCTTGGTGTGGTCGGCGACCGTTGGGGCGGAAGTGTCGGCGGCCGTTGGTGCGACGCCGGGAATGTCGATGTTCTCAGCCATGGGGGTGACGCAAAAAAGTGACGAAGTTGGGAGAGAGATTTTATAGGGCTATTCTTTTGGCGGAATGCAAAAAATGAATGGCGCTGTTATCCTTAGCGCCATTCCGAGACGGCTATTCGTTTCTGGTACAGCGCGTGTGCGGCGAATGCAGCTTTCGGAAACTCACCGCCGATTTTTATTCAAAAGGCCGCTTGAGGTCTTTTTTGGAGAATGAAACCAATGAAATCCATCGCTTTCAAGGCCGCTGCGGCGGCTGTCCTCGCCGCGGTTGCCTCCGGCGCCCTCGCTGACGAAATCCATGTCGCCGTCGCCGCCAACTTCACGGCTCCCGCCAAGGAGCTTGCTCCGATCTTTGAACAGCAGACCGGTCACAAGGTCATCCTGAGCTTCGGCTCCACCGGCATGTTCTACGGCCAGATCAAGAACGGCGCCACCTACGACATCCTGCTCGCTGCGGATGCGAAGACCCCGAAGAAGTCTGTCGCCGAAGGCTACGGCGTCGGCAGCTCCGTCTTCACGTACGCCGTTGGCAAGCTCGTCTTCTGGTCGTCGGATGCGAACAAGATCAAGAACGGCCAGCAGGTCGTGACGAAGGCGGACTTCAACAAGTGCGCTGTCGCCAACCCGAAGCTCGCCCCCTACGGCCTTGCTGCCTACGAAACGCTCGAGCACCTCAATGTGCTTGCGAAGGTGCAGCCCAAGTTTGTTGAAGGCGACAACATCGGCAAGACCTTCCAGTACGTGAAGACCGGCAACGCCGACGTGGGCTTCGTGGCACTGAGCCAGGTCTACAAGGACGGCAAGTTCACCTCCGGCTCCGGCTGGATTGTTCCTGACAACTACTACGGCAAGATCCGTCAGGACGCCGTGCTCCTTAAGAACGGCAAGTCGCTTTCTGCCGCCAACCAGTTCCTGCAGTTCCTGAAGGGACCGGAAGCGGCGAAGGTGAAGCTCGCCTACGGCTACGGCGACAAGTAATCAGCTGACGCTGGTTCAATTCAAGGCAAAAGGCGTCTGAGAGGTCAACTGTGGAAGAAATCTCCTTGGAGCCCGTGTGGCTCAGCTTGGAACTCGCGGTCGTCACGACCGTCGTGCTTCTGGCGCTCTCAGCGCCGCTTGCCTGGTGGCTCGCCCGCTCAAAGAGTCCGTGGCGCGCCCCGATCGGAGCGATCGTGACGCTTCCCCTCGTGCTGCCGCCGTCGGTGATGGGCTTTTATATTCTGGTCGCCCTCGGTCCGCACGGCCCCTTGGGGCAGTTGACGCAAAGCATGGGGCTGGGGCTCTTGACCTTCACGTTCCCGGGGTTGGTGATCGGCTCCCTCGTTTATTCGCTGCCCTTTGCGGTGCAGCCCCTGCAGGGCGCCTTTGAGGCGCTAGGGGACCGGCCGATGGAAGTGGCGGCGACGCTGGGCGCGAAGCCCATTGACGCCTTCTTCTCCGTCGTTCTTCCCCTGGTTCGTCCGGGCGTTTTCACAGCGACGGTGCTCACCTTTGCGCATACGATCGGCGAATTCGGCGTCGTTCTCATGATCGGCGGCAACATCCCCGGGAAGACCCAGGTGGTGTCGACCGAGATCTACACGTTTGTTGAAGCCATGGAGTATGACAAGGCGCACATACTCGCGGGCGGCATGCTCGTCTTCTCCTTCATCGTGCTGCTGTGCCTCAGTTTCTTGAACCGCCGCGCCAAGGCTGTGAGTTTCTAAGGAGTCGATTGTGTCTGGAATGGTAGAAGTTCGGCTCGACCGCTCGGCGGGCTTTTCGCTTGACGTGAGCTTCACGGTGCCCGACGACGGCGTTACGGCGCTGTTTGGCCCCTCGGGCTGCGGCAAGACGACGGTGCTGCGCTCGGTGGCGGGGCTTGAGCACGCCTTGGGGCGCGTTGAAATGGCGGGCCAGGTCTGGCAGGACGACGAGAAGAAGATCTTCGTCCCCACCTACGCGCGCCGTCTGGGCTACGTCTTTCAGGAGGCGAGCCTTTTTGATCATCTCTCCATTCGCCAGAATCTCGAGTACGGCATGAAGCGCATCAAGGATGCGGACGCTGAAGAGCGATTGAATGCGGCGGTGGAGCTTCTGGGGATCGGCCACCTCTTGACGCGCCGCACGTCGGAATTGTCCGGGGGCGAGCGCCAGCGCGTTGCCATCGCCCGCAGCCTTGCGGTGCGGCCGACGGCTTTGCTGATGGACGAACCCTTGGCAAGTCTTGACAACCAGCGCCGTCGCGAAATCATGCCGTGGCTGGAGAAGCTGCGCGAGTCGCTCAGCATTCCGATTCTTTACGTCACGCATTCGGACGAGGAGGTGATGCGCTTTGCGGACCGCGTCGTCATGTTGAAGCAGGGCCGCAAGGTCGCCGAAGGCGCGGTGGAGGAAGTGTTTGCCAAGAGCCGCACCTTGACGAGTCTGCCCGCTGTAATTCTCGAGCGCGATGAAGACGGTCACCGCATCCGCGTGAAGGTGGAGGAACTGGGGGGCGCTGAGCTTTGGGTCGCCGCAATTTCAGGCGCGGTGGGCTCCACGGTGCTGCTGGATCTTTCCGCCAAGGAGCGGGTGGCGTCGTAGGCGAAGCCATTGGTCGGCAAATCGGGCTTTCCTCTGATGTCGGCCGAAAGCGGGTGCCGGTAGAATGACGGCACCGAACATTTCTGCAGAACAAGCGGTTCGGTGGCGATTCTCTGAACCGCTTTTTTTGAAACTTTCTTAGGGTGTCAAGACGATGTCTGTCCGTCATTTTCTGAAGCTGGCTGACTTCACGGCCGATGAACTCAACTACATGCTCGAGCGCGCTCACGCCATCAAGGCGCTCGTGAAGAACGGCGTCGCGTATGAGCCGTTTCACGGCAAGGTGCTCGCGATGATTTTTGAAAAGGCGAGCACCCGCACGCGCGTTTCTTTTGAGACGGGCTTTTACCAGTTTGGCGGCAACGTCATCAACCTGACGAGCCAGGGTTCGCAGCTCGGGCGCTCCGAATCCATCGAAGACACTGCGAAGGTGGTTTCCCGCATGGTGGACCTCGTGATGATTCGCACCTTCGGCCAGGATCGTCTCGAAGCCTTTGCCAACAACAGCAAGGTGCCCGTCATCAACGGCCTTACGAACGAATACCACCCCGTGCAGATCATGACGGACATCATGACCTTTGAAGAGCACTGCGGCTCCATCAAGGGCAAGAAGGTGGCCTGGATCGGCGACGCGAACAACATGAGCTACTCGTGGCTGGAGGCGGCGAAGATTCTGGGCTTCCACTTGACGCTTGCGATTCCCGAAGGCTACGAGCTTGACACGTCCCTCATTCCGGCGGGCACGGACTACTACGATGTGGTGCGCGATCCCGTTGAGGCCGCCAAGGGTGCGGACCTCGTGACGACCGACGTCTGGACGTCGATGGGCTTTGAAGAAGAGAACGCGAAGCGCCGCAAGGACTTCGCCGCCTATCAGGTGAATGCCGCCGTGATGGCGGCCGCCAATCCCGGCGCCGTCTTCATGCACTGCCTCCCCGCCCACCGCGGCGAAGAGGTGACCGCTGAAGTGATCGACGGTCCGCAGTCCGTGGTGTGGGATGAGGCGGAGAATCGCCTTCATGCGCAAAAGGGCATCATGGAATTCTGCCTTCTGGGGCAGATCAAGACGGGCAAGAAGGCCTGATGGCGAACTTTCGACGGGCGGCTCCGGCCGCCGCGCCCGCTGACGGGCTGGTGAGACTCAGCAAGCGCATGAGCGAGCTGGGGCTTGCGAGCCGGCGCGAGGCGGATGTCTGGATTGAAGAGGGGCGGGTGCTCGTGAACGGCCGCCCCGCCGTGCTGGGACAGAAGGTGGGGCCGGCGGACAAAATCACCGTTGCTGACTCCGCCCGCGCCGAGCAGAGCGAGCGCGTCACCGTGATCCTCAACAAGCCCGTGGGCTACGTGAGCGGTCAGGCCGAAGACGGCTACGAGCCCGCGAAAGTGCTCATTCGCCCGGAAAACCGCTGGCGCGAAGATCGCAGCCCGCGGCGCTTTTCGCGTCGGCAGCTCGAGCATCTGGTGCCTGCCGGCCGCCTTGACATCGACTCTGTGGGGCTTCTGGTTCTCACGCAGGACGGCCGGGTCGCCAAGCGCATCATTGACGAGAAGAGCACGGTGGACAAGGAGTACATCGTGCGCGTTGCCAACGCCGACGGCACGGTGCCGCCGCAGCTCACCGAGCGAAACCTCAAGCTGCTCAACTTCGGGCTGTCGCTGGACGGCGAAAAGCTGCTGCCGGCGAAGGTGGAGTGGATCAACGACGACGAGCTGCGCTTTGTGCTGCAGGAAGGCAAGAAGCGCCAGATCCGCCGCATGTGCGAAGCTGTGGGTCTCAAGGTTGTGCGGTTAAAGCGCGTGCGCGTGGGGGGCGTCATTCTCGGGCGGCTTCCGGTGGGCTGCTGGCGCTATCTTGACGAAGACGAGCGTTTTTGACGCGACTAGAATTCTCGAACGCCGTTCCGATCCCGGGACGGCTTTTCCTTTGAAGAAGGCATCTCTCATGGCCGATCAGACCAACACCGACGATGACGACGAGGGCGTGAAGCTCCCCGGGCTTCCCGCCAATACGAAGAACTACATGACGCCTGCCTGCTATCGCCGGCTGCTCGACGAGCGCGAGCACCTCGTGAACGTTGAGCGCCCGCAGGTGGTGAACGTCGTCTCCTGGGCGGCGAGCAACGGCGATCGCAGTGAAAACGGCGACTACCAGTACGGCAAGCGCCGTCTGCGTGAAATCGACCGCCGCATTCGCTTTCTCAACAAGCGCGTGGAAAGCGCCGAGGTGGTGGATCCCGAAACCCGCCCGGCGACGGATCAGGTCTTCTTTGGCGCCACGGTGACGTACGAGAATCTCACGGATGGCACTGAGCACACAATCCGCATCGTGGGGATCGACGAAGCCGATCCCGAGCACGGCGACGTGAGTTGGATCAGCCCGATCGCCCGCGTGTTTCTCAAAGCGCGCGAGGGGGACGAGGTGAAGCTGCCGACGCCCGCGACGATTGATCACCCGGCGCGCGTGGAGACGCTCGAGATCGTGGAGGTTAAATACACCAGTGAACAACCCTACTGATTGAAGGGTTATTCGGGCGCATCGCCCCCAGAGAAACCGGCCTCGCGCCGGTTTTTTTTGTGCCTGGCTGGTATCAACAATTCTGCATTTCGTGAAAATCACCTGAAATGGTGAAACTGGCTAGGGAGACGCTACGTCGTGAGTGAGAAGGACTGGCGCCGCGAAGGCGATCTGGTGTTTTTGCCCGTCTACATGACGGTCTTTCTCTGAGACGGTGGAAAGCGGCAAAAACGCCGTTCAGAAAATGGCTTTTCAGAACGGCGTTGAGACGAGAAAGACGAAGCGTTGAGACCTATACCGCCACCTTCTTGTCGCCGTCGATCTTTCGGGCGACGGCGGCCACCATGGGAAGCTGCTTTAACTGCAGCAGGGTGTGTACCAGATGTTTCTTGTCCTTCACCTGAATGACGAGGCTCAGCTCATGCTCTTCAAGCGTGGTGCCCTTCTTTTCATCCGTCATGGCGACGCCGATGATGGAGGAGCCGGCTTTCGCCAGCTCTGCAGCGACGGCGGGCAGCGCCGAGAGCTTGTCGGTGACGGAAAGCTCGACGGGCACCGGGAAGCGGGCGTCAGTGGGACGCTGCTTGCACCACTGAGCTTCAGACCATCGCTCGGCGTCGTTTACGCGGCCGTGCTTCGTGTGTTCGCAGTCCGCGCGGTGAATGGAAAGGCCGTGGCCCTTTCGCAGGAAGCCCCAGACGGTGTCGCCTGGCACGGGGTGGCAGCAGTTCGCAAGCTGCACCGCAATGCCTTCGGTGCCCTCGATGAGGGCGCCCGCGGCGGAGGCGTCCGTCGCCTTCTTTTCGGAGAGGTACTCGGCGATCTTTGCCATGATGGCGGCGGCAAACTGCTTGCCAAGCCCCACGTCCGCAAGAAGCGCAGTCTTGTTTTCGCAACCGGCGTTCTTGACGACGGTCGTCCAGGCGGCCTCCGGAATGGTCTCAAAGGCGACGCCCGCTTCCGCGGCGGCCTTTTGCAGAAGCTCGTCGCCCAGCGTCACGCTCTCGGTGTAGTTGCGGTTTCGCAGGTACTGGCGGATTTCCGCGCGGGCGCGGCCGCTTCGCACGTAGTTGAGCCATTGGGGATCGGGATGCGCCGTGTCTGACGTGAGAATTTCGACCATGTCGCCGTTTTTCAATTCGGAGGTGAGGGGCTTCTCCTCGCCGTTGATGCGGCAGCCGCAGGTCTTGTTGCCGATGTCGGTGTGGATCTGGTACGCAAAGTCCACGGCGCAGGCGCCCTGCGGCAGGCTGATGGTCTTTGATTTTGGCGTGAAGACGTAGATGCGGTCGGGGAAGAGGTCGATCTTGATGTTTTCAATGAATTCTGAGGAGTCGGAGCTCGTGCGCTGAATGTCCAGAAGGCTCTGCAGCCAGGCGGAGACGAGCTTCTGGAGCTCCGTGGTGTCCAGTCCGTCGTTGTAGAGCCAGTGAGACAGAAGCCCCATTTCATCGATGCGGTGCATCTGCTCGGTGCGGATCTGGTACTCGATGGGCGTTCCCGAGGGGCCGATCACCGTGGTGTGAAGGCTCTGGTAGCCGTTGGCCTTGGGAATGGCGATGAAGTCCTTGAAGCGGCGGTGCACGGGCTTGTAGAGCTCATGGATGGCGCAAAGGGCGAGGTAGCACTCCTCCTTCGTGCGCACGATGACGCGAAAGCCGTAGACGTCCAGAACGTCGGAAAAGGAGGCGTGCGTCTCCATCATGCGGTTGTAGATGCCGTAGATCGTCCGATCGCGCCCCTGCACCTGGCAGACGATCCCGTGCTTGGGAAGAATCTCGCGGGTTTCGCGCAGGATCCGCTCCAAAATGGCGCGACGCTTGCCGCGGGTGGCAAGCACGTTGTGGCTCAGCACTTCGTAGCGGCGCGGGTACTTGTTGTAAAAGGAGAGCTCCTGCAGCTCGCGGTAGACGTGATTCAGCCCCAGACGGTGTGCGATCGGCACGTAGATTTCAAGGGTTTCGGTCGCGATGCGGCGGCGCTTGTCGGGCCGCATGATGCCCAGCGTGCGGAGGTTGTGAATGCGGTCGGCGAGCTTCACAAGAATGACGCGCACGTCGCGGCTCATCGCGAGAAGCATCTTTCGAAAGCTCTCGGCTTGAGCGATTTCGTTCGAGGAGAACTTGAGCTTGTCCAATTTGCTCACGCCGTCCACGATTTCGGTGACTTCCACGCCAAACTGCTCGGCCATCTCGATCTTGGCGACGCCCGTGTCTTCCAAGACGTCGTGCATGAGCCCCGCGCAGACCGTGGTGGCGTCCAGGTGCCACTCGGCGAGGATCGTCGCGACGGCGAGAGGATGCGTGATGTAGGGTTCGCCCGACTTTCGAAATTGCCCCAGATGCGCGTCGTCGGCGTAGCGGAACGCGTTTTGAATGCGCTTCACGTCGGACTCCGAAAGGTACTGGCGACAGCGGGTGAGAAGCTCGGCGGACGTGGCGATGATCTTCGGCTTCACCATCGGGGTGTAGAGCGGAAGATCGGCGTTTTCGGAAACGATTTCATCAGCACGCCGGTCGAGGTACGCATCATCGTAGTCTTCCTCGTGGCGCTTGGCCTGAGTGGGGATGACCGGACGCGGCGTGACCGTGACGTTGCGGAAGGCGGCGTCGGTGAGATTGACGGAGGCGGGCATGATGTTTTTTGTTCCCTGAAAAAATTCGCCGCGCTGGTCCTTCGAGGCAGGCAGCGCGGCGTTTGTTCTTTTGTCTGATTTGGGCAGAGTGTCGGGAGGCGTCATCCGCTTCTCGTCTGCCGGGCTCAGAAGCCCAACGGAAGCGGACTAAACGACGCGTTCAAGCATCTCGCGTCCGACGTGCTCCTGTGCGATTTCGCGCAGGGCGACGACGCCCGGCTTGTCCTTGGCTTCCACGTGCGGGGTGTGGCCCTGGCTGATGAGCCGGGCGCGGTAAGCCGCGCAGAGAACCAGCTCGAAGCGGTTCGGGATCTTCTTGAGGCAGTCCTCAACAGTAATGCGTGCCATGGAAAATGAAATCCAGTAAGTTGAAAAAGAGGCGGAATTTTATACAGGAACGCCTAAAGCGACAAACTGGTCGCGATGGCGCACGGCCTGATGGCGGTACGTGAGTCGCGAGGCAGTGACGATGGAGACGAGCTGAGTGAGCGCCGTGTCAAAGTTGTCGTTGATTATAACGAACTCAAACTCGGGAGCATGCGCGATTTCTGCGCCCGCGCCCATGAGGCGGCGGGTGATCGTTGCTTCGCTGTCGGTGCCGCGCTTGTGAAGACGCGAGCTCAATGCTTCGATCGAGGGCGGCAGGATGAAGACCCCGACGGTGTCCGCGAACTTTTCGCGCACCTGACGGGCGCCCTGCCAGTCGATTTCAAGAAGCACGTCCTTGCCCGCCGCCATCTGCTGCTCGATCCAGATGCGGCTTGTGCCGTAGTAGTTGCCGTGCACGAGGGCGGATTCGAGAAATTCCCCCTTCGCCTTGCGCTCTTCAAATTCGTTGACGGAAAGAAAGTGGTACTCCCGGCCGTTCACTTCGCCCGGACGCGGATCGCGCGTCGTGTGGGAGATGGAGAGAAGCAGGTCGGGCTCCTTGGCTAGAAGCGCGTTCACGAGCGTGCTTTTGCCGGCACCGGAGGGTGCCGTCACCATAAAGAGACGCCCGGAATGGCGGGCGGGGACAGACGGTTCAGTCATGGCGAGGGCCGCAAGAAAAAAGGTAATCCTTAGATTTTAGAGCAGAAAAATGCAAAACTTCGAGTCGCCGTGAGCGGGCTGCCTTCTCGGGGTTAAAAAAGAGACGAACCTTGTCCGTGGATTGTCATTGATTCGGCAAAGAAATTTTTGGCAGCGGCGGGGCAGGGACCGGGATGAAAAAGAAGGCCTCCGAGGATCAAAAACGACGGGCTTTGCCGATAAAATGGCGGCCGTAAAAAATGAGTCCCCTTCCCGCCAGGGAAGGGCTGCCTTTTCTTCGTTGGAGGAGCTTTCTTCCCATGCAGTACCACTTTCCGGTTGTCATCATTGACGAGGACTTCCACTCGGAAAATGTGTCGGGCCTCGGCATTCGCGACCTCGCCAAGGCGATTGAGGCGCAGGGCATTGAAGTGCGCGCCGTGACGGCGTTTTCGGACTTGTCGGGGCTCGCGAAGCAGTCAAGCCGCACGTCGGGCTTTCTGGTGAGCCTTGACGATGACGACTTCTCCGAAACCGGCGAAGAGAAGGAGGCGATTCACGACTTGCGCGAATTCGTGCGCGAGGTGCGCCGCTCCAACCCCGACGTGCCGATCTTCCTTTACGGCGAGACGAAGACCGCGACGTCGATCCCCAACGACGTCCTGCGCGAGCTCCACGGCTTCATTCACATGTTTGAAGACACGCCCGAATTCGTGGCGCGCTACATCGTGCGCGAGGCCCGCGAGTACTTGGCGAGCCTGCCGCCGCCGTTCTTTAAGGCGCTCACGCACTACGCCGCCGACTCGTCCTACTCCTGGCACTGTCCTGGTCATTCGGGCGGCGTCGCCTTCTTGAAGAGCCCTGTGGGCCAGATGTTCCACCAGTTCTTTGGTGAAAACATGCTCCGGGCCGACGTCTGCAACGCGGTGGAGGAGCTGGGGCAGCTCTTGGACCACACGGGGCCCGTAGCGAAGTCCGAGCAGAACGCCGCGCGCATCTTCGGCTGCGACAACCTCTTTTTTGTGACGAACGGCACGTCCACTTCAAACAAGATCGTTTGGAACTACACCGTGGCGCCGGGTGACATCGTGATCGTGGACCGCAACTGCCACAAGTCGATTCTGCACGCCATCACCCTCACGGGCGCCGTGCCGGTCTTTCTGATGCCCACGCGCAACCATTACGGCATCATCGGTCCGATTCCGAAGGCGGAGTTCGAGTGGTCCGAGATTCAGAAGAAAATCGAGGCCAATCCCCTCATCAAGGACAAGACAAAGAAGCCCCGCATTCTCACCATCACCCAGTCCACCTACGACGGCATCGTCTACAACGACGAAGTGGTGAAGGAGAAGCTGGACGGCAAGGTGGACATCCTGCACTTTGATGAAGCGTGGCTGCCGCACGCGGCGTTTCATCCGTTCTACGAGAACATGCACGCGATTGACAAGCGAAAGCCTCGCACAAAAAAGAGCCTTGTCTTCGCGACGCATTCGACGCACAAGCTTCTGGCGGGCATTTCGCAGGCGAGCCAGATCTGTATTCAGGACTCCGAAACGGAGAAGCTTGATCGCGCAGGGTTCAACGAGTCCTTCATGATGCACACGTCGACTTCGCCCCAGTACGCCATCATCGCAAGCTGCGACGTCGCCGCTGCGATGATGGAAGGTCGCGCCGGGACGGCCTTGGTTGAAGAGTCCATCCAGGAGGCGGTGGACTTTCGCCGCGCCATGCGCGAAGTGGGACAGAGCTACAAGGACTGGTGGTTCTCCGTCTGGGGGCCGGACCATCTGCCGCAGGCAGGAATGGGGACGCAGGCCGACTGGACCCTGAAGGCGGGCGATGCGTGGCACGGCTTTGGGGACGTTGCCGAGGGCTTCAACATGCTCGACCCCATCAAGGGGACGATCGTGACGCCGGGGCTTTCCGTGACAGGGGACTTCGCCGAGCGCGGCATCCCCGCGGCGGTTGTGACGAAGTACTTGGCCGAGCACGGCGTCATTGTGGAAAAGACAGGTCTCTACTCCTTCTTCATCATGTTTACGATCGGCATCACGAAGGGCCGCTGGAACACGATGGTGACGGAGTTGCAGCAGTTCAAGGACGCCTACGACGAAAACAGCGAGCTCTGGCGCGTGATGCCGAAATTCATCGCCGCCTTCCCGCAGTACGAGAACATGGGCTTGAAGGACCTCTGCCAGAGCATCCACGCGGTCTATCGCCAGTACGATGTGGCGCGCTTGACGACGCAGATGTATGTTTCCGAGATGGTGCCCGCGATGCGCCCGACGGACGCGTACGCAAAGTTCGTGCACGGCGAAGTGGACCGCGTCGCGATTGACGATTTGGAGAACCGCATCTCGGCAGTGCTCCTCACGCCCTATCCGCCGGGAATTCCGCTGCTGGTGCCGGGCGAGCGCGTCAATGCAAAAATCATGGACTACCTGCGGTTTGCGCGCGACTTCAATCGCAGCTTCCCGGGTTTTGACAGCGATGTGCACGGTCTTGTGAAGGTGAAGCAGCCGGACGGCACCGTGAAGTACATGCTCGATTGCGTGCGCGAGTAGGCCGGAAGACAAGAATTCGAAACGAAGAAGAGAGCAGAAAATGGCTTTGGAAATGGTTTTGTTCGCCCCGGTTCCGGTGGTGACGGTGAGTGTGAAGAATGCGCCGAAATTTCTGGCGCGGCTGTTTGCGAGCGACGTCGCAAAGCTCGCCTCGGGAAGCGTCGAGCGCACGGTGATGCTGAACGCTTCGGGCGGCATCATCGGCCCCGCGTACGTCGTGCGACGCGATGTGAACGACTACGAAATCGTTTTGGCGGGCGAAGGCGCCGACGTGCGTCAGGCTTGGATTCATCAGGTGAGCGCTGCCTTTGACGCCGAGCTCGTCGTTACCGAACAGGCGGGCTTTTACTTTGCGGGCGAGATGCCGGTGAAGGAGCTTGCGGCCGAGCCCATGAAGGCCCTTTCGGCCCAGGGCATTTCGGTGCTGAACCTTCGCTGGATTTCCCTTGTGACGGGGCCTGAAGCCAACATCACGGCGCTCTTTGATAATCTCGTCAAAAATGGCGCGAAGAAGGGCGAGCAGTCGGGCTTTGATGCGCTGCGTATTTTGGCCAAAGAGCCAGCGCAGGGGCTCGAATACGATGAGTCCACCGGTCCTTTGGAGGCTGGGTTTGAAGATGTGCCGGACTTCACGGACCCCGAGCGCATCTTCATTGGCAGGGCCTTGACCGAAGCGCGCTTCAAGGAAGAAAATTCGCCGCGCCTGCACCTTGTCGCCTTTGAAGCGGCCTTTGATCCGGAGCTCTTGATTGAAGTGCCTGCCATCGTGGTGAACGATATGGCCTGCCAGCTGACGAGCATCGCCCGCATTCCGGAGATGCCCTTGACGGCGGGGCTCGTGAGCCTTCCGGCTGTGGTTGAAATCGGTGAGAACGTCGCTTGCGACGTGAAGACGGAGCCGCGCTCTTATTGCAAGAAGGCGCTCGTCGTTGATTCTCAGATCTGATTCGTCGGGTGTGTTTTTTTTTCGAAGGCGGTCTGGCTTTTGCGGCCGGCCGCCTTTTTTCCTAAGAGGCTCTTATGCCCATCAGTGTTTTTGAAATGTTCCGCGTCGGCATCGGGCCGAGCTCGAGTCACACCGTGGGCCCCATGCGGGCGGCTGCGCTGTTTCTGAAGGAATTGCAGGCGTCGGGCGCAGCGGAAAAGACCGCGCGTCTCACAATCGACTTGATGGGGAGCCTCGGCGCTACCGGAAAAGGTCATGCCACGGACAGCGCGACGGTGCTGGGGCTGATGGGGATGGCCCCTGAGACCGTGGACACCGCCGCCGTGCCCGAGATGATGGCGTCGGTGCAAAAGGAAAAGACGCTTGTGCTGGGAGGTGGCTTTCGCGTGCCCTTTGACTGGACGCGTGACATCACGTTCAGTCCCGACAAGGTGGCTTCGTTTCACACCAATGCCATGCAGCTCGCAGCTTTTGATGTGCAGGGCGAAAAGCTTCTCGAGCGCCGCTACTACTCCGTGGGCGGCGGGTTTGTCGTGGCGGCCGATCATGATGACTTTGAAAAGCCCGCTCAAAGCGCTCAGGCGGCGGTTGGAAAGCGCTCCGTGACGGCAGTGCCTTTTAATTACGCGAACGCCTCGGAACTCGTTGCCATGGCGCACGCGACGGGGAAGACCATCGCTGAAGTAGTGCGCGACAACGAGCGTGTGCAGCGTACGGACGAGGAGATTGATGCAGCGCTGGATCACGTCTGGGACGTGATGCGCGAAGCGATTGAACGAGGGCTGGCGACAGAGGGCGTACTGCCCGGTCCTTTGCGCGTGAAGCGCCGGGCGCCGGTGCTGGTGAAGCGCCTCAAAACGAATCCCGCGGGCTACGGCCCTCTGGCGGCGCTTGACTGGGTGAACGCCTGGGGTTTTGCGACGGGGGAAGAAAACGCGGCGGGCGGCCGCATCGTGACGTGTCCCACGAACGGCGCAGCGGGCGTGGTGCCGGCGGTGCTGCAGTACTACCTAAAGTATTCCGCGAACGCCGGCCCCGAAGGCATTCGCAACTTCCTTCTCACGGCGGGAGCCATTGGCATGCTCTACAAGGAAAACGCCTCGATTTCGGGCGCCGAGGTGGGGTGTCAGGGCGAAGTGGGGGTGGCTACCTCCATGGCGGCGGCGGGGCTTGCGGCCGCTTTGGGCGCCACGGTGAATCAGGTGGAGAACGCGGCTGAAATTGGCATGGAGCATCAGCTGGGGCTCACCTGCGACCCAGTGGCGGGGCAGGTGCAGATTCCCTGCATCGAGCGCAATGCCGTGGGCGCCGTGAAGGCCATCAATGCCGTGCACATCGCGCTGGCGGGCGATGGCCGCCACGTGGTGAGCCTGGACAAGGTGATGCGCACGATGTTTGAGACAGGGCGCGACATGCAGGCGAAGTACAAGGAGACGAGCCGCGGGGGGCTGGCGGTGTGCATTGTTGAGTGTTGAGCTCCTGCGGCGAACCATGACGAGAGCCATTCCAATCGGCGAGCAGGAGTTCGAGTTTTTGCGCATGAACAACTGCTTCTACGTCGACAAAACCGCTTTCATCGGCGACTGGTGGCGGGAGCAAAGCCGCGTGACGGTGATCACTCGGCCGCGGCGTTTTGGAAAAACTCTTCTGCTTGACACTGTAGCGAGCTTCTTTTCAAACGCTCGCTGTGATCAAGCTGCGCTCTTTGGAGACCTCGCCGTTTGGCGAGACGAAGCGCTGCGGCCGTTTGCGGGCTCGCGACCGGTCATTCAGCTGACGTTTGCCGGCGTGACAGGAAAGACGGCGCAGGAGACGCGCAAGCTCATTGCTGTGGTGGTGAACGGCGTGTTCTCGGAATTTCGCTGGCTTCAGAACAGTCCGGCGCTAGACGATGCTGAGCGCCAAGTGATTGCAGAGTTTTCGTCCAAGGCGAACGTTGCGACATTGACAACCAGTCTGAGAACGCTTTCGCGGGCGTTGTACAAGCATTTCGGTGTGAAGCCGATTATCGTCCTTGATGAGTACGACACCCCGTTGCTGGCGGCGACGCGTGAGGGGTATGAAGCGGAGCTGACCGCTTTCCTGCAGCCTTTCATGAGTTGCACTTTCAAGTTGAACGAGAGTTTGGAGCGCGGACTGCTTGTGGGCGTTACTTGCGCGAGCGCAGAGGCTCTGTTGGTGGACTTTGATGCGGATGTGGTGACGACGCTCACCGACAAGTACCAGACAGCCTTTGGCTTTACGGAGGCGGAGGTCTTTGCCGCGATGGAGGAGTTTGGGCTCACGGATCGAACGGGCGTGAGAGAGTGGTACGACGGTTATGCTTTTGGTTCCGTCAAGGGGATTTACAACCCGTGGTCGATTACGTGCTACCTGAATCGGCGGGTGCTCGGTTCCTACTGGATGCAGACGGGGAGTCTTGCTTCGGTGGAGAGACTTCTGGAGTCGGAGGGCGAGGAGATCAAGCGAGATTTTGGGGATTTAATCGCCGGAAAGAGTATTGAAGCATCGGTGAAGGCTGTTGGGGCCTGCCGCAGTCAGCGGGATGCTGTTTGGTCGCATTTTTTGGAAGGTGGTTACTTGCGGGTGGTGGCGAAGTTGTCGGAGGGACGGTGCAAATTGGTGCTGGTCAATGGTGAGGTAAAACAGTCAATTGGAAGAGTTTGTTCTTGTAAATGGTAGTGATAAAATGCAATATAAATTAGGTTGACAGAATCAAGTTATTGTCAATTAACGCACTGAATGTTTTAGAAGAATTAGATTGAAAAAATTTCTCTTGTGGTGTACGTAAGGCACAATACGGGGGAAAGTTAAGAAACCACAATAAAAGGTGATTATATGAACTTGTATAAGATTTTTGCAGTATCGTCAGTGATATTTTTTACTGGATGTTCGACCTATATCGCTCCAACACCTGTTGAGTCGTCAAAGGAATGTTGGGCAGATGTGCCTCAAGTCGAAGTTTCTCGGAATACTCAGGGACTTACAGAATATCGTACATGCATGAGTTCTGCTACGGAGACAGCGTTGGCGTTTAAGCTGGAAAATAAGCTTGAACGGATTGGGGCTAAATATTGTCGAAAACAGGGTAAACATTTTCAGTTGCTGAGAACTCGATCGGCTTATGCGAATTTTAAAGATAAGGCACGAGTAGAGCTTATTTTCGCTTGTACTGAAAATGTTGATGATGCAACTGTCCCTAATAGAAAAGCGCGCAAAAAAATTGAGGTGGAGAATAAAAACAAGTACGAACAGCTGATGCAAATTCAGCAACTGAAGGTGTCGGGAGCTTTGACTGAGGAAGAGTTTGAGGCGGAAAAGGCCAAGATCTTGAAGAGGTAATATTTTGTGGTTGCGAAAAAAGACCAGCATGCTCAGTGGTGAGCTGCTGGCTTTTTTTCATAATAAAAATCAGAGAAGAGAAAGATTCTTCTGAATTGTGTTATTCAGGTTGTTTACCCAACGGTTGTAGTTCCGATGGATATCGCCTAGGCCGTTTGCTTCTTTATATTTGAGACCGTAGGAGTCTACGTAATCAATTTTGTACTGTTTTGTTGAGTAGGTCACTTTAACGTCTGCTGCCCATTTGGCGTTCCGACTGTAACGAAGCAATACGGAGTTTTTATCTTTTCTGACAATCTGCCACTGATGCTTGGTCGCTGCATTGACGACGCACTTCTGCACTTGCTCAAGCGTCATTGGCGATGCGATTCGCTGGACAGGAATGACCAGCATGGGGGCGGCGAATGCTGGAAGCGAAAGACCGAGCATGGCGACAGCGCCGACAGTGGTCAGAACACGATTAAGCATGTAAGACTCCCAAATTTGTTGTCTTAGCAGCCCGTAGAGTTCGGGCGAAGCAACATAGTATAGAACCAGACAAAGGAAAGGCCGATCCAGAGCGCTAGTCCAAAGTGGCGCAATGCTGGCGTTGAAGAAAAAGCCAGAAGGCCGAAGGAAAGCAGTGTGCTCATGGCGGCAAGAAAGACGGAGACGTGCACGCTAATGCCTGCTGGCTTGGCGTAAAGCAGCACGGCATAGTCAGCGCCGAGGCCTAGCAGGAGAATCATGGGGAGCACGGTGAAAAGTGATACAGGGACGTCGAGCCACCCCAGAAGGCCCGCGGTGCAGAAAAGGCCTAGCGCGGTGGGGAGCGACATGCGGACAGCTTTTTTTCGGTAGATGACGGCAAGGAATGCCGCCATCAGACAGAAGGCGCCGGCAAGCACTAGCAGGATGTTGCTGCGCCAGTGGCTGAGGCTCGCGCGAATGCCGCCGGTGGTGTTGACGAACGATGCGCCCGGCACTTGCTTGGCCAGAAGCGACAGTGGTTCGAGCGAAACCGGCGTGACGCCCGAAAGGTAGACGACAGTTTCGGTGTCCGAAAGCCAGAAGGAGGCGAACAGCCGGCCGGCGTGGCTCTTGAGCCAGTCTTGAAGCGTGAGGGGCATGTCGGCGGTTGAGGCGGGCGAAGCCACGGGGGCGCCGAGCGTCTTTTCCGTCGCAGCGATCGCCTGACGATTGGCGGTCTCGGTGAGCCGTCGATTTTGCATCTGCTCCGCCTTGGAAAGAAGCGGTCCGTCTCCCGTGCGGAATCCCGTGATGACGCCATTTTTTACGGCGTTGTTCAATAAAGGCTTCAGTTGGGAAAGGTGTTCCAGGACGGAGTCTGTCGTCAGGCCGCGCACGACGAAAAACTGCCCGGGACTCGTCGGCGCCACTTTTTCGGAGACCGCCTGCTGTTCGGCAAGCACCTTGGCAGGAATGCTGTTCAAGAGCGCGAGTTCGTCACCGCTTGCCAGCCGCATCAGACCGGGAGCGGCCAAAAGGCAAAGCAACGCAGTGAGGGCGGCGGTTTTCTTTGACGACAGCTGGAGACTTCGCTCAAGTGTTTCTCCCCAGCGCTGAGTGAGCGCAGGCATGGGGCGAGGTCGGGTGACGGCGGGGCCGAACAGCATCACAAAGGCAAAGGCGGAAGCGAGGCCCGTCATGCAGAAAAGCGCCATCTGACGCAGTGCTGGCATCGGCACGAAGAACATGACGCAGTAGCCCGCAAGCGACGTGAGCAGAGAAACGAACAGTCCGCCCGCGAGTTCTCTTCGGGCGGCTTCGCCTGTCGGCTGATGAAAGAGCTCGGTGAGGTAGTGAAAGACGTAGTCCGCCGCGACGCCCAGCAGCGTCGCGCCGAAGACGATCGTGAGAAGATGGATTTCTCCGAAGGCGAGCCAGACGGATGCTGTGGCGGTGAGAAAGCTCAGGCCCAGTGTTGCCGCCATCCAGAGAGCGGGCGTGAGCGCCCGCAGAAAAACGAGCACCATGAGCGCAATGCCGACGGCGGACACGGTGCCGATGAGGGTGGCTTCTTTTTGTGCGGCGGATGCGGCGGCTTCTGCCATGAGCTGCGGTCCGGCGGCGGCAAGCACTGCCTGGGGCGTAACTGTCTGGGCCGCAGCGCGCGCACTTCTCAGGGCATCCGTGAGCGGTGTGCCGGAAAGAGCGATGGCGCTTGTGGCGGACACATTGAGCACGACGGCAAAGGAGCGTGGATCCGCCGCGCTGCCGACGGTGAGAAAGCGGCCTTCAACGGAAAATCGAGGGTCCGAAAAAAGCTCCTGAAAGCGAGCGGCAAAAAGTCCGAGCGGATCGTCTTGCCACGGCAGCAGCACCGAGGCGACGGGGCGGTAGAGATTTCGGAGAGCGCGCTTGGCGATGGCGGCGTCTGATGCGCCTTGAAGGAAGGCCTTGTCACGTTCCGTGAGAAAGACCGCACGGAAGGGAGCAAGGAACCGCAGCGTTTCTTGCAGGGCTTGGGTGTCCGCGCTGGTGACGGAGAGGCCGCTCGCGGCAAAGGATTGTTCAGCGGCTTCAGCGGCCGCGATGGCGCCGTCAGCGGTGTCAGCGGAAAGAGTGACGAAAAAGCGCCCGGCGTTTTTGTCAGCGACAGCGGAGAAGACTTTTGACGCGTCAGCCGTCTGCTCTTCTTGTGGAAGAAGCGACCGGACGTCGGTTTTGACGCGAGAGGCGTCAAGCGTGAAGGCAGCGGCGAGAAGCAGCGCGACGACAAAGACCGCCCAAAGGACGGTTGCCCGGCGAAAGAAGCGATCGGAGGGCGGCGTCACTGCAGGCTCTCCAGACGCTGGTGGTCTTCGCCTGCGATGACGGCCGACGGATTGACATGGGAGAACTCAATTCGCGTGATGGTTCCGTCGGTTTGCACGATTTGAAGGCGCTTTAAGTGCTTGCCGCCCGCCAAGAGCACTTCGGTGAGAAACTGCGCGGGCGTGCCGCCCTTGGGGGAGGCAAGCAGCTGCCAGTCGGCCGTTGTGCCGGAAGGCGAGAGAAAAAAGTGATCCTTGAGCGCTTCAGGTCCCGCGGCGATGAATTTCTGTGTCATTTCGAGCGCGCGGCCGGCCGCCTGACTCGCTTCCACCACCCAGCGGCCGTTGTCGTCCAAGTGCCCGCGCTTTGTTTTGGAAAAACCCAGCGCGTCTTCAAACGGTGCAGTGGTGATCCAGAGCATCCCCTTGTCCTTCGAGAGCACCAGACGGCCCTCGCTTTTCAATGGCACGGAGACCGCGGGCGTTCGCTTTTCCACAGTGAAGTCCGCCGTGAGCGCGTCGGGCTGCTCAATTGTCGCGAGCAGTGTTTCGACGGAAAGGTCAGCGGCGCTTGCGGAAAACGCGGCAATGATCGCTAACAGAGCGGAACCAGTGCGAAATCGATAAAAAATCGGCATGGATCAATCCTTGATGCGGCCGGCGCCCTGATGCCAGAAGTCAAAGAAATTGAACCAGTCAAAGGGAGACGCCGCGAGTTCTTTTTGAAGCACGCTGGCAAATCGCTGCGTAAGTCGGGCGAAATGTTCGGCGCGCGCCTTGCGGGAAATGGGCTCTGGCTCCCAGAGCTTCTCAAACGACACGCGGTAGCGGGCGGCGCTTCCGGCTTCCGTTTCTCGGCGGCAGAGCATGGACCAGAGCGGGCATTGCAACAGTGTCGCGAGCAGCGCAAAGCCGTTTGGAAACGGCGCTTCCTCCGTCATGAAGCAGGCGCGTGATACAGCGTCCGAGCCAATGGGCGTGCGGTCGCCTACGATCACGAGGTAGTCGCCCGCGGCGATTTTTTCCGAAAGCGTCACAAGCGTCGCTGGCGTGAGGGACGAAACTTCGATGTGGCTCATTTCGATCGTAGGGTTGAGCCGCGTCAAAATGCGCATGAAGCGGCGGCTCATCTGCGTGTGCGTGAGGATGTGAAGCCGGCGGACGGCTTTCTTTTCTGCAATCACTTGACAGAGTTCAAGGCATCCCATGTGGGCAGTGACGAGGACTGCGCCGCGCGGATCTTCAAAAAGTGCCTCGCGTCCCACGACTTTGAGGGCGGATTCCTTAAAGCGCCCGCCGACGGCAAGCAGCTTGTCAAGAAGGGTGTCCGCAAAGCGAAAGAAGTGATGAAACGTCGTGAAGACTGTGGGCGCCGAGGCGAGCGCCCCGCAGGAGTGGGCGTGCTCAAGGTAAAGGCGGCTCACGCGGCGCATGTTGGGGAGCATCGCCCAGTAGACGACGATCACGGGCCAGAGTGAAATCCAGAAGAGAAAACGCCCGCCCAGACGATAGAGGAAATAAAGAATGCGGATGCCGGTGACGGTCGTCGTTTCGGAAATCGAAGACCAGTGGCGCGAATGCTTGGCGGCGTTTGTCATGCGGCTGCCGCCTTTTGCAAAAGAAGCTTCGGCAGGCGCCGAAGCATGCCGAAGAAAAGCCGGGCATGCATGAGGCTTATCTTGACATTGTCCTTCACCATATCAAAGTGAGAGACGCCGTCTTGCGGATAGGTGACATGCACGGGTTGGTTTTCAATGACAGTGCCCTGCCAGATGAGCCGCACCAGAATCTCTACGTCAAAGTCCATGCGTTTTCCCACATGTTCGCGCTTTAAAAGCGGCAGGACGGCCGCGAGAGGATAGACGCGAAAGCCGCAGAGGGCGTCGTCGACGGCGGTGGAAAGCGAATTGACGTGCACCCACCAGTTGGAAATCTTGCGGCCGTTCAATCGCGACGCAGGCACCGAGTCGTCATAGACCGGCGTGCCGCAGATCATGGCCCCAGGTCGGGCGCGACCCGCAGCAAGAAAGGCATTCACGGCGCCAAGATCATGCTGGCCGTCGGCGTCAATCTGAAGAACGTGCGTGAACCCGAGGTTCGCTGCCGTTTCAAAGCCCGTGATGACCGCGGCGCCCTTGCCGCCGTTTTTGGCATGACGCACGTGAAAGACGCCGGGCGTTGAAGTCGCTACGCGCGCAGCTTCGCGGGCGCAGGACGCATGAGAGCCATCGTCCACCAGCAGCACGAAAAGCCCCTTTGCTCGCAACGCCGCCACAATGTCAGCTAGACAGGACTCGTGGTCGTAGACGGGGATGAGAGCGATTGGATGGAAGGCGGTTTCGCTCACGCCGGAACCTCGTCGGAAAAAAGGAGCTTTCCCTTGGCGTGCGTGTCGCCCGCGGACATGATCGTGAAGGCCGCGCTCTTTTGGTCGTCTGAGAGCGTCAGGGCAAATTCCACGGTGGCGCCTGGTCGGACGGGCTTCATGAATTTGAGGTTCGAGAGGCCGGCAAAGTGTGGGGGCAGCGCAAAGGCCGTCCGCGCAAGCTCTACAGCCCATTGAATCTGGGTGAGGCCGGGGAGAATGGCAAAGCCGGGAAAATGGCCTTCAAAGAAGGGAAGATCCGCTGGAGCAGAAACGACGAAGGTGGCGGAGTTTTCCGTCTTCTCGGCGCACACGGATTGCAAGGCTTCTGGTGCAAAGAGGGGAGCGAGGGCGGTGGTCGTGGTCTTTCCCATGAAATTTTCCGGAAGCGTCGTCACAAAGCGCCAGCGGCGCGGCAGACAGATGCGTTCAAAGGACTTGGCGAGCTCGCTTTTGAGCGTCTGAACGAGGGCGAACTTGCCCTTCGTGCGCAAAAGCGCGATCCCCTCCCGGGTAAGAGACGCTACGGCGGCGAGCGAGCGTCGGCCGTCTGTTAGCTGCAGCGCCTTGGCGGCGGCTACGAGCGGCGAGTCGGTGAGCGCCTTTTCAACCGCGGTGAGCGACACGCGCTTTTCGTTCACCTTCACGATGCGGTCGGCGCGTCCGAGATGCTGAAAGGTTTCGCCGTCGGAATTGATTTCAATCCGGTCGCTGGTGATCTCCCAGTCGCTTGAATAGAGCTGGCGGCCGCGAATGGCAAGGAGCCCGTCCACGGATTTCCATTGCACGGACGGCAACGGACGCCAGGGCGTGGCGGCGATGTTTCCGTCGGCGTCGAGCGCGCGGCTTCGGGTGGCGATGCCGCCCGCTTCCGAACTGCCCAAGAGTTCCGTGGGCGAGACGCCCGTGAGGGTGAGCGTGCGCTTTAAAGCGTCGTCCGAGAGCGGTCCGCCCGAGGAGAAGATCACTTGCCAGCGATCGCGAACCATTTCCCAGTCCGGGCTTTCTGGCAGGCGCTTCAAGAGCGCCGGGCTTGCCACCCAGGCGCAGTGCGGCCGAAATCTTGCCGCATCAAAGAGCTCCTGCGGCTGCGAGATGCGGCGGGGCCAGATGGAGAGTCCGGCCGCGATCGGCCAGAGAAGAAAGTAGAGCAGGCCGTAGATGTGCTGCTGGCTTACGGTGGAGAGCACAAGCGCGTCGGCGGTGGCGCGGCCGCCCGCTTCCGGGCGCTGTCGGATACTGTCCACTTCGGAAAAGAGCTGTTCGAGCCGCTTGATGACGCGCGCGGGCACGCCGGTGGAGCCCGACGTGAAGAGTTCCAGAAGCTCTTTCTTTTCATCAATGAGTGCGGTGCAGGGCGCGTCCGTCGCCATGGCTGTGACGCGGGGAAGCGTCAGGTCGGCAGGAAAGTCCCCGGCGCAGGCGTCGGCGATCCCGCCCGCAAGGCGATCGCAGGTGCTCTGTGCCGTATCTGCCGGCAGCACGGCGGTGACGCCGGCGGCCCAGGCGCCGAAAAGCGCTGCGGCGGAATCAAAGAGTTCGGAGAAATAGAGCGCGGCGCGCTTTATGCCGGCGGCTTCAAACGCCATCTTCCAGCCGTTGGCGGCGCGGGTGAATTCACCCCAGGTGCGCACGGTCCGTCCGTCGGTGACGAGCGGAAAATCATCGGCGTCGCAGCGCGAGAAGATTTGAGTGAGGTAAATGTAGTGCATGTCGTTCATTTTTATTTCGACTTTCGCACAAGCCGTCGGATGAGCCATTCGCCGGCAAACATGAGTCCGATGAGACCATAGGCGATGAGACCGTTGTAGAGCGCCCACCAGGCGTCCGAACGATTGAGGGCGCTGTCAAGCGCGAGGGCGCCGTTGGCGATGAAAAAGCCGCACCAGGCCATCGTCACCTTGCGGCAGTAGCGACAGCCTTCCGGCGGCAGATTCGGCTCTCGGAGCTTTGCGAGCTTCTCCACCACGCTTTCGCCCGTGAGCGAAAGCGAAAAGAACGCGAGCCACGCCGCATTGACGGCGACGGGGTAGAACTTCACCGGAAGCGATGCTTCCGTGGCAACGGCCGCCATGGCGAGAAGCCCCGCCGCGGCGGCGCAGAACCAGCTCACGCGACTTTTTGACGTGACCGCCTGCAAAAGGGCGGCCGCCGCCAAAAGCGCCGCCGCCCAGTGCACGGCGTGGTGACTGACGCTCCAGTAGACCGCAAAGGGATAGAGCGCGAGCAGCACGCCAAAGAGGATGCGCCCCGAGCGGATCACGTCAGGCCGCCTCGTCTCCGTTGATGATGCCCGTGAGGGTCTTCGTAAGGTCGCCGATCGTGCGCACGGACTTGAAGGCCGCGGGGGTGATCTTCTTCGCGCCGATGAAGGGCTGCAGCTTCACGATGAGGTCCACGGCATCGATGGAGTCGATGTCGAGGTCGTCGTAGATCTTGGCTTCGGGGACGATCTTTTCGGCTTCGATTTCGAAGGTTTCGATGAGAACTTTCTTGAGTTCTTCAAAAATCTGCTGTTCAGTAACCATGGTGTCGTCTAGTTGTATCGATCAGGCGCGGTTGGCGGCGACGAAGGCCGCGAGCGCAGCGACGCTCGCGAAGTGCTTCTTGTTGTCTTCGCTTTCGGCGGTGATGGTGATGCCGTACTTCTTCTTGAGCGCCAGCCCAAGTTCCAGCGCGTCGATGGAGTCAAGTCCCAGCCCTTCGTTAAAGAGCGGAGCATCGGTTTCGATGTCCGCGGGCGTGACGTCTTCAAGATTGAGCGCTTCGATGATGAGCGCCTTCAGTTCTTCAATGAGTGCTTCGTTGCTCATGAGTGTCTCTCAGGGGAGAAATCAGGGAAAAGTCGATTCGTGAGCGTCTCGGTGAGGCGCCGCACAGCTTTGGGGCGCCCTTCTTCGGCTTCGAGTGCGAGAAAGGGCTTTATGTCGATGGAATCCAGCACAGTAACAGAAATCTGCATGCGCCGTGCCGGAATGGTGTACCAACGAATCCCCTTCATAAGAGCCGGGGGCTCGCAGGTGATGCGCACGGGCGTGACGTCGCGTCGGGCGGCGAGCGCGGCAGCCGCGGCGCCGTGCTTCAAATGGGGAGGCTGTCCCGGCGTGCTTCTCGTGCCTTCCGGGAAAATGATGAGCGTGTCGTCTTGCTCAAGTGATTTGGCGCAGGCCGTGACGAGCTCCGGGCCGCTGTCGTTGGCGATGTAGCCCGAGGTGGTGATGGGGGCGCGAAGGACGGCAGATGCAAGGAGCTTTGCCTTTACGATGCAGTTTGCGTTCGGAATCATTGACATCAGGATGACGACGTCAATGAGCGTGGGATGTGACGGACAAATGAGAAGGCCTGGCTCGACAAGTTTTTTTCGGTTGGTGACGGCAATCTTTACGGGGCCTAGAAGCTCCATCAGCCACAAAAAGAAGGCAAAGCTGAGCTGCACGACACGCCGCGCTGTGAGTTCCTTCGTGCGCGGATGGCGGCAGACGAGCGTCAGAAGCGGGCAGGCGACAAACCGAAAGAGGAGTCCCATGACGGTGAAGAGCAGAAAGCCGAATCCGGTGACAATGACGCGCCAGCCGTAGTCGATTTGCCTCATCACTTCTGCCATGTCCAGCTCCTGCCGTCGCAGGCGTGCAGCCAGCAACGGGAATCGTCCAAAAGGAAGACGAGGTCTTCGGGCGCGGAAAGCAGGGGGACGGACGCCAGTTCGGGGGAGGCGTTGGGCTCGAGCGAGAAGCGGCCCTCGCCGCCATTTCGGACGAGACGCATCGCCCACACGTAGGGGTAGGCTGGCGCCTCCGTGCAATGCGGGGGCTGTGACCAGAGCGTCGGCAGCGGCGCTTCGGCGCGCACGAAAACGACGCTTTCATGGGACTCCAGGAGGAGACGACATTCGGTGAGCCCCGCTTCCGTCGTGAAGTTGCCGGCGCTTACCGCCGGACAGTCGGCATGGTTCTTGAGCCAGATGCCCGCCGCGCCCGTCGTGGCGTTGTGCACGCTCGACGTGAAGCCCGAGGGGCTCACGTCGCCCGATTCCGTCATCTCCTGCACCAGCGTCATGCTGCGCACGGAGTCGCCCCAGCTCGAAGCGACGACAAAGGGCTCTTCATCCTTGACGCCCACGGCATGGAGGGCGCTCACGACAAGTTTTCCCAAGGGCGTGAGACGCCGGCGCAGCATGACGGGCACGGGACACGCGGGAAGTTCGCCGTCCGAAGCGATGGAGGCGTCGGAGGCAATCGCCTGGCGGACAGCGTCCGTGCCGACAAAGCCGGGCAGCGCCGCATAGAGGTCTTGGTAATGAAACTGCATCATCACGAGGCGGGGCGGCAGATGAGAAGGGTGTGGGAGACGCCGAGACGGTCTTCGACGCTTTCCACTTCCAGGCCGGCGCGGCGGATGATGTCGCGCAATTCCGGCTCTGAGAAGAAGCGGGAGTTGCCGTTGGCCATCGCCGTGAAGTAGAGCGAGGTGCCCAGAAGGCTCAGACGGGCGGCCTCGTAGGGCTGGCGGTCCCACAGGCATTCAAGGATGGCGATGCGGCCCTGAGGGGCAAGGAAGGGCGTCATGCGTCTCAGAATGCTCATGGCCTGGTCCGGCGTGAAGCAGTCAAGGAACTGGCTCATCCAGACGATGTCAGCCTTTCCCTGCACTGCGGGTGACGCTTCGGGATCAAGCCAGTTGACGCCCGCTGTTGAAAGCCGGGCCTTCACGTCAGAGAGGTCTGGGTTGGCCTGGGCGAGCCGGCACTGCTGCGGCAGATCGATGATCGTCACTTCCAAATCCGTCATTTCGCTCAGGCACACGCCAGCGAACTTGCCGGTGTTGCCGCCTACGTCAAAAAGACGCTTGGGGGCGGCGTTCTTCTTGAGCCAGCGGGCGCAGTCGCGGAAGGCGCCGTCGGAGTAGAAGTGGTCAAAGCCGAACCACGAGGCCTTTGCCTGAGGATCGAGTTCGGAGAGGTGGGGGTAGATCGTCTCCCAGCCCTGCCCCAGCTCCTGCAGGCCTGCGGCCTTTCCGGTCGTGAGGGCTTCCTGCAGATGATCAAGCCCGCGGTAGCAGACGTCCGCGGTGAAGTCGAGGTTGACGGCGGTCATGCGGTCAAAGAGAAGGCAGTCGCCTGTCTTTGTGAGCGTGAGTCGCCCGTCGGTGCGGGCGATGACGTCTGCGGCGGTGAGAAGCTCGGTCACCACCTGAACGGCGTAGGGCGTGAGGTGAAGCGCTTGGGCGATGTCGGTCACGGTGAGGCCCTCGGCATGATCAGAGAGCGTCTTCAGAATGCCGAGACGCTTTGCGGCGACCGTCGCTTGAAAGACAAACGGCGCAAAGGCGATCTGCTGCGCATCAAGGAGCGCTTCGATGATGCTGGTTTTCTTCTGAACCATGGTGCTATTCCTTCCAGCGCTTGAAGATGAGCGAGGTGTTGATGCCGCCGAAGGCAAAGTTGTTGCTCATCACGTAGTCGGTGTCAATTTTGCGCGGTTCGCCGCAAAGGTAGTCCAGTTCGGCGCAGTCGTCGGCTTTCTGCGTGAAGTTGACGTTGGGCGCAAACCATCCCTCGCGCATCATCTGAATCGTCATCCAGGCTTCCAAGGCGCCGCAGGCTCCGAGCGTATGGCCCATGTAGCTCTTCAAGGTGGAGGCGGGCGTCTTCGCGCCGAAGACGGCGTTTGTGGCGGCGCTTTCAGCGGCGTCGCCTCGCTCGGTGGCGGTGCCGTGCAGGTTCACGTAGCCTATGTTTTCGGGGTGCAGGCCGGCGTCAGCGAGCGCCATGCGCATGCACTGCGCCATCTGTTCGGACTGGGGGCTCGTGACGTGGGTGCCGTCGGTGTTGTTGGCAAATCCCACGATTTCCGCGTAGATGCGGGCGCCGCGAGCCTTGGCGTGCTCGAGCTCCTCCAGAATCAGCGTGCCGGCGCCTTCGCCGATCACGAGGCCGTCGCGCTTCGCGTCAAAGGGGCGAGGCGTGAGCTCAGGGGTGGCGTTGTATTCGGTGCTTGTCGCAAAGAGCGTGTCGAAGATGGCGGCGTCGCTTGCGTCAAGTTCTTCGCTGCCGCCGGCGATCATCGCCGTCTGGCGCCCGAAGCGGATGGCTTCGTACGCAAAGCCGATCCCTTGAGAGCCCGACGTGCACGCCGAGCTTGTCGGGATGAGGCGGCCGTGCACTTTGAAAAAGAGGCCGATGTTGACGGGCGCCGTGTGCGACATCATGCGCACGTAGGTGTTGGCGTTCATCCCGATTGTCGTGCGCTGCAGGAGAAGGTTCGACACGTCGGCAATGGCGGACGGGTTGCCCGCGGAGCTGCCGTAGGCAATGCCCATGTCGCCCGAGGTGACGAGGGGATCGTTCAAAAGCCCCGCGTCTTCCAAGGCCCATTCCGTGGCGCGGACCGCCATGACGCCCACGCGTCCCATGGAGCGCATGCTCTTGCGGTTGTAGCGGTCGGCGGGAAGTTCAAAGGGGGCGGCGGGGCAGGCCACCTGAGTCTTGAGCCCGGTGATGTTGCTCCACTCATCCATGATTTGCACAGCGTTGGTGCCGGAGAGAAGCTTCTCTCGAACCGCTTCCCAGCTGTTTCCCAGCGGGCTGATGCCGGCCAAGCCTGTGACGACGACGCGGCGTTCCTTCATGAGAGACCTCCGGAGATTTCAATCACTTGACGCGTGATGTAGCCCGCGTCTTCTGACATCAGAAAGGCGACGGCAGCCGCCACTTCCTCGGGCTTTCCGGGGCGGCGCATGGGAACATAGGGCAGGGCGTGTTCGAGCACTTCGTTGGTGACCATGTCGGTTTCAATGAGCCCCGGCGCCACGGCGTTCACGGTGATGGCTCGGCTTGCCAATTCCATCGCGAGCGCCTTCACGGCGCCGATGAGCCCCGCTTTGGCGGCGGAATAGTTTACCTGGCCGCGGTTGCCGATCACGCCGGAGACGGAGCTCATGGCGACGATGCGGCCCGGCTTGCGGCGGCGCACCATCGGCATCACGAGGGGCTGAATCACGTTGTAGAAAGAGTCAAGGTCCGTCTTGAGAACGGCGTCCCAGTCCTCGGGCGGCATGGCGGCAAAGGTGCCGTCGCGGCTGATGCCCGCGTTGAGAACGATGCCGTAGTAGGCGCCGAACTGAGAGACGTCGTCGGCGAGCGCCTTGCCGGCAGCTTCGCGGTCGGCGACGTCAAATGTGAGCGCACGGCAGTCAGGATTCACTGCCTGCAGCGCAGACAGGGTGTCAGTGAGCGCCGCGGAAGTCGAGCGGCCGTGCGCCACGACGGTGTAGCCGGCGTTGACGAGGCGAAGCGCCACGGCGCGGCCGATGCCGCGGGACGAGCCTGTCACGAGAACAGTCAGTTTTTCCATTCGCTAGTCGAGTCAGGTTGGTAAACAGTGAGGTTGGCGGCGGCGATTTCTCGTCCGGCGATGCTCGCCCGGCAGTCAAACTGGCAGGGGAGCCCCGTGTCGGCGTAAAAGATGCAGCGGGCCGAGAGATCGATCACGTCGCCTTCGGCGAGGTCGCCAGTATGAATCGTGAGGCGACGGGTTCCCAAAAGAAAGCCGATCTTGGGCGCAGCGCCCTCGTGGCGGTTCTTGAGGCCGGCATAGATTCCCACCGTCTGCGCCATGAGTTCAATTGTGATCCACGCGCCGTAATGGCCGTCCGCCAGACGGAAAAGCCGGCACTGCGGGCCGATGACGCACTGCGCGGTGACGGTGTCCTCCGTCGCCTCGCCGCAGGACGTGAGAAGCAGCATCGGCGGCTTGTGTGGCAGGAGTTCTGAGGGAGTCAAGGTGATTTTCTGCGCTGTCATTCGGCATTCCTTTTGAAGACAAGCACGGCGTTGGAGCCGCCGAAGGCAAAGGCGTTGCCCATGACGGCGTTGAGCGGCCGGCCGAGACTGACCGGCTTTTCCACGAGGTCAATGGGCGAGAGCGCGGGATCCTTCACGCCGCCCGTGCGGTTCACGAAGAGCCGTCCTTCGGGATTTTCGGTGAGAAGCATCCAGGCAAAGGCGGCCTGCAGGGCGCCGGCGCCTGCGAGCGTGTGCCCCGTATAAGGCTTCAGTGACGCCATGCGGGCGCAGGGGCCCAGCACGCGGTTAACGGCTTTGGCTTCCATCGCATCGTTCAAAACGGTGGACGTGCCGTGTGCGCTCACGAAGTCAATGGCCTCAGGCGCAAGCCCTGCCGCCGCGAGCGCTTTTCCCATGGCGCAGGACGCTTGCAGGCCGTCAGGGTGAGGGGCTGAGGCATGGTAGGCGTCGCTTGTGACGCCCCAGCCCGCCAATTCAACGGGGCTTTCTTCGCGCGTGAGAATGGCGAGCGCGCCGCCTTCGCCGAGATTGATGCCGTTGCGGGATTCGCAAAAAGGCTTGCAGGGGGCGGAACTCAGGGCGCCCAGCCCCGCAAAGCCCAGCGTCGTGAAGCGGGAGAAGCCGTCGATGCCGCCTGCGACCACGGCGTCCGCGAGTCCGGCTCGCAGAAGTTCGGCGCCCGAAGCAAGCGCCATGGCGCCCGAGGCGCAGGCGTTGCTTACGGTGTAAACGGGCCCCGCCGCGCCGATGCGGCGGGCGACGTATTCTGCGGGACGTCCGAGATTCAGAACGTCGACAGAGAAGTCGGCCGGAAGCTTCCCCTCGTTTTTGAGGGTCTTCATGCCTGCTTCGATTTCGTGCATGCCGGACGTGGAGGCGCCCAGAACGACTGCGACGCGGTGGGCGCCGTATTTTTTGACGAGGTCAAAGACGCCGGGCAGTTCGGCGAGGCACTGTTCGGTGAGCTTTTCCGTGCGAGTCTGCCGGTAGTCCGGCCGCAACGGATCGTCCGTGAGCTCTGTCACCAGGCCGTAGGCGATTTTCTTGCCGTCGATGAAGCCGTCGTAGGACGGCAGAGGCGAAAAATCCGGCGAAAAGAGCGTGCGCCGCGTCTTCACTAGATTGGTTCCGGCGGCGCCGATGCAGTTCACGACGTTAAGAAAAATGCGGTCAGGCATGGAGTGAAAACAAGAAGCGGTTTCAGAGAAAAACAAACGCGAAATTATGCCGCCAAGCCTTCTGAAAAGAAACTCCCCGAAAGGCGGAGACCGTTCGGGGAGACAAGGGTAAAACCACTGAAAATCAGATTGCGTCAAACGAGATGCGCCCCTGAGCGATGACGGCCTCCTTGGTGTGCCAGATAAAGCGAACGGCTTTCGTTTCCTTTTCGTACGAGAGCTCCACGTCAAAGGTCTGATTCGCAGGCACGGGAAGCGGGAAACTCATGTCGGAGAGTCCTGTGAAGGCTTCGGGCACCGGGAAGACGGAGCGGGCGAGCATCATGGAAAGCTGAATCTGCTGCAGCCCCGGGATGATGTAGACCTTGGTGCGCACCTTGAAAAAGGGTGACGTGGAGGGGATGGTCACCGAGAAGACGGCGTGTTCAGCGTCGCGCGAAACGAGCACCGTCTGATGCGAAGCGGGTTCAAAGAGCGACATCAGCGTTGTGATCGACGTCTTGCCCACGGAGTCCACGGGGAGTTCGTTCACAAAGCGCCAGCGCTGCGGCAGGCAGGAGGAGTCGAACATGTCGGCAAGAAGATTGCAGAGCTTCAGGGCGAGAACGTTCTTTCCTTCGCGGTGCAGCAGGTCCACGCCTTTTTCGGTGAGTGCGGCGACGACGGCAAGCGAATGGCGCTCGTCGTGAAGCATGAAGGCCTTCGCCTCCTTGATGAAGGCGTTGGGCGCGAGGGCCGATTCCATTGCCGAAAGCGAGATCTTCCGGTCGCCCAAATCCGCGATGCGGTCGGCGCGGCCGAGATAGATGAAGCCGCGGCCGTCAGGCGATGCTTCCACGCGGTCGTGCGTGGGCTCCCAGTCGTCGGAATGCTGGCGCGGACTCTTCACGAGAAGGAGGTTGTTCTCAATGCGCCACTCTACGTTTTTGGCAGGGATCCAGGTGCCGCAGGAGAGCGTGCCGTCGGAATTGAGACGGCGGATGCGGCCGGCGATGCTGCCGGATTCAGAACTGCCGAAGATTTCCACGGGGCTGCGGCCTGTGGTGCGGATGATGCGACGGGTGACCTCGTCCGAAAGAACGGCGCCTGAGGTGATGATCGTCTCCCAGTGGTCCTTCACGACGCCCCAGCGCGGATCCGCGGGCGTCTTGTTGAGAATGACGGTGCTCCCGATCCAGACGATCCGCTCGTGCGTTGTCACGACGTCCAGCAATTCCTTTTCGCCGTTGATGCGGCGTCCCCAGAGGGTGCGGCCGCTTGCCATGGGCCACAAGAGAAAGAAGATGAGGCCGTAGATGTGCTGCGGGGTGACGCTCGAGACGACAAGGGCGTCTTCTGACGTGAAATTGGAGGGATGGCTTTCGATGCCGTCCACTTCGGAGAAGAGCTGCTTCAAGCGCTTCACGACCTTCGTAGGGAGGTCCGTCGTGCCGGAGGTGAAGAGCTCCACGAGCGGCGCGTTTTCATCAAACGTGTCGCGGCAAGGTTCGACGGTGGGCACGGGGTGGAGCTTCAAAAGGCCGCAGTCGTCCGGGAAGTCGCCCGCGCACCCTTGCACGTGATCGTCCGCCAGACGCTTGCAGACGATGGCATTGGGGTCGCTTGGAAGGACCGCCGTTGTTCCTGCGGCCCAGGCGCCCAGAAGGGAGGCGGCGGCATTGAAGACGTCGGAGAAGCAGAGGGCGACGCGCTTTACGTTGTTGCCAAGGAATGCGAGCTTCCAGCCGTTGGCGGCGATGGCGAGGTCCGCGTAGGTTCGAGAAGTTTTTTCGTCGCGCAGGAAGACGCGGCTGTCGGTGGAAGTGCGGGTGAGAAGTCGGGAGGGGTAAAGGTAGTTCGCAGAGGTCATGCAAGCAGCTGCCTTCCCGCCGGTCGGGAAGGTGCACCTATGTAAAACGTTGACTGCCCGCATAACAAAGCGCACGGGCAGCGGACCGAAACGCTCGGGTGTTTAGGTAGAAGATACACCAAATGGCGTAGTTGTTGCAGGCAAGGCGGGTAAAAAAACGCCCGCCGAGGGCGCCGGCGGGCGGAGAAGGCGGGAGGCGTCAGCGGGACAGTCCGATGAGCATGACGCCTGTGACCATCAGGGCGATGCCCGCAAGACGCGTGAGGGAGAGCTTTTCTTTCAAGAGGAGCGCTCCGGCGATGACGCCGGCGGTCATGCCGACTTCGCGCGCAGGCGCTACGTAAGCAAGCGGTGCGAGCGACAGGGCGTAGAGAATGAGCAGGTAGGCGCCGGGCGACCCTGCGGTGACGGCGGCGAGCGATTTTCTCAGGCGGTCTGTGGTGAGAATGCGCTTGATTTCACTCTTCCATCCAGTCTTTTGGAGGATGAACGGGGTGAGGACGACCGCTCGAAGGGCGATCGACGGGAAGTAGAACGTGAGGGGCGTGAGGCCCGTTTCCTGCTGCACGGCCCAGGCGTCGCAAAACGAGTAGCCCGCGATGAAGAGGCCGGTGAGCGATCCCCAGAAAAGCCCGGCGGAGAGACGAGATTTTTCGTCGGTGGCTGACTTTCCCTTGAGCGTGAGAAGCACGATGCCGCAGAGGATGGCGGCGATTCCGAGCCACCCCGTGGCGCTCGGGGCGTTTCCGAGGATGACGACCGCGGCGAGCACGGTGATGAGGGGGCCGGTGCCTCTTGCTGTGGGGTAGACCACGCTGTAGTCCGCCTTGTGGTACCCCGTCTGCAGCACGACGGCGTAGAGGACGTGAATGGGCGCTGAGAGCGCAATCACAAGCCACCCCGTGGGCGTGATGCGCGTGAAGGCTTCGGCGTCAAAAAGGGCGATCAAGGGCAGCGACACCGCGGCCGTGATGAGGTAGACAAGGAGCCAGAGCTCCTTGCCGCAGTCCGCCTTCTTCAACTGGTAGTTCCAGAAGGCGTGCAGGCAGGCGGAGGTGAGGATGAGAGCAAGGGCGGCGACAGGCATGGCGACGGACGAAAAGAAGCCCGCATTGACCGGAAGGGCGAATGCGGGCTGGACGATCAGAAGACCGGATTAGCAGCGGCGGGCGAGTTCAGGCGCCTTGCCGATGTAGGTGGCGGGCGTCAGCTCGCGCAGGCGGGCCTTGGCGTCTTCCGGAATTTCCAGCGTTTCAACGAACGCATGGATCACTTCGGGGGTCATGTGGCCCTTGCCGCGGGTGAGCGCCTTCAGCTTCTCGTAGGGCTTCGGAATGCCGTAGCGGCGCATCACGGTCTGGATGGCTTCCGCGAGCACTTCCCAGGCGGCGTCCAAGTCCTCGGCGACGCGTGCGGCGTTCAATTCGAGCTTGCCGAGGCCGCGGGCGAGGGCGTTGTAGCCCACGAAGCAGTAGCCGAAGGCGACGCCCAGATTGCGAAGCACCGTGGAGTCGGTGAGGTCGCGCTGCCAGCGGGAGATGGGGAGCTTGCCTGCGAGGTGGACGAGCAGGGCGTTCGCCACGCCCAGATTGCCTTCGGAATTTTCGAAGTCAATGGGGTTCACCTTGTGCGGCATCGTGGAGGAGCCGACCTCGCCTTCCTTCAGCTTCTGCTTGAAGAAGCCCATGGAGATGTAGCCCCAGACATCGCGGTCAAAGTCCACGAGGATGGTGTTTGCGCGGGAGATCTCGTGAAAGAGCTCGGCCATGTAGTCATGGGGCTCGATCTGGATCGTGTGCGTGTTGAAGGTGAGGCCGAGCTTCTCCTCCACCACATGACGGCTGTGGCTTTCCCAGTCGTAGTCGGGGTAGGCGATGAGGTGGGCGTTGAAGTTGCCGACGGCGCCGTTCATCTTGGCGTAGAACTTCACGGCCTTGATGGCGTCGATCACGCGCGCAAGGCGCACGGCGACGTTCGCCATTTCCTTGCCGACCGTCGTGGGGCTCGCGGTCTGGCCGTGCGTGCGGGAGAGCATCGAGACGTCCGCCCACTGGTGCGCGTAGTTCGCGATCGTGTCGTGCAGGCTCTGGAGCTTTTCTACGAGCGCCTTGCGGCCCGCGGTGAGCATCAGCGCGTGGCTCGTGTTGTTGATGTCTTCGCTCGTGCAGGCAAAGTGCACGAATTCGCTCGCCTTGGCGAGTTCCGCGTCGTGAGCGACCCGGCCCTTGATCCAGTATTCCACGGCCTTCACGTCATGATTCGTCGTGGCTTCGATCGCCTTGATTTCTTCGCAGTCAGCAACCGTGAAGTTGTCGGCGAGGCCGCGCAGGAAGGCGCAGCCCGCGGCGCTGATCGGGGCGAGCTCGGCGAAGCCGGCGTTGGAGAGCGCGATGAGCCATTCGACTTCAACGCGCACGCGGGCGTTCATGAAGGCCGATTCGGAAAAGATGTCCCGAAGTTCGGTGCACTGGCGGGCGTAGCGGCCGTCAAGCGGGCTCAGGGCGGTAAGGGTGGAAAGTTCCGACATGGAGTAGGTTCCGTGCAAGAAAAATGGACAATCCCATTATTTTAAAACAAGGGGACTGACCTAAGCGACGCTTGCGACTGGGAAAAACGCCTATCGGACAAGCGACGCGAGGCGTGTCAGCTCGGGTTGCGCGAGCTTGACGAAACTTTGCAAAGTCGGTGAAGTTCTTCACGGTGTCGCCTGATAACCTCTCCTCACGAAAGATGAAACGGCCCGGCGCCTGACGCCGGGCGACTTTGAGGAGGAAGAAACCATGAACGCAAAGACGTTGGTTGTGACGATGGCGGGCCTGATCGGCTTTACGGCGGCCGCGGGCGCTTTCGCGGCGTGCCCGGGCAATCCCGGCCAGTGCCCTGGCGCGGGTTCCGCGGCGGATCGTGCGACGCCCCCGGAAGTGATGGTTCAAGGGCGCAATCAGGCGCTCGAATCCGTGCTCACCTTGAAAGACAGCCAGAAGGCGGCCTTCAAGGCCTACGCTGACGCTCGCGTGGCGTGGGCAGGGAGTCACGTGAAAAAGGAAGTGCGCGATCCTGCCAAGGTTTACGACGAGCAGACGCGGCTCGAATCGCGCGCGGCGAAGATGAAGGCTCGCGCCGAGCAGCTCGCGGACCTGGCCGCGAAGCGCGCCGTCCTCTGGAAGGTGCTCGATCCCCAGCAGAAGATGGCTTTGGAAGCTTTTGAGTTGCAGGGATTTGGCGGTCATCACGGCTTACAATTCAAGGATGGTCACCGCGGCCCTGCCTGCGGTTGTCCCGCGGGCGACGGTCCTCGGCCCGAACCGCGATTTCATCACCGTCCGGAAGCGCCTCAGCGCTATTAATTTTTGACCGAAGAAACTGCTCCCCTTTTTGACGATGCGCCGCCCGTTCACGCGCCCATCGTCCCGATGACGCCCGATCCGGAACTGAGGCGTCTGGGGGAGCGTTTGCCCCGCGACATCTACTTGGGAAGCTCAAGCTGGAATTTCCCCGGGTGGCGGGGCATCGTCTGGGGGCCGTTGAGCTCTGTCACGGGACTCGCGGAAGAAGGGCTCTCTGCCTACGCCGCGTATCCCGTTTTTCGCACGGCAGGAATTGACCGCGCCTTCTACCGGCCGCTCCCGGTTGCCACCTATCGGCATTTCGCCCAATCTGTGCCGGAGAACTTTCGCTTCCTCGTGAAGGCGCCGCAGGCGGTGACGGACAGCCTCATTCGTCATTCCGGCTCCCGCCGCACCGAAGCCAATCCCCACTATCTCAATGTGAAGAAAGCGGTGGAGGACTTTGTGCTTCCGGTGACGGAAGGCCTGGGCGAGAAGCTCGGCGTCCTCGTTTTTGAAATGGCGCAGCTGCCGCGCGAGCGGGTGGCGGGGCCGGCAAACGCTCATCGCGCCATCGACGAAATCACGTCGTTCCTCGCGGACCTTCCCAAAGAAGCCGGCGGCCTGCCTCTCACCTATGGCATTGAGATGCGCACGCATGCGCTTTTCACGCGCCGCTATATTCGCGCTCTGCGCCCTACGGGCGCTCGTCTTGTCGTGGGCATCCATCCGACGCTTCCTTCCGTCATGCGGCAGATCAATGCGCTGCGGTACCTTGACGCACCGGACGTGGAGACGGGGCCGTGGAAATTGAAAGGGGACGCGATCGTGCGCTGGTCCTTGGCCGACGGCGGCACGTTTGCGGGATTGAAGCAGGACTGGGCGCCTTTTTCCGCCATTGAGGAGGCGGACATCGTGACGAGGGAGGCGGTGGCGTGGCTGATGGAGCAGGCGCATCAGTCCGGCGTGCGCGGCTTTGCCGTCGCCAACAACAAGGCCGAAGGCTGTTCGCCGCTTACCATGCGGGCGATTGCCGAAAGCATTGAGGCGCTTGAACGAGAGAATCGGACGGCAATTGCCGAAGCGAAGCGCCGCCCGGTCGTTTGTCAATAGCGAAAGTCAGGATTCCCAGACGGAAAGCGGTCCGTCGCGGGTTTCTTCGGCTGGATTTGCGGCGTCCGCGTCCGGCGTGCCGCAGGTGATCCAAGCGACGAGCTTTTCACCAGGGGCTTTCACAAAGGCGGCCTGCACGCCGGCGTCTTCGAGGGCAGAACCCGAGAGAACAATCCCGCCGAATCCCTGAGCCTTGAGGGCCAGAAGAAATTGGTCCAGCGCAGCGCCCGCGGTGAGGAGCTGCTCCGTTTCGCTCACGAGGCTTTCCGTTTTGGGCGAAAAGACGAAGGCGACGATGGCGGGGCCCTTCTTGGCTTTGGAGCGGGTCTTTGCGATCTTTTCTTCGTCATTCGTCTTGGCGCGCGCCGCGGCTTCAAAGAGGCGGGCGAGCTTCTCGCGGTCTTCTTCGCGAATGACGACAAAGCGGTAGGGCGCGAGACCATCGTGATCCGGCGCGCGCAGCGCCGCGCGGGCGGCCGCGGCGAGAGCGTCCGCCGTGGGAGCGGGCGTCGTGAGGTGTTTTGGCTTCACGCTGCGGCGCGTGAGGAGCGCTTGAAGAAGGGCAGAGTCCGACATGTGAGAACCTCCTAAAAAGGCATTTCGAGCACGGTTTCGCCCGAGGCGGCGGGCCACAAGAGCTTCAAAACGGCTTCGTGCTTTTCGCTGCCTCGGATGTAAAAAAGTTCGCGTCCGGCGCCGGAGCTTTTCAAGGTGCCAGCGTCGCAAAGCCGAGTTTTGGTGACAGCCGCCACGGCGTCGCCCGGCTCCAGGATGGTGACATCAGCCCCCGCGACGCGACGAAAGACGTCGGTGAGAAAGGGGTAGTGGGTGCAGCCCAGCACCAGCGTGTCAACGCCCTGCGCGAGCAGGGGCTCCACGTACTGCCGAACGAGCGTCTCGGTTTCGGGGGCATCAAAGGCGCCGCGCTCCACGCACTCCATGAGGCCGGGACAGCCGACGGAAATCACGCGGGCGCCTTCGGCAAAGCGCGTGAGAAGACGGCGGTAGCGGGGGCTTGCGATGGTGCCAGCGGTGGCAAGCACGCCGACGCAATGAGCGGCGCTTTGCTTGACGGCGGGCTTCACGGCGGGCTCAATTCCGATCACGGGCACCGGCATCCAGGTGCGCAGGTGGTCGGCGGCGGCCGCAGTCGCCGTGTTGCACGCAAGGACCAGCGCCTTTACGCCGTGCACGGCGACGAGAAACTGGGCAATCCGGTCGCATCGCTCCACCACCCACGCCGCCGGCTTGTCGCCCCAGGGGGCGTTGCCGCAGTCGGCGCAGTAGAGAAAGTCTTCCTGAGGCAGCCGATCACGGAGGGCTCGAAGAACGGAGAGTCCTCCGAGCCCCGAATCCAGCACGCCGACGGGGTCGGCGGCGCCGGGCGCTGACGATAGCATCAGGCCTTGTCCTTTTCCGCGGCGGCGCGTCCCAGGCGGTCGTTCACAGCCGCCCAGTCGGGCGTCGTCGGCGGGCATTCGATGAGGATCACGTCGGCGCCAAAGGCGTCCAGACGATGGAGATTCTCGTAGAGCGCGTGGGCGTAGGCAGCCTCGGCTTCGGGGGCCGTGAGAACGCCTGTTGCCGGCAGAAGGCCGTCAGCTTCAAGCGCCGCCTTGGTGGCTTCGCGCACGAGGATCGCCGCCTTTGTGGAGCCGTCGGCAAGCGTCGTGCGAAGGGCGTTCGCAGTGAGAAGCTTCACCTTCGTTTTGGGGGCGTAGTGGCTCTTCAAGCGCCCTGAGGCGCGCGGCGCGTCGCTTCCGGCGTCAGGCACCGGAACGCCCAGCGCGGCTTCGAGCATTTCGCGCGTGACGGCGCCGTGGCGGAGGATTTCCGGCCGTGCGCCCGACAAGTTGATGATGGTGGATTCAACACCCACTTCGCAGACGCCGCCGTCGAGGATCATGTCAAGCTTTCCCGCGGGCTTCACGCCCAGGTCGTCCGCCACATGCTGCGCCGAGGTGGGCGAGATGCGGCCGAAGGTGTTGCAGCTCGGCGCGGTGACGGCGTGATGATCGTCGCCCGCGAATTCCTTCAAGAGCTCGCGCATCCAGGGGTGAGAAGGGCAGCGGATCGCGACGCTGTCCTGCCCCCCGGTGACAAAGCTCTGGCAGCGCTTGCTTTTGGGGAGCACCATCGTAAGGGGGCCGGGCCAGAACTTTTCCGCAAGCAGCTTCGCTTCCGGGGGCACGACGCGAGCCCACGCCGAAATCGCTTCTGGGCCCGCGACATGCACGATGAGCGGGTGGTTCGTGGGACGCCCCTTTGCGGCGAAGGTAGCAAGCACCGCCTTCTCGTTGTCGGCGTCCGCGGCAAGGCCGTAGACCGTTTCCGTGGGAATCGCGACCAAGCCGCCCGCGCGGAGGACTTCCGCCGCGCGCTGCACCGCCGCCCGGTCAACGGGCGGATACTGAAACTGTGACATCAGACCGGTTCGTCCATGTGAAGAATCGCGGCGACCTTCTTGGCGCAGGAAAGCGCCTCCTCGACGGTCTTTCCGACGCAGGTGACGTGGCCCATCTTGCGGGCGCGGCGCGCTTCGGTCTTGCCGTAGAGGTGGAGCTTCGCGCCCGGGACGGCGAGAACGTCCGCCCACGCGGGCTCGCGCTTCGTTTCGACGCCGTCCTTTGCTTCGTACCAGACGTCGCCCAGAATGTTCAGCATCACCGCTGGCTGCACGAGGTCGGTGTTCCCCAGGGGGAGCCCCGCCATGGCGCGCACCTGCTCTTCGAACTGGCTTGTGACGCAGGCTTCAATCGTGGCGTGGCCCGAGTTGTGGGGGCGAGGGGCCATTTCGTTGGCGACCACGCGGCCGTTATTGAGAATGAAGAATTCGATGCAGAGCACGCCCGTGTAGTGGAGAGCGTGGGCGATTTTTTCCGCGTAGCCGCGCACTTCGTCCGAAATCGACTCGGCGACGCGGGCAGGCACCACGGTTTCGGCGAGAATGCCGTTCTTGTGGTGGTTCTCAAAGACGGGGAACGTCACGGCGTCGCCCGTCATGCCGCGCGCGACGATGACGGAGACTTCGCTTGCCAAGGGGAGGCGCTTTTCGAGAATGCAGGCAACGGCGCCCATCGCGCGGAAGGCTGCCTTGACGTCGTCCTTCGTGTGCACCGTGGTCTGCCCCTTGCCGTCGTACCCGAGACGCGTCGTCTTCAAAATGCCGGGGAAGAGATCGTCCGAGAGCGAATCCGCGTCCGCTTCCGAAAGCACCGCAGCGTGCGGCGCCACGGGGACGCCGGCGATCGCTTCGAGAAAATGCTTTTCGTCGAGCCGGTCTTGAGCGATCGATACGGCGTCTGCCGCGGGGGCCGTGACGCAGCCGTCGTCGCCCGCGGCGAGAAGCGCCAGCGCGTCGGCGGGCACGTTTTCAAATTCGGTCGTCACGGCCGCCGTGAGGGTCTTCATCTCGCCAAGCGCCGCCGTGTCGGTGTAGGCGGCCTTCACATGGGCCGCAGACACTTCGGAAGCGGGGCAGTCGCTTTTTTCGAGGACGGCGACGTGGTAGCCCATTGTGGCGGCGGCTTGCGCAAACATGCGCCCCAGCTGGCCGCCGCCCATCAAGCCCAGCGTGGCGCCGGGCTGCAGAGGAAATGCGGATTTCATCGGTCGAATCCTTACGCGGCGGGCGGCAGCGTCATGGCGCGCGCCGCAGCGTTCTGCTCCTGGCGGAAAGCCTGCAGCTTCTCGTAAAGCGCCTTGTCGGTGACGGCGAGAATCGTGACGGCGTAAAGCGCCGCGTTTGCGGCGCCCGCTTCGCCGATCGCGAAGGTCGCCACCGGAACGCCCTTGGGCATCTGGACGATGGAGTAGAGGCTGTCTTCGCCGCGAAGGTACTTTGAAGGCACCGGGACGCCCAGCACGGGGACGACGCACTTGGCGGCGAGCATGCCGGGAAGGTGCGCGGCGCCGCCTGCGCCCGCGATGATGCACGCAAGGCCGCGGTCTCGGGCGGTCTCGGCGTACTCGAACATTTCGTCGGGCATGCGGTGCGCGCTCACGACCTTCGCTTCATAGGGAACGCCGAACTTTTCAAGGATTTCGGCCGCCTTCTGCATGACGGGCCAGTCAGAGGAGGAGCCCATCACAATGCCGACCACGGGTTTTTCGTTGGCAAGCGTCATTTTTATCTGATCCAAATAACAAAAATCGGCGCGGCAGCGTTTCCGTGACGGAAACGTCGTCCGCGCCGCTCTAGGGCGAGATTTTAAACTACTCGACGTCCTTGCCCGTAAGCTTCACGAGCGCCTCGCGGTACTTCATCGAGGTCTTTTCAATGATGTCTTCGGGCGGCACCGGCGCAGGCGGCACCTTGTCCCAGCCCGTGCTCTCAAGCCAGTCGCGCAGGAACTGCTTGTCGTAGCTCGGGGGCGACATGCCGGTGTCGTACTGCTCAGCGGGCCAGAAGCGGGAGCTGTCGGGGGTGAGCATTTCGTCCATGATGCAGACGTTGCCTGCCTCATCCAGACCGAACTCGAACTTCGTGTCGGCGATGATGATGCCGCGGGTCGCGGCGTATTCCGCCGCACGCGTGTAGAGGGTGAGGGTGTATTCGCGGATCTTTTCGGCGACGTCCTTGCCGTACATCTCCACGACCTTCTCAAACGGAATGTTTTCGTCGTGCACGCCCACTTCGGCCTTCGCGGCCGGCGTGAAGATCGGCTCGGGGAGCTTTTCGGCCATCTTGAGACCCTCGGGGAGCTTCACGCCGCAGACGCTGCCCGTCGCCTGATAGTCCTTCCAGCCGCCGCCGATGATGTAGCCGCGGGCGACGCACTCGATGAGAATCGGAGTGAGGCGCTTCACGACCATGGAGCGGCCTTCGACCTGCTCGACTTCGTCGGGGGCGACCACGGTCGCCGGATCAATGCCGGTGAGCTGGTTGGGCATGCCTTCGGTGAGCTTGTCGAACCAGAACTGGGTGAGCTGCGTGAGCACCTTTCCCTTGTTGGGGATCGGCACGCTCAGAATGCTGTCGAAGGCGCTGATGCGGTCGCTCGCGACCATCAGGAGCTTGTCCTGACCGACGGCATAACATTCACGAACCTTGCCGCGATAAACGAGCGGCAGGCTTTTCAGGTTGGTCTGCATTAAACCGGACATAGTTTTGAGTCTCCCCGTTCAAAGAACGGAAGCGGTTGACGATGCGCGCCATTTTATCGATCGTGCCCCAAAACGACGCATGACTTTTTACCTAGCCTGAACAAAATGTCAGGCAAAAACGAAACAAAGGATGACGGAGAGCCACGCGAGGGCGGCAAAGGCGAGCGCAAAGAGCACGGCGGCGCTTGCGGCGTCCTTGGCGTACTTGCTCAAGTGGTGGATTTCGGGACCGATTCGGTCGATTGCCGCCTCGATGCCGGAATTGAGCAATTCCGTCACTAGAAGAAAGACGACGGAGAAAACGCACCAGAGCTTCAAGGAGAGCTCGACGGGAAGAAAGAAAGCGAGGGGGATGAGAACAATCGCCGCGAGACTTTCCTGACGGAAGGCCTCTTCGTTCTTGAAGGCGGTGCGGATGCCGTCGGCGGAATACTTGGCGGCGTTCACAAGGCGAGTGAGGCCGCTCTTGCCTTTGAGATCCCGGGCGTCCTTGATGGTCATGACAGAGCTCCTTGGAAGAAAAAGCCTGCCGAAGGAAAAACCTGCGGCAGGCCGGTGTTCACAGCATCAGCGCCTTAGCGGACGTTCTGAGCGAGCGTGCCGTCAGCGTAGTGCGCCGCCATGACGGAGAGGCCGATGGGCTTGATCTTCGCGCCCTGGCCTTCGCAGCCGAAGGCCAGGTAGCGGCTCTTGCAGAGCTTGTAGGCCTCTTCGCGAGCCTTCTTCAAGTAGGCGCGGGGGTCAAAGCCGCTCGGATTCTCGACGAGGTAGCGACGCACCGCCGCCGTCATCGCAAGACGGATGTCGGTGTCGATGTTGACCTTGCGCACGCCATGCTTGATGGCTTCCTGAATTTCTTCGACCGGGACGCCGTACGTTTCACGCATGTCGCCGCCGAATTCGCGGATCTCGGCGAGGTATTCCTGCGGCACGGAGCTCGAGCCGTGCATCACGAGGTGGGTGTTCGGGAGGCGTTCGTGGATTTCCTTCACGCGGGCGATGGAGAGGATTTCGCCGGTGGGGCGGCGCGTGAACTTGTAGGCGCCGTGGCTCGTGCCGATCGCGATCGCGAGAGCGTCAAGCTGCGTGGCGCGCACGAATTCAGCGGCCTGGTCGGGATCGGTGAGGAGCTGGTCGCGGGTCATCTTGGCGTCCGTGCCGTGGCCGTCCTCCTTGTCGCCCTTCATGGTTTCAAGGGACCCCAGGCAGCCCAGTTCGCCCTCGACGGACACGCCGAGGCAGTGGGCGTTCTCGACGACGCGCTTCGTGACTTCAACGTTGTAGTCGTAGCTGGCGATCGTCTTGCCGTCGCTCATGAGGGAGCCGTCCATCATGACGGACGTGAAGCCCATGCGCATCGCGATCTGGCACACCGCGGGGCTCTGGCCGTGGTCCTGATGCATGCAGACCGGCACTTCGGGCCATTCTTCAACGGCGGCTTCGATCATGTGCTTCAGGAAAGCTTCGCCAGCGTACTTGCGGGCGCCGGCCGAGGCCTGCATGATCACCGGGGCGCCGACTTCGGCGGCCGCGGTCATGATGGCGTGAACCTGTTCGATGTTGTTGACGTTGAAAGCGGGAACGCCGTAGCCGTTTTCTGCTGCGTGGTCGAGCAGCTGACGCATGCTGACAAGTGCCATTGCGGGAAACTCCCAAAAAATGAGGTGGGGCGCGAGGCTATTGCTTTGCCTGCGCCGAAAAAAGTTGCGGGTATTCTAGACGAGGCGGCCTGCCCTCTGCGGGGGTCGCCGGCAGGCCGCAGAGAAGGTGACGCAGAAACAGCGGGATCAGAGCGATCCGAAGACTTCCGCGATCGCCGTGCGGATCGCCGCTTCGTCCGCCTTGTAGGAGCCCTGGACGTAGCCGCCGTTGCCGCCGCCCCGGCCGTTCAACTTCTGGTTGAGGGTCTTGCTCACGTCGCGCATCTTGTCTGCCGGTCCGTAAAGGACGTAGCTGTAGACGCCGGGGGCGGTGGCGGAGAGAATGGCCGCGGCGGGCGCCTTGCCGGACTCCGCAATGATCGTGGCGAAGGTGCGCAGCTCCTGCGGCGCAAGCCCCTCTTCAAAGTGAATGACGACCGTGTCGGACGCAGGCAGTGCGCTGGCCTTCATGCTGAGAAGCTTCTTTTTCAAGTCAAGAATTTCACTCTCTTTTGCGGCCTGCGCCGCGAGAAGCTTTTCCACGGCCTGAGCGACTTCTGCGGGCTTGGCGGAGAGAAGCTCCGAAATCCGGCGCACGGCGTCGTTCTTTTCCGCGAGCGTCCGGATCGCCCGGCCGCCGCAAACAAAGAGAATGCGGGTGCCGCCGCGATGCTTCTCCGAAGAGAGAATTTTCAGAAGCTGCACTTCGCCTGTTTTGGCGACATGCGTGCCGCAGCAGGCGCAGCGATCGCATCCGGGGATGTCGACGATGCGCACCTTGCCCGCGAGCTCCTTTTTGCTGCGGTAAGCCATTGCCTGCAGCTCGTTTGCTGCGGGAAAGAGAATGCCTACGGGGATGTCTGCGCAGATCGCGTCGTTCGCGGCCTTTTCCATGAGGGCGATGTCTTCAGCGGGGATCACGCCGTCAAAGTCCACGGTGATGACGTCGTCGTCCATGTGAAAGCCCACGTTGTCAAAGCCGTATTTCTGGTGGATGAGGCCCGAGATGACATGTTCGCCCGTGTGGTTCTGCATGTTGTCGTAGCGGCGGTCCCAGTCGAGGACGCCCTTCACTTCTGAACCGACGGCGAGTGCCTTGTCGGCAAAGTGAACGACGACGCCCGCGACGCGCTTCACGTCGGAGACGACGGCGTCGCCCAGCTTGCCGTGGTCCGCGGGCTGGCCGCCCCCTTCCGGATAAAACGCCGTGTCGGAGAGCACGACTTCAAAGCCTTTGTCGCCTTCGGTGCAGGAAACGACCTGCGCGGTGAATTCCCGGGCGTACGTGTCGCGGTAAAAGAGTTCGTTCAAGTCGGCCATGACATTCCTTCTTTTTGAGTTGGGACGGGACGCAAAGGGTGCGGAAGGGAGCGCCCTGCGTCGGGCGCTGGGCACTATACGCGCTTTGGAAATGAAGACGCCCCGGTGAAATGCTCAATCCGGGGCGCTGGCGTGAGGCGGAGACGGCGCTATTCGTCTTCTTCGGTGACGAGGTCTTCGATGCCCGTGGCGATCTTGATCGAAGGATCGGTTTCGATTCGATGATCATTGAAGGCCTGGCCGCTTACGATGTTTCTGAGGCCGTCGAAATTCAAAATCTGCACGTGCTTTTGATTGACGATGATGAAGTTGTCGTGGGAGAAGCGGGAGAGGACGCGGCTCACGGTTTCAAGCTTAAGGCCCAGATACGACCCGATTTCAGCGCGCGTCATGCGAAGGACGAATTCGCTGCGTGAATAGCCGCGCTGCTCAAAGCGCTGGGAGAGGTTGAGGATGAAGGCCGCAAGACGCTCTTCGGCGTGCATGGAGCCCAAAAGGAGCATCACGCCGTTCTGGCGTACGATTTCCCGAGCGAGAAGCTTTTGAAAGTGCGCGCTCCAGACAGGCATGCTCTGCGTCAGTTCATCGAGCTTTTCCTTGGGAAGGATGCAGACTTCGGTGTCTTCGAGAGCGATGAGGTCGCTTGAGTAGACTTGGCTTGCAATGCCGTCGAGCCCCACGATGTCCCCTGACATGTGAAAGCTCGTCACCTGCTCGCGGCCGTCGCTGCTCATCACGGCGCTCTTTAAAAAGCCGAGGCGCACGGCGTAGAGGGCGTCAAACTTGTCGCCCGCACGGTAGAGCGCTTCGCCGCGCTTGATGCGGCGGCGGGAGCTCACGATGTCTTCGAGCTGCTCGATTTCCTTCAAGTTGAGCCCCACGGGCAGGCACAGTTCGCGCAGATTGCAGTTGGAGCAGGCAACGCGAAGGGTGGCCATGTTGATGGTGGGGTTGTTGAGCATCGCGAATCCTCAGAACGGCTTCGCCCGTGAAGCGAAACAGTAATAAACAAATAATCTCGACGGCCTACACTGCGCGGCGTGACCGGCGGGAGTGAAAGCATTGCCAGCGCCCGGCAGACGCAGGACGCCACGCTTCACGATCAATACTATTTGCGGTTTTGACATTTGTCAAAAAAGAGCGGAATAACCCGCCGAGCCCGACGGTGAATTGTTTCGATTTATTAAAGGGGTGCCCCAATGACCAATCCCGCCTTAAGCGGCGTTGAACTGCCTGACAGCGACCTGCTCAATAAATTTGACGTGCCGGCGCCGCGCTATACGTCTTATCCGACGGCGGACCGATTCAACGCCGACTTCACGGCCGCTGACTACGAAGCGGAATTGAAGGCTCGAGAAAAGGCCGCAAAGCCCGCCGGGCTCTCCCTCTACGCCCACATTCCGTTCTGCAGCGACGTGTGCTTTTACTGCGGCTGCAACAAGATCGTGACGCGCGACCACACGAAGTCTGCGGAGTACATCGACCTTCTTTTAAAGGAGGCGGACATCGTGAAGGGGCTCATCACGGGCAGTCAGACCTTGGATCAGCTCCACTGGGGCGGCGGCACGCCGACGTTCCTCTCAAACGAGGAGATCCTGAAGCTCATGGGAGGCTTTGCGGAGCGCTTCCCCTTTGCCGCTGACGGCGAATTCTCCATTGAAGTCGATCCCCGCACCTGCCCCGAAGACAAGGTGAAGACCCTCCGGGCGGCGGGGTTCAACCGCATGAGTCTCGGGGTTCAGGACTTCAATCCCGACGTGCAGAAGGCGGTGAACCGCCTGCAGCCTTTTGAAATGGTGAAAAAGCTGATGGGCGAAGCCCGCGAGAACGGCTTTCACTCCGTCAACATGGACTTGATCTACGGGCTGCCGAAGCAGACCCGCGCGTCCTTTGAAAAGACGATCGATCAGGTGATTGAGCTGAGCCCGGACCGCATTGCGCTCTACCACTACGCCCACCTGCCGAACCACTTCAAGGCGCAGCGCCGCATTCTTCCCGCGGACCTGCCGGGCACGGAAGAAAAGGTCAACATCATGTTTGACGCCATTCGCCATCTGACGGCAAACGGCTACCGCTACATCGGCATGGACCACTTTGCCAAGGCGACGGACGAGCTCTCCATTGCGCAGGTGAACGGCACGATTCAGCGCAACTTCCAGGGCTACTCCACCCGCGCCGAATGCGACATGATTGCGCTCGGGGCAAGCTCCATTTCCTTTGTGGGGGGCGGCTACGCCTGCAATCCCCGCGACATCGAGCCGTGGGCCGAAGCGATCCGCGCGGGGCGTCTGGCGACTTGCCGCGGCTTCAAGCTCTCCGAAGAGGACAAGCTGCGCCGCGCGGTCATCATGACCGTGATGTGCCGCTTTGAGATCGACAAGAAGGCGATCGAGGACGAGTTCGGCATCCAATTTGACGAAACGTTCGCGTGGGAGATGAAGAAGCTCGCCGCGTACGTGAAGCACGGCCTCGTCACGATGACGCCTGAAAAGATCACCGTGAGCCCCAAGGGCAAGATCTTTGTGCGCGCGGTGGCGATGCAGTTTGACAAGTATCTGCGCGAGTCCGATCGCGCGGGCGGCTACTCGAAGATCGCGTAGCTCGGCCTTCGCGGCCGTCCAAAGTCCGCCGGACGCGGAGTTCTTTTTGAAGGAACGGCCCGTCCGGCGGACTTTTTTGTGCGGTCTTTACACAAAATGATGCGGCGGACGTGTAAAGTGGGCGGTTGCATGAATTCATTTTTGTACACCCAACATGACAGAAGCTACGCCGACGATCTACTGGCACGACTACGAAACGTTCGGATTGAATCAGCGGCTCGACCGTCCCGCGCAGTTTGCGGGCTGGCGCACCGACATGAATTTCAATTGTCTTACGGACAAGCCCGACATCTGGTACTGCCGCCCCTCGATGGACTATCTGCCCGAGCCCACTTCCTGCCTCATCACTGGCATCACGCCGCAGATGGCGGAGGAAAAGGGCGTTTCCGAGCATGATTTCGCCGCCAACATCCGCGCCCAGATGACGCGTCCCGGAACGATTTCCGTGGGCTACAACTCCATGAAGTTTGACGACGAGGTGACGCGTCACCTCTTCTGGCGCAATCTCTACGACCCCTATGAGCGCGAATGGAGCGAAGGATGCTCCCGCTGGGATCTTTTTCCCTTTGTGCTTGCCGTGTGGGCGCTGCGGCCCGAAGGGATCGAGTGGCCCCGAAACGGCGGTCCGGACCCCGTGAAGTCGAGTCTTTACTCTTTCCGTCTGGAAAAGCTGACGCGCGCCAACGGTCTCGAGCATTCCCATGCGCACGATGCCGCGAGCGACGTGGAGGCGACGATTGCGCTTGCGAGGCTGCTGGCGCAGCGCCAGCCCCGCCTCTGGCAGTGGGCCTTGAACAACCGCAGCAAGGCGGCCGTGCGAGCCGCTTTGGAAACGGGGCGCCCCTGCGTGTGCGTGGACCCTTCGGCGGGTCAGCGCCGCGGGTTCCTGCGCATCGTGATTCCTATCACCGTGGGCCCCGTGAACAAGAACGAATACCTTGTCTGGGACTGTCGCGAGAATCCGGACGAGCTTTTGGGCATGTCCGCCGAAGACATCCGGCGTCGTGCGTTTGGTGCCAAGTCGATGCTGGCCGAAGGCGAGGAGCGTCTGCCCTTGTCGGTGATCAAGATCAACACGTCGCCCTTCGTGTGCGCTGATCTGCGCGTTCTGACGCCTAGCGTGTGCGAGCGCTTCGGGCTCGACTTGGAGCAGATCGTGAAGAACGGCGCACGACTCACCGAAATCCAGAAGGAAGTGGTGAGCCCCGTCTACATGAGCCGCTCGCGGGAGGAGGGTGTCAAGCTGCCGGAACCCGACATCGACGCCGCGCTCTATTCCGACATGATTCAAAATGCCGACCGGCCGATGATGCAGCGTGTGCAGGGGCTTGCGCCAGAGGCGATTTCTCAGGGCATTGCCGAGGGGCGTCTCAATTTTGAGGACCGCCGTCTTACCGAGGTGCTCTGGCGCATGCGCGGCCGCAGCTGGCCCGAGTCGCTCACGCCCGAAGAGCTCGAGAAGTGGCGCGACTTCTGCGCGTATCGTCTGTCGGGCGCCGTGGTGGGCGTGCGCAGCTTTGATGCTTTCTTTGAGGAAATCGACAAGCAGTTCGAAGTAAATGACGCCTTGATTTCGGACGGCCGGCTTGACGAGGCGCGCTACGATCGCCGCCGCGGGATTCTGGAAGCCCTTTACGACTGGGGCGAGCGTCTGGGCGCTTACATGCAGGGCGAACTGGACGCCCGCGGGAGGGAATGATGTTTGTGCGTCGTGAAAGCTATCCTGAAGCGAAGCCCCGGCGAGTCGCTTTCCTGGGGTTGGGCGTCATGGGGTATCCGATGGCGGCGCACCTGGCGGCCGCCGGCCACTCGGTCACCGTCTACAACCGCACGGCCCAAAAGGCTGCGCGCTGGGTGAAGGAATTTGGCGGCGCCTCTGCGGCAACGCCCGGCGAGGCGGCAAAAGACGCTGACATTGTTTTTGCCTGCGTGGGAAATGACGATGATCTGCGAAGCGTCGTGCTGGGTGACACGGGCGCTCTGGCGGGCATGAAGCCTGGTGCCGTGTTCGTGGACCACACGACGGATTCGGCGCAGGTGGCGCGAGAAATGCACGCGCGCTTTGCTGCGGAAGGCAAGCACTTTCTCGACGCTCCGGTCTCGGGCGGCGAAGCGGGGGCCCAGAAGGGCTGCCTCACGGTCATGGCAGGGGGCGACGCCGCCGTCTTTGATGCGGTGAAGGACGTGATTGCTGCTGAAGCCTGCGCCGTGACGCGCATTGGCGAGGCGGGGGCGGGGCAGCTCGCGAAAATGGTGAACCAGATCGCGATCGCGGGGCTCGTTCAGGGCCTTTCCGAAGCGGTGCGCTTTGGTGAAAACGCCGGGCTCGACATGAAGACCGTTTTGTCCGTCATTGAAAAAGGGGCTGCCGGCTCCTGGCAGATGGCGGCGCGCGGCGGCACGATGCTCGAAGACCGCTTTGACTTTGGCTTTGCGGTGAAGTGGATGCGAAAGGATCTGGCGATTGCGCTTGCTGAAGCGCGGCGCAACGGTTCGGCGCTTCCCGTGACGGCCTTGGTGGACAACTTTTATGCCGAGGTGGAGGCTGCGGGCGGCGAACGCTGGGACACGTCGGCCCTCATCACGCGGCTGCCGAAAGCAAAGCGCTGAGCACGGCTCCGACGGAAAACGCCGAAGGCCCCGGGAACTAAGTCGTAAAGCTTAGAACCCGGGGCCTTTCTTTTGCGTTTTGTCACAGAAGAGTGGAAACGAGAATGATTTCTGTTTAGAAATCTTGAAAATGAGAATAGGTCTCATTAGTATGCGCACCGAACAGCCCCGCGAAGGGTCGCTTCGCGTGCCGCTTTGATTCGTCTTTTGCCTCTAAGGGACTCAACAGCATGAGTACATCTGCCATCAAGAAGCTCACCGAAATCGGTCAGGGCGTGGAAGCCGTCGTCGTCAAAACCAAGCTCGACGAAGGCGAGGAAAACCGCCTGGCAGATCTGGGCCTGCGCCGCGGATCCACCGTGAAGGTGCTCTACGGCGGCACGGATCAGAGCATTCTCATCGCCGTTGGCGATGGGCGCATCGGCGTCAATTACGACGTTGCTGACAAGATTTATGTTCACTAAAGGAAATCACCAACATGTTGCTTAAGGATCTTCACCCCGGTGACAAGGGGCGCATTCTCAAGTACGGCAAGGAGGCGGTTGAATACCGCCGCCGCCTGCTGATGCTCGGCGCCACCCCCGGGACGCCCTTCGAAGTCGTTCGCATCGCGCCTCTGGGCGATCCTATCGAAATCCGCGTCCGCGGCAGCTTCATCAGCGTTCGCAAGGACGAAGCCGCCATCATGGAAGTGGAGCTCGGCTAATTCTCCGGGGCGCAACGCCCTTTTCTCGTTTCTAAGAAAAAGACTATGTCCAAGCAGACTATCTGCGTCGTCGGCAATCCGAACTGCGGCAAGACGACGCTCTTCAACGCCCTCACGGGCGCCCATCAGGACGTCGGCAACTGGCCCGGCGTCACGGTGGAAAAGAAGGTGGGGCACTACACCTACAACGGCGAAGAAATCGAAATCGTCGACCTTCCCGGCATCTACTCCATCACCCCGGCGAGCACCGCCGGTGAAGATGAACGCGTCGCTCGCGACTACATTCTCACGAATGAATCGTCCTGCGTTGTGAACATCGTGGACGCTTCGAACCTTGAGCGCAACCTCTACCTCACCGCGCAGCTCGTTGAAATGCGCGTGCCGATGCTGGTGGTTGTGAACATGCTCGACATCGCGAAGGCGCATCACCTCGAAATCAATCTCGACGCGCTTCGCGAGAAGCTCGGCTGCCCCGTGGTGGGCATCGTCGCCGCCCGCGGCACGGGCGTGGACGACCTGCGCGCCGCCGTGAGCGACTTCTTGAAGAAGCCCGTCGTTCCTCCGATGTCCGTGAAGTTCGATGAAAAGATCTCCGCGGGCGTGAAGAGCGTGGAAGACAAGCTCGCAAGCCTTGGCGTCGAGCGTCCGAACTGGTTTGCCGTGCAGCTGATGGAAAACGCTCCCGGCATCGCCGACAAGCTCCCTGCGGGCGCTGTTGAAGCCGTGAAGCCCATCATTGCGCCGATCGCCAAGGAATTTGACGACGACCTCGACATCGCCATCGCTGATGCGCGCTATCAGTTCGTTGCGGGCGTGGCCGAAAAGGTCATCAAGCGCGAAGGCGAAGTGACCGCGACCGTCACCGACAAGATCGACCGCGTGGTGTTGAACCGCTGGCTCGGCCTGCCGATCTTCCTTCTCGTGATGTACGTGATGTTCCTCTTCACGCAGAACCTCGGCAGCTGCTTCATCGACTTCTTCGATGTGCTGGTGGGCGGCGTCTGCGTGGACGGCTTTGGTCTCCTTCTGGAGTCCATCGGCTGCCCCGAGTGGCTCAAGGTCATCCTCGCTGACGGCATTGGCGGCGGTCTGCAGACTGTCTCCACCTTCATCCCGGTGATCTTCTTCCTCTACTTCTTCCTTGCCATCCTCGAAGACTCCGGCTACATGGCCCGCGCTGCCTTCGTGATGGACCGCATGATGCGCGGCCTGGGGCTCCCGGGCAAGGCGTTCGTGCCCTTGATCGTTGGCTTCGGCTGCAACGTGCCCGCCATCATGGCGACCCGCACGATTGACCGTCCGGGCGACCGCATCACGACGATCATGATGGCTCCGTTCATGAGCTGCGGCGCTCGTCTGCCGGTGTACGTCCTCTTTGGCGTCGCCTTCTTCCCGACGAACGGCCAGAACCTTGTGTTCGGTCTCTACCTCATCGGCATCCTCGCTGCGGTGTTCACGGGCTTCGTGCTGAAGAAGTTCGTTCTCACGGGTGACACCAGCGCCTTCGTGATGGAAATTCCGCCGTACCACATCCCGACCGTGAAGGGCGTTCTGCTGCGCACGTGGGACCGCCTGAAGGGCTTCATCCTCCGCGCGGGCAAGGTGATCGTCGTGATCGTGGCCTGCCTGCAGTTCTTGAACAGCTGGGGCACGGACGGGTCCTTCGGCAACGGTGACACGGACAAGTCCGTCCTCGCCAAGATCGGCCAGACCATTGTTCCGATCTTCCAGCCGATGGGCGTGCAGCAGGAGAACTGGCCGGCTGCCGTGGGCATCTTCACTGGCGTTCTCGCCAAGGAAGCCGTGGTCGGCACGATGAACTCCCTCTACGAGAGCATGGCCGCTGAAGAAAACGCCAAGGCCGAAGGCGCCGAGGGCGAAGGTGAAGGCGAAGAAGAGGAAGAAGGCTGGAGCTTCATGAGCACCTTGTCTGAAGCCGTGGGCGTCGTGGGTGAAAACCTCGCTGACCTCGGCAGCTCACTCCTTGACCCGATGGGCATTGAAGTGGGTGACTTCGACGACGAAGAAAGCGCGAAGGCTGCTGCTGAAGACAACGAATTCTCGCTCACGTCCGTGGGCGTGATGCAGAAGCTCTTCGGCTCTCAGTTCGCTGCGTTCTGCTACCTCCTCATGGTGCTCCTCTACATGCCCTGCGGCGCAGCTGTGGCGGCCGTGTTCCGCGAAGCGGGTGCGGTGTGGACGGTGTTCCTCGCCTGCTGGACGTCCGTCATGGGCTACTCCACGGCGACCATCGTCTACCGTCTGGGGGCCTTTGGCGCTGATCCGCTCTACGCCGTGTTCGCGATCGTGATCGCGGTGGCGCTCTTGGTTGGCATGGTGCTCACGATGAAGTGCTACGTGAACCGCGAGCGCGCCAATCAGCCCAAGGTGATTCCGATTGCTGCGCGCTAATGCCGCCATTTATCGGTTGATTCAATAGGCTGGAGGCCCGGATGCGCAGAAGACGCCGTCCGGGCCTTTGAATTTGGAGAATCGAAATGATTTCGATGAGTGAATTGAAGGCGTACATCAAGAAAGAGGGGATGCAGGGCGAGGAGCAGATCGCCCGCCACTTTCAAACGACGCCGGCGGTGATTGCCATGATGGCGGAGAAGCTCGCCGCCAAGGGTGTGGTTCGCCTTGTGACGCAGCCCGGCTTCTCCGGGTGCGACGCTTGCACGGGCTGCTGCGAAGGCCATGCCGCGCAACGCGCCTGGCGCTACGTCGCCAAGGACTGACTGGTCAGGCTGAATTGTGCAAAAAAGCCGCCTGAGGGACAAGTCCCGGGCGGCTTTTTGGCATCGTGAGGAGGATCAGAGCGAGGCGCGGAGGATGGCGAGTACGCCCGCGCGGTCAATCGGCGCAAAGGCGTCTTGAAGCGAATACCAGACCTTCTCCACGTGGTCGGCCATGGCCTCAAAGTGTTCGGCCGTCACGCCGACGTCGGAGAGCTTTGCCGGAATGCCGATTGAGTGGAAGAAGGCTTCCGTTTTGTCGATGGCGGCATTTGCTGTCGACATGGCGTCCCCCGTGTTGGGAAGTCCCCAGACGCGTTCGCCGTACTGCGCAAAGCGCGAGGCTGTCTTTTCATTGAGGCTGTAGCGCATCCAGTGCGGCGTGATGATCGCAAGGCCCACGCCGTGCGTGATGTCGTGAAAGGCCGAGATCTCGTGCTCGATGCCGTGGCACGGCCAGGGGCTCCCAGAGCGGCCGATGGAAAGGAGGCCGCAGCAGCCAAAGGAGCTCGCCATCATGAGTTCGGATCGCGCTTCGTAGTTTTCGGGGGCGGCAAGGGCGACGGGCGTATTGCGGATGACCGTGCGGATCACGGCTTCGCAAAGGCTGTCGGTGATGTCGTTGCCTTCTGCGACGAAGTACTGCTCGAAGGTGTGCGAGAGAATGTCGCAGGCGCCCGCAGCGGTTTGGTTCGCGGGCACCGTGAAGGTGTATGTCGGGTCGCAGAAGGAAGCTTGCGGGAAGAGGTTGGGCGCCGCAAGGAACATCTTTTCCTGCGTCGCCGGGTTTGAGATGACGCCTGAGTTGTCGTATTCGCTGCCGGTGGCGGACAGCGTCAGAACGGCGTAAAACGGGAGCGTCTTCCCGATCTTGGCGTGGTCCAGAATGAGGTCCCAGGCGTCGCCCGCGTAGCAGGCGCCTGCCGCGATCGCTTTCGTGGCGTCGATTACGCTGCCGCCGCCCACGGCGACGAGAAAGTCGATGCCTTCTCGTCGGCAGATTTCGACGCCTGCGCGCACCGAGTCGATTTTTGGATTGGGAGCGATGCCGGAAAGCTCAAAGACGTCGAATTCGGCGAGCTGCGCCTTCACGGCGTCATAGAGGCCGCTTCGCTTGATGCTCCCTCCGCCGTAGGTGAGAAGCACCTTTCGACCGCGATTTTTCACCGCCGGTCCGAGTTCAGCAAGCCGCCCGCGACCAAAGACGAGGCGCGTCGGAAGGTAGAGGTCGAAATTCTGCATGACGGAGTCTCCGTGAAAAATTCATTGACGAACATTCTTCCACCCGGAGGCGCCGCCTGCTTGCCGAAAAGTGGCAAAAGCTTGTCGCATTACCTCAGGAGAAAAGCCTGGTTGCTCGGACAGCGCTGTAAGCTCAGTGTCCCAATTTCTTACGGACTATTGAGTCATGGCAGCATCATTTGAAAAGGTGAAGGCCTTTGTGACGGCGGCGGGCTACGGCGACCGCATTCGCTTGCCCGAAGATTCGAGCGCCACGGTGGAGCTCGCGGCGCAGGCTTTGGGTTGTCTCCCGGAGCACATCGCAAAGTCGCTTTCCTTCAATCTGGCTTCAGGCCCCGTCGTCATTGTGGTGGCGGGCGACGCGAAGATCGACAACCATCGCTACAAGATGACCTTCCATGAGAAGGCGCACATGATTCCGGGGGCGGACGTTGAGCGGCTCACGGGGCATGTGCCGGGCGGCGTCTGCCCCTTTGCCTTGAACGACGACGTGAAGCTTTACCTTGACGAATCGTTGAGGCGCTTCACTACAAAGCCGCGAGGAAGCCCCTGACCTTTAGTCATGGGGAGGAATCGCGTTCCGCGCGAAAGCGCGGTATATTCCTATTG
>CAVJBF010000006.1:0-52999 GCA_963647785.1 Acutalibacteraceae bacterium
GCTGGTCCAAGGCAGTTTTTTGCTGATTTGTCAAGTTTTTTGATTTTCCCAGGATTTCCCGATGAACCGATGAACTTGGCTATCCGCCCAGCGCAAGGCTACTGGGTAAAATCTGCAGATTACTGCGACCGCCCTGACATATGTCACGCCACATACCTTTGTCATCCTTGTCTGTGCGGGTAGCATTGAAATGACGCAGCAAGCGCCTCTTCTTTTCTTGAGCTTGCTGACGAGGGAAAAAAACTTCTGCCGCTGTCAGTCACAAGAAACGGATGTTTTTTTTAATTCAACTCACTAAGGAGAATGCGATTTTCCCCGCGACTGAAGTCGCGGGTTTTATCGCGTAATTTATATGAATACAGAAGAAAGTCTCAATACAATTCCAGGCATGATCATTGCCGACCTTCCCAAGGAAGAGCTGGAGGCGATCAATGAAGGCATTCAGTGCTTTCGCGCCTGGGTGGTCAGCCTCCCTCGCTCGGCGTGGACGCCCCGCTTTTACTCCGCGGCCGAAAAAGTGAAGAATCTCATTCTCGCAGGATTCGTGCATCCGTCCTTCTTTGAAGACCGCCTCTTTCTCGCGGCGCAACGCTCAGGCGACCTGATGACGCAGGTAAGCGCCCTGCGCACGCAGGCTCTCGCTGCTCGCAAGACCTTTCACGAAAAGCACCCCGACATCGAGGCGCCCTACATCGACATTCGCGTGAGTGACGACACGCTGGAAAAAGCCTAAAAAGTGGTAAGTAAATACCCCTATTGGCTTTCACCTATAAGATCGCTACAGTGTGGAACGGATCGAGAACTGCTTGATCCGAATCTCCCTGTGCGGAATGCTCCCGAGGGGCCGTTTTTAAAGCTCTCCCTCTTTAAAAGCGCGCATTGAAGCGTTTCGCATTTTTCGAGCCCGAGCGTTTTGTCTCGGGCTTTTTTTGGCCTTCACGCCTACAATCCCCGCTTCGGCGGCCGATTCCCTGCGAGCCGCCCTCCCTAGAAACGGCAGGCAACATGCTCGAACTTCTCAACTTCTGCGAATTCTTCGGCGTCGGCATCGGCGTCGGCGTTGTGGGCGCGCTCCTTGGCATCGGCGGCGGCCTCATCATGGTTCCCCTCTTCATGCTCGCGATGATGCCCCCGCACGGCAGCACCTTTGAAACCGTGCAGCAGGTGATCGGCACAAGCCTCTTCGGCGTGTTTCTGAACGCCATCTCAGGGACGCTCGCCTACATTCGGCAAAAGCGCGTGATGTTCCGCGCCGCGATTCCCTTTGCAATCGCCACCATCCCCGGCGCCTTTGCCGGAAGCTACATCTCCGAATACTTCTCAGGCCCGGGCTTTTCGATGACGTTCGGCGTGTCGCTCGCCCTTCTCGGCCTCTTCATGTTCTGGAAGAGCCGCAGCAAGCGCGCCACCGCCCGCCCCGAAGACTTTGACGTCGAGCACGCCGAATTCAACAAGACGCTCGGCATCATTCTCTCCTTCGGCGTGGGCTTCATTTCCTCCATCCTCGGCATCGGCGGCGGCGTCATCCACGTGCCGATGATGGTGTTCCTTCTGGGCTTCCCCGCGCAGATCGCAGTCGCCACCTCCACCTTCGTGCTGATGGTGAGCTCGGTGGTGGGGGTCGTGAGTCACGCTATCCTTGACCACATCGTCTGGCTGCCCGCCATTGCCGTCGGCGCCGGCGCCTTCGTGGGCGCTCAAGGCGGCGCCAAGATCGCCAAGAAGATCCGCCCGAGCTGGATTGTGATTCTTCTCGCGGTCGTCATGGTCTGCCTCGGCATCCAGCTCTTCCTGCGCGGCTACCTCGCCTGATTCGACTCAATACGACCGTTCAGGCCATTTCGACAAATTTGTCATCGGATTGACCGGCGACAGCGTCCTTGGCGTTCGCTTCCTGCGGCACAATGACAACGTCGCCGGTCAATTTGTCTTGAGGCAACGGCGGGCGACGCTTCACACACCTTGCTTTTGGAAGAAATCTTCATGACTCAGAACACTCAAGCGCTGAAGGCAAGCGCGAGCGGCTGGCTTCTCCTTGCGCTCTACCTCATCGCCGCGGCTCTAGGCGCCGCCAACGGCGTCTGGGGCGGCGAAACGGGCCATGCCGTCGCCGACTTCATCTCCACCCTCTTCATCCGCCTCTTCAAATTCGTAGCGGTCCCGATCATTGCAGTGTCGATCATCTCGACGCTGGCGAGCCTCTCGGCGAACTCGGGCCGGCTCTTTCGGCGCACGATCTTCTACACGCTTTTCACGACCGTGCTCGCCGCGACGCTTGCCGCCGTCCTGTACAAAGTCTTTGCGCCCGCGAACGTATCAATCGCAGCCGCTGAGCCCGTAGCAGCGCTCGCCAACGCCGGGGGCGGCTCCTACTTGAAGTACGTCGAGTCCGTCATTCCCGACAACATCCTCGCGCCCTTTCTTTCCGCAAACGTTCTCTCCGTGCTTCTCATCGCCGCCGCCGTAGGGATTGCGATCGCAAAGCTCCCCGAGGCTGAGCCGCGCCGGGTGCTGATGGCGTTCTTCACCGGCCTGCAGGAAGTCCTCTTCAAGATCGTGAGCTGGGTGATCAAGGTGCTTCCCGTGGGCATCTTCGGCTTTGTTTCAGTGCTTGCCAAGGACCTTGCCTCCGGGATTGAGCTCGGGGGCCTCGGCACCTACTTCATCACGGTGCTCACCGCAAACCTCGTGCAGATGTTCGTCGTTCTCCCGCTCGTGCTCTTCGCGCGCGGCCATAATCCCCTGAAAGTCGCGAAAGCCATGCTTCCCGCGCTCACCGTCGCCTTCTTCTCGAAGTCCTCTGCGGGCACCCTTCCCGTGACGATGGCAAGCGCCGAAAACCGCCTCGGCATCCGCCGCGAGACGGCGCGCTTCGTCCTCCCCATCTGCACTACGATCAACATGAACGGCTGCGCCGCCTTCATTCTCTTGACCGTGGTCTACCTCATGCAGAACGCGGGCGCTGACATCACTTTTGGCACGATGGCCGCCTGGATCATCATCGCCACCATTGCCGCCGTGGGAAACGCCGGCGTGCCGATGGGCTGCTTCTTTCTCTCCGCGTCGCTTTTGGCGAGCATGAACGTCCCTCTGGTGCTGATGGGCGTCATCCTCCCCTTCTACGCCGTGATTGACGCCGTGGAGACGACCCTCAACGTCTGGAGCGACAGCTGTGTTGCCGCCATGGTGAACAAGGACCTCTACGGCGAGGCCACCAGGTAGCCTTCAAACTTCACGCAAAAAGGCCGGCGCTTTCCAATTGAAAGCGGCCGGCCTTTTTCGTGTCTGCTGCGTCGAAGACTACAGGAGAATCACGTCAAACTGCTCCTGCGTGTAGCAGCTCTCCACTTCAAGGATGATGCGCTTACCCATCGTGTCCTGCAGAAGATTCAGGGCGTCCGCCTCGTCCTCCAAAAAAAGATCAATCACGCTCTGGCTTGCGAGCACCTTGAATTCCTGCGCGTCGCGGTACTGCTTGTACTCGCGGACAATCTCGCGAAGGATGTCATAGCAGACGCTGCGCGCCGTCTTCACAAGCCCTCGCCCTGCGCACACGGGACACGTCTCGCACAAGACGTGGGAGAGCGACTCGCGGGTGCGCTTTCGCGTCATCTCCACGAGCCCGAGTTCGGTGAATTCCGAAATGGTGTGCTTCGTTCGATCGCTCTCGCAAGCACGACGCAGTTCTGAGAGCACCGCTCGCTGATGCTCGACACAAGTCATGTCGATGAAGTCGATGATGATGATCCCGCCCAGATTCCGAAGCCGCAGCTGCCGCGCAATCACCTGCGCCGCCTCCAGATTCGTCTTGAAGACAGTCTCGGAAAAATCCCGGCGCCCCACGAACCCGCCGGTGTTGACGTCGATCGTCGTCATCGCCTCGGTCTGATCCACGACCAAATAGCCGCCGCTTTTCAAGTCCACCCGACGGCAGAGCGCCTTCTCAATTTCCGCCTCCACGCCCCGCGCCTCAAAAAGGGGCCTTTCCGCCTTGTAGAGCGCCAGCTTCGCCGCAGCGCTCGGCACAAAGCGCTCGGCAAAGGACTTCAAGCTCGCGTACGTCTCGCGGTTGTCCACGAAGATCGTCTCGGTGGCCGACGTCACCTTGTCGCGAAGCATGCGCTGCGCGAGGGAGAGCTCGTCGTAGAGCAGCGAAGGCGCGGGCAGATGCCGCGACTTGTCGTCAATCTCCGCCCAGAGCCGCCCAAGGTAGCCCATGTCGTCCGTGAATTCGCTGTCGGTCGCCCCTTCTTCAGCGCTCGTTCGAATGATGTAGCCGCCCTTTTCCGAGGCGCTCCGGAGCTGCGTCACGCGCTCTCTCAGCGCTTCCCTCAGCGTCTCGTCCTCGATTCGCTGACTCACGCCGATGTGGCTGTCGTGGGGGAGGTAAACGAGCTTGCGGCCCGCAAGCGAAATCGTGGTCGTGAGCCTCGCGCCCTTGGTGCCGATCGGATCTTTAGCTACCTGCACGAGAAGACTCATCCCTTCGGCGAGCACCTTCTCAATGGGCTTCATGCCGCCTCCAGCCTCACGAGCGGCTTCAATGTCAGCAACGTGCAAAAAACCCGAGCGCTCAAGCCCGATGTCCACAAACGCGGACTGCATGCCGGGCAAAACGCGAATGACGCGCCCCTTGTAGATGTTGCCCACAAGTCCGCGGCTCGCGTTTCTTTCAATCCAGATGTCTTCGAGCACCCCGTCAGAGAGCACCACCGCCCGGGTTTCACGCATCGCGCAGTTGATCAGTATTTCATCCATTTTGCTAGTCTCAGTTGATCGTGACGGCGCCCGTCTTCACTTCAAGAAACGTCATGAGTCGCAGGAGCGTCATGGGAGCGCCGTCGGCGTACCAACCGGTCACGAGCGCTTCGTAGGTTTCGCGCAGCTCCGGACGGTGCCGAAAGAACATGAGCTGATTTTGAAATTCGAGCTCCCACATCCGAAGGGACTCCGTCACCGGCACCACGGTGCCGTCGGCAAGCGTCAACGGCAGCGCCGTGCGATCTTCAATCAATTTGGCGAGCGCTTCGTTGCTGTCCGTCCCGCGCATGAGGCGCACGTTCTCTTCGGCCATGCGGCGGCAGGCTTCCGCCTCTTCGGGGCGGATGGGATCGGGATCCTTGAATTGAGGCAAGCCGGAGAAAATCAGCCGCAGCTCCGCCAGAAGCTCGCGGCTCTGAGGAAATTCGTTTTCCATGTCACTCAAGCGTCAAAAGTTCTGAAAGCGTCGTCATGCAGCGCTTCACCGGGTACGGCGCAAAGGCAGCCTCAGGCGTGAGGCCGCGCAAAATGGCGGCAAAGGGCACGTCCGCCCGGCGGGCGGCCTCGGCGTCAATCACCGTGTCGCCGGTGTAGAGGCAGTCCTGCGGCGCCGCTCCCAGCTTTTTCATCGCCAGGACGAGCCCTTCCGGATCAGGCTTTGGCTGCGCCACATCCTTTCCACCCACGATGACGTCCACTGTGCCTTCCGGCAAACGGGTCGCCACAAAGTCCTCAATCCGTTCGCGGATCTTCGTTGAAATCACCGCAATGCGGGCGCCCCGGGCGCGCAGTTTCTCAAGCACCGCTGCCGTCTCAGGGTACAGCCGCGTTCCCGCATTCATCCAGCGGTCGGCGCAAATGCGGTATTCGGCGCGCCAGCCGTCGATCGTCGCACGATCCGTGACGCCCGTGAGAAGCGAAAGCGACTCCGCCACGGTGCGTCCGACCGTCCGAAGCACCGCCTCGTCCGTCGCGCGAAAGCCGTGGCGCGAGAGCACCTCGCGGTAGCACCTCAGAATGCCTTCGGACGAGTCCGCGAGCGTAAGGTCAAAGTCAAACAAATAAGCGCTGCAAGTCATGAGCGAATCTTACAGCGCCTTCTTTGCTTTTCGGCTTACACCTGCGGACAATGCGAACACGACTTTGCATCGCCGCACCGGCACCGCACGCCATGATCCGCCCAGCTGCAGCCATGCGCCAGAGCGGCGTCTTCAGGCTGCAGCGTCACGTGATCAATCCCGAAGCGCTCCCGCAGGAGTTCGCGGGCTTCAGAAAGCGCAATGAGCCAGTCCGTGCCAGGCGCAAGATGCAGGTGCGCCATCAACGCCGAATGGTCCGGCGCCATCGTCCAGACGTGAAGGTCATGCACCTCCTCCACGCCCTTCACTGCAAGAAGCGCATCTCCCACCGCCTGATAGCTCACGCCCTCGGGCACGCCGTCCATCAAGACGCTCGTCGTGTCGCGAAAGACGCCCCACGTGGCGTGCAGCACCAGCAGCCCCACGAAAACGGAGAGCACGGGATCCGCGAGCGCAAAGCGCTCGCCCCCGAAATAAATGAGCGCGCCTGACGTGATGGCGGCGACCGACCCCAGCAGGTCCCCCATCACATGCACGAGCGCCGACCGGGTGTTCACGTTCTTCTTGTCCCGGGAGAGGCTCAAGGCGACCAGGATGTTGATGACGAGCCCCGCAACCGCCACGATCATGACGGAGCCGCCCGCCACTTCCGGCGGATCGGCCAGACGCTCGTACGCCTCAATGAAAAGCCAGATCACGACGCCCAGCATGGCGATGCCGTTGACGAAGGCCGCAAGCACCTCGATGCGCCCGTGACCGAAGCTGTGGTCGTTGTCCACGCCGCGTCGAGCCACGATGTTCGCAATGAGCGCAAACAAGAGGCTTGCCGAGTCCGTCACCATGTGGCCAGCGTCGCCGATCAGCGCCAGGGAATTCGACCACCAGCCGCCCAGAAGCTCCACAATCGAGAACCCGAGCGTAAGCGCGACCGCCACGCCCAGAACGCTCGTCTTCACCTGGGCGGCGCTGTGCGTCCAGCCGCTGTCGCCCGCACTGTGTCGGGCGAGCTCGGCCTCCGTTTCAAAGTGATCCGTTTGAACAAAAGAATTCGGGGCTGCAGACGTGTCCTGCGTTTCCTGCCCGGCCGGATTCATGTTACTTGTCATTGAGTCTAAAAATTGAACTTCGCGCGTTCAACGATCTCCGTAAAAGAGAAAAAGAAACCTCCGCGCTGATCCGGCGGTCAAACAGCCGGACGAAGCACGGAGGCAACGATATCGAGAAGCGTTTCTATCTGCTGCCGGTGTTCCGCGCGACTCTCGATCGATCGCGCGGAGCACCTTCTGCATGAGGCTTACGCCTTCTTGCCAGTAAGCATCGGCACCACGGAGCCTTCGCCGCCCGTCAAGAGACCCGTGCTCGCGTAGGTCTGCAGCTTGGCGCGCGTGTCGGTGATGTCGAGGTTGCGCATCGTGAGCTGGCCGATGCGATCCACGGCCGTGAACATCGAGTCGCCCTTTTCCATCGTGAGGCGTTCGGGTTCGTACGTGAGGTTCGGGGACTTCGTGTCGAGGATGGTGAAGTCGTTGCCGCGGCGCAGCTCGAGCACCACTTCGCCCGTGATCGGACGAGCCACCCAGCGCTGGGCGCTTTCGCGCAGCATGATGGCCTGGCTGTCGAACCAGCGGCCCTGATAGAGGAGGCGGCCCAGACGACGACCGTTGATGTGGTACTGCTCGATCGTGTCTTCGTTGTGAATACCGGAAACGAGACGTTCGTAGGCGATGTAAAGAAGCGCCATGCCCGGGGCCTCGTAGATGCCGCGGCTCTTCGCTTCAATGATGCGGTTTTCGATCTGATCGCTCATGCCGAGGCCGTGACGGCCGCCGATCGCGTTGGCCTCATACATGAGGTCCACGGCGCTCGCGAACTTCTTGCCGTTCAACGCCACCGGCACGCCTTCTTCGTATGTGACGGAGACGACTTCGGGCTCGATCTTCACGGATTCGTCCCAGAACGCCACGCCCATGATCGGCTCAACGATCTTCATGGACTTGTCGAGGTGTTCAAGGTCCTTCGCTTCGTGGGTGGCGCCCAGCATGTTGCAGTCAGTGGAGTAGGCCTTTTCGGTCTTCATGCGGTACGCAAAGCCTTCCTTGTTGAGGAATTCGCTCATTTCCTTGCGGCCGCCCAGTTCGCTGATGAACTGCACGTCAAGCCAGGGCTTGTAGATCTTGAGGTTGGGGTTCACAAGGAGACCGTAGCGGTAGAAGCGCTCGATGTCGTTGCCCTTGTAGGTGGAGCCGTCGCCCCAGATGTTGACGCCGTCGTCGCGCATCGCGGCGACGAGCATCGTGCCCGTCACCGCGCGGCCGATCGGCGTGGTGTTGAAGTAGGGAATGCCGGCCGTGGCGATGTGGAAGGCGCCGGACTGAATGGCCGCAATGCCTTCTGCCACGAGCTGCGGGCGGCAGTCGATCAAACGGGCGTTTTCAGCACCGTACTCCATGGCGCGGCGCGGAATCGCTTCGTAGTCGTCCTCGTCAGGCTGCCCGAGGTTTGCCGTGTAGGCATAGGGCAGAGCTCCCTTGTTCTTCATCCAGCGCAGGGCCGCGGAGGTGTCCAGACCGCCGGAGAACGCGATGCCGACCTTCTCGCCGACGGGAACGCTTTGCAGAATCGTTTGAGACATTGTTTGCACTCTTAAAAAAACCGACGAGAATCTGACGATCGCCGGATTGAAATAGAAGCCCTGCACTTTCCGATGAGCACGCTCAGGAAACGCAGTAGCGCTGACTGTAGAACATTATAGGGAGTCGGCTGATTTTCTGACTCCGAAGGAGCTACTTAAAAGTCCTAACGCATCCGTGAGACTGCAAAAGTCCGGCGCGGACTACATCGCGAGGCACTGCGCTCTGCGGAAAGCCTGCGTTCCTGCGTTGCGCCTCCGGGACAAGATCTGGCCGCTCGATTTTGCTTTTGAGTTTGAAAGTTCTTTAAAAACTGACCCGAAAAAATCCTCGCCTCTCACAGGAAAGCGAGGACAACCGTCGCCAAACGGAAATTGAAAAATCAATGCATCCGGCCTGCCGCCTTCACAAGGAGCGCCCCGAGAACACTCTTTAAAAACGCCCCCAGCACAAAGGGCGCGGCGCCCACGGCCACCGCCTTCGCCGCCGGCAGGTGCGTCACCACCACAAGCCACGCCGTGCCGAGCACAAGGCACGCGAGGTTTGCCGCCAGCATGGCGACAAACGTCCGAACCACGCCGCCCCGGCCCGCCAGCCGCCCCGCCATTGCAGCAATCACGGGAAAGGAGTAGAGAAAGCCTGCCGTGGGCCCCGTCATGGCCGCAAGACCGCCGTTGCCCATCGCAAAGAGGGGCAGCCCCGAAAAGCCCGCTGCCACCCAGAAAGCAACGGTGAGGCCCCCCAGCCGCGGCCCCAGAAAGACGCCGGTGAGCGTAACGGCAAGCGTCTGCATCGTCATCGGCACGGGACCCACGGGCACAGCGATGTGAGACGAAGCCGTCAGCACGGCAAAGGCAATGAGCGATGCCATCGACTGCTGAAGAAAGTCGGCGTTGTCCGCCACGAGGCGGTTGGAATGAATAGAAGTCACGTTTTCTCCTTGTCTGCCACGGGCGTCAAAAGCCCTCGGTGATTTTCGAAGAAACCCAGTGTAGACAAGGCCTGCCGGTCGTTTCAAGTCATGCAGCAACGATCGCTTTCTGCGTCGATCATCGCTCCAAAATGAAACGGCAGAAGTGTTTTCACCGCTTCTGCCGTTTCAGACTGTTTCATTGCGCGATCGCGCAATTTCAGCTGTCGCTCTTTCGATCCGCAAGCTCCGCTCTCGGGATGTCGAGCCCGAAGATCATGCCGCCCGCGGGATTGGGCATGGCAACGAGCCGTCCGTGATGCCGCTCGGCGATGCTCATGATGATGGAGAGACCCAGCCCCATGCCGTTCGCCTTCGTCGTCACAAGGGGCTTCATGAAGGCGTCCACCTGCTCCTGCGTGATCAGGGCGCCGTTGTCCCGCACCTCGACGCGCCAGTAGCGGTCCTCAGCAAAGACGCGCACAGCGATTTCCGGATTAAGGCGTCCCTCCAGCGCATCCCCGGCATTTTTCAGAAGATTCAAAATCGCGAGCTCGATCTCCCAGCTGTCCACTTCGCTCCAGAGGTAGGGCGGCACCGACTTGCGAATCACAGCGTCCGTGCGTCGGGAGCGCTTGAAGGTTTCAATCGCGCGCTCAATGCTCACGCTCATGTCGGCGATCTTCAACTCGGGGGTCTGGCGCTTCGCGTAAGCGCGAACGCGGTTCACGATTTCGCTTGCCCTCGTACCCTGATCCACGATTTCTTCCAGGACTTCGTTCAACATCTTCGCGTCGAGCGTCCCGCGGCGACTGCGGCGCAAGAGGCCGTTGGCGAAATTCGTGATGGCCCCCAGAGGCTGCTTCAGTTCGTGCGCGATCATCGTCGACATCTGCCCCACGATGCCCGTGCGCTCGAGGTTGGCGATGTGCTCGCGGCTTGCGGTCATCTGCTTTTCGATGCGGTTGCGCTCTTCCATCGCAGCCCGAAGCTGCTTGGTGCGATGACGCACCATGACGGAAACCAAGAAGGCGTAGGCGAGAATCAGCATGCCGCCCGCCACAAGCGCAAAGAAAAAGTCGCTCTGCTCTCGCATGAAGCGCTCAAAGCTCCAGCGCGCCAGATGCTCGTAGGGGCCGATCTTCAAGTCAAAGAAGAGGTCGTGCACCGTGCGGTTGCTCACCGGAAAGCCCCAGTCGGCGCCGCGGCCAAAGGTGGGCATCACAAAGAGCGCGGCGGACACCGCCTTTTTCAAGGCCGAGTCCGTGCCAGGCGTCACCGCAAAGTAGTAGCTCGGGTAAAGCTCCGTGCTGTGCGAGCACATCACCGGGCCGCCGCGGCGAAGATTCAGAAACTTCAAGTGGTTAAGGCTCACCTTTTGCTCTTCCACCAGGGTCTCGATGCGGCACGCCGGCAACACCCCGGCGTCCGCCTCGCCCGACATCACCGCGTTGTAAATCCGCTCATCGTCGTCCCCAAGATAGATCACTTTTCCCATGAGCACATCGGGCGCAAAGCCGCGGGAGTACAAGTCGCGCTTGGCGATCAGATTGCCCGCAAAGGACTGCGGCGTGCTCACGGCGATGCGACGCCCCTTCAACTGGCCTACGCTGTCGATGCCGGAGTCATCCCGCGTGAAAAAGACGCTGCCCACTGCCTCCTTGGGGTCGCTCGTGGTGGAAGGCCAGAGGCTGGCGACGCCTTCCAGCCCCGCCGACGCCTCCATTTCGCTGAAAAACGCAGCGGACGACACCACAAAGTCAAGTCGCCCAGTGGAGACTTCGTCCCGGAGCGCCCGGCGCGAGAGGTTCTGCACGACGAGGTTCTTCTCGCCGAAGACGCGCGCCAGCTGCGCCATGGAGGCCTTCACCATGCCGCTTTTCTCCATCCCCTCGCTGTCGATGTCCACGCCGATGCGCATCGGCGACGTGAAAACGTAGCTGTTCTTGCCATCGTCGGGCTCCATCGCCGACTGCGGCACGATCTGCAGGTGGGCGCGCTCCTTGGCGTCCGCCTTCAGCTTCGCGTCGAGGTAGGGCGGCACGGGCGCATTGAGAGCGTCCTCTTCGCGAGCAAGGCTCGCAAGCCTCATCGCCGTAGGCATCAGAAGCGAGCGGTCGCCGCGCTGAAAGCGCTGGTCCGCCTTCACCGCTGCGATGATGACAAGAAAGATGAACACGACGCTCGCCACGGCGAGCCAGACCTTGTTGTGGGAGTTCAAGAGTGTCTCCGACGCACTGTCAGTGCTAGACGCCCGGCATGGGAATGTGTCGGCTGGGCTTGCGATGGTCCAGAACGTGCACGATTTCGTAGGTGCTCACAAGCCCCGTCGGCGTCTCCGTCGTGACGACGTGCATCTTCACCACGAGGATCTCGCCAGGCTTCAAGGCAAAGACGCCGTTGTCGATGATGCGCAGAAAGTCCGCGTCCTTCATCTCGGCGCGAATCGTCTGGCAGCCGTCAGAGAAAGTCCAGAAGCGGTCGTTGCAGAAGACGGGCGCGGCAAGCGACAAGGCCATCGTCCGCGTCTCGTCGTAAAGCAACTCCTCCTTCACTTCGGGCATGCGAAGCGCTTCAAAGTGCTGCGGCAGAAGCGTCATGATCACTTCCCCCGTCGCGCGGTCGGAGATGACGATGCGGCTCACTTCGCTGCTCTTTAAAGCCGACGCGATGTCCGAGAGCCCCTGACGCACGCCAAGGTGGCGCAAAAGACGGTAGGCGTCGTTCGTGATGTGATAGAGATCGTCCCCCACCTCTACGTCCACCGTGTCGCCCACGAGGTAGAGTCGGTCAAAGCGGCGGCCGGCGACGGCGATGAGAAAGGGCACCAATCCCGCCATCGTCCCTTCCTCCACATCGGCTCCCGCAGGCTCCGCAAGATCCTTCACAAACCACCCCAGCGCCCGCATGACGTTGGCGGGATCGGGATGCACAAAGCGCGGCACGCCCGCGAGCCCCGCTCGGCGCGCCATGCCAAAGTTCGAGCGAAAGCCAAGGTCGATTTCATAGGCGCCCGGCGCCTCCTTCCTGCGCACATCAACTTCCGGATCGCCAAGGTAGCCGTAGAGGGCGCGGGCCGCGCTCGTCAAGAGCTCGTCCACGCCGATGATGGCGCGCGCCACGGCGCTGTCTTCGCTCGTCGTTGCGGCGTGCAGCGAGCCCTGCAGGGTAAGATCAAAAGAAGTCAGCGCCACGGCCGTCTCCCGTTAGAATGATTGTCAGAAAAGCCCGCTTCCAGAAGCCGGGCGATAACGAATCATTTTAGACCAGCCTTTTCGCCGCACGCATGACATGTCCGACCTCGAAGTGATTGATGCTGACGAGCCTGCCCGCGACATAGCGGGCGAGCCTCTTGAAAAGACGCTCCCGCCGGCGCTTGCCGCCCGAACCCTCGTTGCTCTGACGGAAATGGGGCTCGAAACCCCGGAAGATCTCTACGACTGCATCGCCAACGTAGGCGGCAACTGGTACCGGCGCTTTCTGGGCCTCACTCGGAAAGATGCGACAGCGCTCGTGGAGTGGCTCCGGAAGTCAGTTGCCGACATCGGCGAAATCACAGAAATCTTTTACCCGCCGGGCGACGCCCCGGCAGAACTGCACGCCGCGCAAGACGAATCGTCCGGCGCCGTTGCGCTGGTGCGGCCCATGGAAAGCCTCACGCTTACGTCATCCCTGTCGGGAGCCGTCGGAACAAACCGCGGCCACGAGGGGACGCTTGACGCCGAAAATGACCTCGAGGCCGTTCGACAATGGCTCGCCGCCCGTGCCGTGAACATCAATACGCAGGCGCAGTACCGCAAGGAGGCGGAGCGCTTTCTGCTCTGGTGCACCTTGGAGCGCGGCGTCGCTTTGAGCTCCATCACGAATAAGGACGCAGCGCTTTTCCCTCGCTGGCTCGAGGGACTCGGGCGCACGGATCCAAAAGCATGGGCCGCGCTCTGGCGACAGCCCCAGACCACGTGGATCGGCCCCAAGAACGCACCGCGGGATTCAGCCCAATGGCGCCCCTACAACGGCCCCTTGTCCGCTTCAAGCCGACGCACTTCGCTCACCGTCATACGAATCCTCTTCACCTTCCTCGTAAAGACCGGGTACCTGCGGTTTAATCCCTTTGATCAGGTTTCGAGCAAGGTGCGGTTCCTGCCGGGCGAAGGCGCGCCGCGCGACTTTGCGGACCGCTCCCTGACGGAGAGCCAGTGGACGGATGTGCTGGACTATCTGGAAAGCCTGCCGGAAACCCTCGCTTCAGCGCGCATCCGCGTGGTGCTTGCGCTCGGCAAGGGGCTTGGCATGCGCGCCAGCGAAATGATCACGGCCCGCGCGGGCTGGATCGTGCAACGTCGCATCGGCGACGAGGACATGATCGTGATTGAGATCGTCGGCAAGGGCGACAAGGTGCGGCGCCTCCCCCTCGCCACCGAAACGCTCGAGGCGATCAACGCCTACTTCGCCCTGCGCAAGCTCCCGCCCGTCATGCGGAGCGATCCCAAAACGGCGCTTCTCGCCAACCTCGGCATCGGCCGTCGCGCCAGTGCCGGAACACTCACGGCCGTCTCGCGCTCCGGCCTCTACCACGCCCTCGTCACCTTCTTTGAGGGGGCCGCGGGCGTCGCCGAAGACCGAAGTCCTGCCGATGCCGCCAAACTCCGAGCCGCCTCCACGCACTGGCTGCGCCACACGTTTGCGTCCACGGCGCTGCGAAACATGGACTTGAACGTCGTGCAAAACGCCATGGGACACGCTTCGATCGGCACCACGAGCCGCTACCTCACGCCCGAAGAAGCGCAGATTGCAAAAGCAATGAAAAAAATGTCCCCACTCTGACGATCGGCCAGGAGACAATCATCTCGCCGTCTGCCGGCACTCGCGCAACTTCTATGCCGGCGCCTTTGCTAGCGACGCGGGATGTGACGCTCCTGACACCTTCCGCCAACGCTTTGGCGTGATGTTCGGCATGACGCCCTCGGTCTGGCGCCGGACTTTCTTCGGCAGGATGTGAAAAAGCCGACGGCCTTGAGGTCCGCCATCACCGTCAAAGATGGCGAAGTGCACTGACAAAACAAGTTTTTCCGTTAATTGTGAGCTTCTCAAAAAATTTGATCTCGAACTTATAAAAACAGTGTAACGCATTGATTTTAAATCAAAATTCAGCGATCCTCAAGATGTTTCGAGACATAATTTTTTTGATCTCGACTGAAATCGCTTTTTAGTTGAAAATCAAATGATTAAGAAGGAAATCGCATTCGAGAGCAAAGTTCTTGAGAAGTTAACATTAATGCAACCACCTCCGTTGGTTATCTTGTATATAATTATTCAATATTTAATAATTGTTTTGTTGGTGGTCTTTCGTGGCTCCTTTCAATCCTTTTCTGCTTGGCACGTACGCATCTCCCCGCTACTTCTGTGACCGAGAAACCGAAACCAAGCTCCTCATTGAGCATCTGACAAATGGCAGAAACGTGGTGCTTTCCTCACCTCGCCGCCTTGGAAAGACAGGACTATTGCATCACATTTTTCATCAAAAACAACTAACAGATAATAGTTACTGCGTCTTTTTTGATGCATTTCCAACCGACTCGCTGCAACTTTTCACCTACGGTCTAAGTCAGGCCGTCTTTGAACAGATAAAAACAAAAGGGCTGCTCGGCAAAATCGTTGACGTCATCAAATCCATTCACTTTGGTCTCAAGATCGATCCTCAAACCGGCGAACCTGGCGTTGACTTCAGTTTTGGCTCCATCAGCAACCCTGAACTCACTCTTTCAGAGCTTTTTTCCTGGCTTAACCGTCTTGACAAACCCGTGGTCCTTGCATTGGACGAATTTCAACAAGTAGCCAAATACCGCGACAGAACGGTCGAAGCTTTGCTGCGCAGCCTCATTCAAGCCACCCCCAATGTCCACGTCGTTTATTCGGGCAGCGAACTTCATCTCCTCAACAACATGTTCTTCGACGGAAGCCGCCCGTTTTTCCAAAGTGCGGTTTCTTTGGCTCTGAAGCCAATCGACCGAACCCCATACTATCAATTTGCAAAAAAACTCTTTTCCGAAGACAACAAAGTTCTTCCGAAAGAGATTTTCGACACCATTTACGATCGTGCAGAGGGCGTCACCTGGACAACTCACTACCTGCTAAACATCCTCTATGCCAATCTCTCTTCAGGGCAGACTGCCACCGACTTCGACGCTGCAAAAGCCGAATCTTTGGCAACTGATTACCAAAAAGACAGCTTTCTCCTTCAGTTTGCGTCTTTGTCTGTCTCTCAGAAAGAAATCCTCTCCGCCATCGCCAGGGAGAAACAAGCCAAAGAAGTTACGAGCATGGAATTCATCAAACGACACTCACTGCGTTCAGCCAGTTCGGTGCAATCCGCCCTTCGTCCACTCGTAGAACGCGGCATTGTCACCAGAAACGCCGAAGGGAACTACCGAATTTATGACGCATTATTTTCAAATTGGTTAAAAGAACAGCTAAAATAAGCATGTTGCAGCAATTGTTCTCTACCGACCAATTCTCACTGGCACAGAACTAGTCGATGCGTATCTGCGCGTCCACGTTGAGCGTCACGGACGTATCGCCCGCTTCGAGAACCGGAGCCGCCGACATCGTTGCTCCATCGGAAGCCATCAGCTTGTTGGCGCGCATCATGTGCGGCATGGCGTAGCCCGAGCGGCCAAAGGCGAGCGCCTCAATCCGCACTGCTGAAGCGGGACGCCCCATCGCCTTGGCCACCTCCACGGCGCGATCAGCCACGCGCTCCACGGCCAGACGCGTCAGCGCGTGCTGCATCGCCTGCCGGGCTTCGCGAGAAAGCGAGAAGTTGACGCTCTCAAACGCAAAGTACTGCTGCGCCGCCTGAGCCACCTGCGCGGCTTCCGCCGCATTCTTCACCTTCACCTGCAGGCTCTGGCGCACTTCCCAGCCGCCGATCACCGCGGGATCCCCCTTTTTCTTCGTCACGTACTGAGGCCACGAGGAGAGCTGCGTTGACTCGAACTTTGCGTTTTTGATGTCAAGAGCCTTGAGTGCGGCGATGCCAGCATTCGTGCGCTCGATCACATTCTTCGCTACCGTCGCGGCATCCTTGCCAGTTTCAGTGCAGTAGAGATTCACCGTCGCCTCATCGTTGGCCTGCGAGAGCGTCGCCTCGGCAGAAATGGAGACGGTCGTGCCATCCTTGCCAGTGCGAACGCCGTCGGGAAGTTCTGCCACAGCCGCCATCGAAACGGCAGCCAGCAGCGCGGCGGCCGCTGCGCGCAACGTCAAGCTATGAGTCATTCTCTTTTCCTCCTTCGAACAAGTTTTTCTAATGGCATGGATTGTGCCGCAGGTTTCCAGAAACGACTATCCCGCGAAACACATCGAAACAGAAGTGACGGTCTGCCAACATAATTTCATTAGAAAAAACATCCGCTTATTGAACGAAGCCTCATATCTCGCGAGGTGCCACAAAGACATCATTGAACGAGTTTCTCAATCTTGCTTTGACCGACTGATGCGCGACGCCCCCGTCAATCACTGTCTAAGCTTTGAAAAGGTCTCGCTCCCGTTCATTGACGAACTCAAGCTCTCGATCGGCACTTGCGAACCGATTTCGACTTGTCAGTTCAAGGTTTCCTCCGTTGAAGACATCGACTGGCAGTACCAGCGGCTGATCCTTCAAACCATGCCCGCCAACAATCTGCGGGACGGCTTTCTATCTGTTTTCAAATCCTTCATCCCGCCTCTGGTCTCCAGCTTCAACAGAGCAGCTTCTACTACTCGAGTCCAGACTGCATCCGCGCTTGCTGCCAAGCGGACCGGGTGCTTGACGACTGAACACGACGCCCGCAAAAAAGCTCCCTTCAGCACGACGCCAAAGGGAGCCTTTCCGTTTTCGCCGTTCGACTACGGCACGGCTTTGTCGATCACGATCTTCACATCATGTGAACCGACCTTCACAACGCCCGCAACGCCTTCCAAGTCGCCCGCGGACGGCATGAAGTTTCCGGTGCGGGAGATGCGGGCCTCGACCACGGCTTCGCGCACGTCAGCCAAAGTCTTCACGCCCATGCCCATCTGGCTCATGACGTCCAGCCGGAAGGCAGCCGGCAAGTCCGACGCCTGCAGGCGGATGAATGCCACGGGCATCTTGCTGCCCGTCACGGGACGCGCAAACACGAAGACCGTATCGCCCGCCTTCACTCGGTCCTTCAGCGCGGCAGAAAGCTCCACGGTGCCTGTTATCTCCACGGGCCCCGTCATTGCGGAATCGGCCTTCGCCTGAGGCGCTTCCGTCAGCGTGCGGTCTTCCGGAGGAAGCCCGCCAAGGCGACGCGCCTGATCAATGTTTTCCGTGATCTGGCGCCACTCTTCGCTTCCCTGCTCGGTGCCGCTTCGCATGCGCTCCCAATAGGTCACGGCTCCCTTGAAGTCCTTGCGGTCAAAACAAAGCGTGCCCATCAGAGCAAGCGCCTTCCAGTGCTTCGGATCCACTTCAAGCGCCTCCTTGATGAGCGCTTCTGGCTTGCCGGCGATGTCACCCTGCGCCGCCGCCATGACATCAGCCCAATCAGAGAGCACGTCCGCATTTCGCGGCGCGAGGCGGTTCACCTGCTCGTAAGCGCGCGAGCTGTCCTTCCAATTCTTGAAGGAAGCGTAGGTTTTGGCGAGCATCACCCAGCCGTCCAAGTTGTCGGGATTCGCCTTGAGGCGTTCTTCCAGCAGGTTCAAGGACTCCTGAAGATCGGCTTCGGTGTGGCCGCCCATGCCGTGGGGTGCCGCCGTCTGGCTCTGCAGGAATTCAGGATCAAACGCTTCGGGCGACCCCAGCAATTCGTAGAGCGAAAACGCCGCCACCGGCACGGCGACCGCGAGAACGCAGATCGTCGCAAAGCCGGTCTTTCCTTCAGCGCGCGGCGCCTCCTCGGCTTCGGTTTCTTCAAGCACGCGGCGCTCGATTTCGCCCTTCGTCTCGGCGTACTCATCGTCAGAAACCTTGCCTTCGGCATGCTCAGCCTCGAGCTCCGCATACTGGCGGCGAAGCGCCGCGAGGTTCGCGTCCCTGCGCACGTTTTCTTCGTTTCCCGTGCGTTTTTTGAGAAGCCCCCAGGCGATAAGCGCGAGCCCGATGAAGGTAAGGACGAGCGCAATGGCAATGAATGTCAGCAGCATGGATTACTCCTCGCCCTTCAAAAGGGCGTCCGCGCGGCGCCGCTCCTCGGGCGTCAGCTCGCGCTCCATCTTCTCCGCGATCTTGCGGCGGTTTCGCAGGTTCAAGTAGAACGCGAGGATCGCCACAAAAAAGAGCACCACGGGCCCGAGCCACAGAATAGCGGTCGAAAGCTTGAAGGGCGGGTTGTAGAGCACAAAGTCGCCGTAGCGGTCCGTCATGTAGGAGATGATCTCCTTGTCGGTTCGTCCAGCCTTGATCTGCTCGATCACCTGATTTCGCAAATCCACTGCGATTTCGGCATTGCTGTCCGCAATCGATTGGTTCTGGCACACGAGGCAGCGAAGCTGCTCGGCAATGCCGAGAACGCGCTTGTGCGCCACGGGGTCATACTGCGTGGGCGCGGCTTCCACATGCTCCACGGCCGGCGCCGACGCGGCAGGGCCCGCCAGACACAGGGCCGCCGCCAGAATGCAAAGGATGTGTCGCATCATTCCGCCTCCAGCTTCTGCAACAAGGGCTTCACCTTCTTTTTCCACACCTCGGGCGTCACGGCGCCGATCACCTGATCACGGATGACGCCCTTCTTGTCGATGATGTAGGTTTCGGGGGCGCCGGTGACGCCAAAGTCAATCGCTACCTTCCCCTTTTCATCCACGACGCAGGCGTCGTAAGGGTCTCCAAGCTCCCGAAGCCACCGTTGCGCAAGGTACGTCTTGTCGCGGTAGTTGAAGCCCAGAAGAAACGTCTTGTCTCCGGAGCGCTTCAAGTCCACGTAGTAGGGATGCTCGTAGCGGCAGGCTTCGCACCACGAGGCCCAGACGTTAAGCAGATAGACCTTTCCAAGGAGTTCCTTCTTGGAAAGCGTTTCATTGCTCCCCAGCTTGGGGAGCGTGAATTCAGGCGCGGGCTTGCCGATCATGCCCGACGGAACGTCTCTCGGATTCAAATAGAGCCCCACAAAGAGGAACACCGCCAAAACGAGAAAGACGATGAGCGGAATGAGATACTTCAAACGCTGATTCATGATGGTCCTCCGTTACTTCGCCAGCTCCACCTTGCGGCGGCGAGTGCGGTAGCGCTTGTCAGTGACGCCCAGAAAGCCGCCCAGCGCCATGAGGATGGCGCCCCACCAGATCCAGGTCACAAAGGGCTTGCTGTAGGCGCGCACAATCCAGGCGCCGTCAGGCGTGGGCTCCCCGAGGCTCACATATACGTCGCCCGTCACGGAGTGGCGGATCGCCGCCTCCGTCATGGGCATGGAGCGAGACGAGAAGTAGTTGCGCTTTTCAGGATAAAGGTGCGTCAATTCCTTGCCGTCCTTCAAGAGCGTGAAGTCGCCCTGCACCGCCTGATAGTTGGCGCCGCGCTCCTCCTTCGTGCCATTGAAGACGAAGGCGTAGTCCGCCACCGTCACCTGCTCGCCCACGTACATGCGCACGTTGCGCTCGGCGGGATACCCCTTCACAAGCGCCACGCCGATCACAAAGACCGCAACGCCGATGTGCGCGATCTGCATCCCCCAGAAGGCGCGCGGATGCTGCGCGAGCTTTGCGAAGAACCCGCCCTTCAGGTTGCGGCCGCGGTCCACAATGTTGTAGACGGCGGTCAAAGCCACCCACGCCGCAAGCGTGCAGCCCACGAAGACCCAGTGGCTCCAGCGCCCCATGAGGAAGGGAATCGCCGCGCCGATCACGATCGAGGCCGCAAAGACCCAAAGGAGCTTTTTGGCGAGCTCGAGCATGTCCGCCTCCTTCCAGCGCGCGAAGGGCGCGACGCCCAGCAAAAAGAGCATCGGCAACATCAGGGGCCCGAAGACGGAATCAAAGTACGGAGGGCCGACCGAAATCTTGCCCGCGCCCAAGGCGTCGAGGAACAAGGGATAGAGGGTCCCCAGAAGCACCGCGCTCATTGCTACGACAAGAAGCACGTTGTTCACCAGCAGCATCGACTCGCGGGACACCATCGAGAAGTTTCCCCCCAGCCCCACCGTGGGCGCGCGCCACGCAAAGAGCAGGAAGGAAAGTCCGATCACGATGATGAGGAAAGCGAGAATGAAGACGCCGCGCTCCGGATCCGTCGCAAAGGCGTGCACGGACGTCAACACGCCCGAGCGCACGAGGAAGGTTCCCAGAAGCGACAGCGAGAACGTGATGATTGCAAGCAGCACCGTCCAGATCTTGAAGCAGCCGCGCTTTTCCGTGACAGCGAGGCTGTGCAAAAGCGCTGTGCCAGTGAGCCAGGGCATGAAGGACGAGTTTTCAACGGGGTCCCAGAACCACCAGCCGCCCCAGCCCAGTTCGTAGTAGGCCCAGTAGGAGCCCAAAGCAATCCCGAGCGTCAAGAGAATCCACGCCGCCGTTGTCCACGGACGCATCCAGCGCGCCCAGGCGACGTCAAGACGGCCGCCGATCAAGGCGGCGATCGAGAACGCAAACGGAACCGAGAAGCCCACGTAGCCCAGATAGAGCAGCGGCGGATGGAACACCATCCCGGGGTCCTGCAAGAGGGGGTTCAAGTCCCCGCCCTCAGGCGCCGCTGGAAAAAGGCGAAGAAAGGGGTTGGACGTGAAGAGCATGAAAAGGAGAAAGCCCATGAGGACGAGCCCCATGATCCCCATCACGCGCGCCATGGCTTCTTCAGAGAGCCGGCTGCTCGTCAAGGCCACCGCAAACGCCCACCACGCCAGCGTCGTGGACCAGAAGAGGATGGACCCCTCGTGGCTGCCCCACGTCGCCGCGATCTTGTAGTACCACGGCAAGAGCGAATTCGAGTTGTTCGCCACGTTGAAGACCGTAAAGTCGCTCACGTAGAAGCAGTACGCCAGCGTGCCGAACGCCACCGTCATGAAGACGGCGTTCGCCGCGGCGCACATCTTCCCCACCGCCATCCAGCTCGGGATTCCGCGGGCGGCGCCAGCCAGTGGCATCACCCCCTGAATCACGGCCATGACAAGCGCGAGGATGAGCGCAAAATGACCGATTTCTGCAATCACGGGACTGTCTCCCTCTCGTTAAAAATTGGGTTACGGGGCCTTCGCCGCCGGGGTCGCGCCGGAGCGCTTCGCCTGCTGCGCCTTGTCCATCGCCGCCTGCACTTCAGGAGGCATGTAGTTTTCGTCATGCTTGGCCAAGACTTCGTTGGCGACAAAAACCCCCTGATCGTTCAACTGCCCCTGAGCCACGACCCCGGTGTTCTCCTTGAAGAGGTCGGGGAGGATGCCCTTGTACTCCGTGGGAATGGAGGCGGCAGTGTCTGTGATTTCAAAGCGCACGGTGACGCCGTCCTCAAGTCGCTTCACGCTTCCTTCGGCGACCATGCCGCCCATGCGGAAGGCGCGTCCCTGCGGCGCCTCATGATTGGCGACCTGCATCGGGGAGTAGAAGAAAACAAGGTTGTCGTTGAAGGCGGAAAGCATCAGGTAGACGCCGACGCCCACAACGGCGACGGCGCCGCCGATGAGAGCAAGGCGCTTCGCAGCAGCAGAAGCCATGATGGTTTTACTCCTAAGAAGTCATTGTTAGCCGGCTACCGCCTTCTGCGCGGCTTTGGCGGCTTTGGCGGCTTTTTCGCGAGCGGCAATCTTCGCCGCCTCCTTTTTCACCGCGGTCTTCGCGGCCTTGCGGCCCATGGCAAGCGTCACGGTCTCCAGCACCAAAAGCAGCACCGCCATGCCGTAGGCGCACCACACGTAGTAGCCGTGGCCGCCCATCGTGAGAAATTCAGAAATCGAGCTCCACTGCATGAGGTCACTCCTTTGCGGCGCGCTGCGCCCAGGGTTCGCGCTTTTCACGCACTAAAACAAGATTCTTCGCACGCGAAAAGGTGGCGGCGAAGCTGTAGATCCAGAAGGCGGCGACCATCACCAAAAGCGTGGCGAGCATCACGGGATGCATCGAGGAGCCTTTTGACGTAATGGACGCTCCCTGATGAAGGGTGTTCCACCACTTCACCGAGAAGTAGATGATGGGCACGTTCACCACGCCTACGATGGCGATCAAGGCACAGGCCTTATCAGCGCGCTTCCAGTCGGTGACTGCGCTCTGAAGCGCAAGAAAGCCCAGGTAAAGAAAGAGAAGAATGAGTTCACTCGTAAGGCGCGCGTCCCACACCCAGTAAGCGCCCCAGGTTGGACGCCCCCAGAAGGCCCCGGTAAAGAGCGCGAGAAACGTCATCGCCGCTCCCGTGGGCGCCAGCGCCGCCGCGTACACCGAGCACATGCGGCTTTCAGTCGCGAGGGCCCCCGCGGAAAAAATCGCCATCACGACGTAGATCAGCATGCTCATCCACGCCGCCCCCACGTGAATGAAGAGGATGCGATAGGAGTGGCCCTGTGTCGCGTCAATGGGGCAGACGAAAAAGGCGAGATAGAGCCCCGCGAGAAAAAGGAGGCCCGCCAAAGCGTAGAGCCACGGCACGGATTTTTCCGCCATGCCGTAGAACCCCTGCGGCGTAAAAAAGGCATTCTTAAGCAAGATCGATCTCCTTACTGCATCGAAATCCGAAGGGCGGCGGCGACCGCAAAGGGGGCGGCCGCCAGTGCAAAGAGCGTCAGAGCCCCCGTCACCATGAGGTAGGCCGCCGGGCTCACGCTCACTGCCACCTGCACTGCGGCACCCGCGCCAAAAACGAGGACCGGAATGTAGAGGGGAAGCACGAGAAGGCTCGTCAGCACCGACCCCGCGCGAAGGCCCAGCGTCAGCGCCGCGCCGATCGCGCCAACGAGGCTCAGCACCGGCGTCCCCAGCGCGAGCGCCGCTGTCAAGACGAGCGTCTCGTCGACGGGCAGGTCAAACATCACGCCGAAAATGACGGAAAAGACCGTCATCGGAACGCCTGTCACCAGCCAGTGCGCTGCGACTTTCGCAAGCACAATGACCGTGAGTGGCTCGGCGGATATGAGCATCTGCTCAAGGGTTCCGTCCGCCCAGTCGTGCGCAAAAAGGCGGGGGAGCGACAAAAGGGCCGCCAAAAGCGCCGCAACCCAGACAACCCCGGGCGCCATGGAGCGCAAAAGGTTCGTCTCCGCTCCAACGCCCAAAGGCACGAGCGTCACGACGACGGCAAAGAAAAAGAGCGTCTGGATGAGGTCGCTTTTCTGCTTCATCGCAAGAAGCAGGTCGCGGCGAACGACGGAAAAGAACAGCTCAATCATGGTCCGCCTCGCCTTCGTCCTCCGGCACAAAGCCCGCGGGCGCAAAGTCTGACACCGTCACGGTGAGCTTCTGTGCGTCTTCAACCGGCACCGGGCACTCCTGATGCGTGGTGTAGACCACGACGCCCCCGGCGTTCACATGATCCGCCACCGCCTGCGTGAGGTTTGTGACGCTCGCGACGTCGAGCGCCGTGAAAGGCTCATCCAGAATCCATACGGGCTTTTCGTGGCTCACAAAAAGTCGGGCAAGCGCCACGCGGCGGCGCTGCCCCTGGCTTAATTCCCCTGTCGCATGGTCAAAGAAATCGTCGAGCCCCACCTTCGTCAAGGCGGCTTGCGCGGCCTCCCTTGTCACGTGCAGGTTCCCGAAGCGCGCGCTGATGCGCACATTCTCAAGCGCTGTCAGATCGTCTTTGACGCCGTTTAAATGGCCGATGTAAACGAGGTCCCGCCAGTAGTCTTCTTTGAGCTTCTTGATGTCTTCGCCACGATAGAGGACGCGGCCGGCGTCAGGCGCCATGAGCCCGGTGAGAAGCCGCAGAAGCGACGTCTTCCCCGTGCCGTTGGCGCCCGCAAGGCGCACGAGCGTCCCCGCCGGGGCCCGGAACGTGAGTCCGGTGAAGAGAAGCCGGTCGCCGCGCTCCATTTCGAGCGACTCGGCGGCAAAGAGTGCGTCAGTCTCGTTGGGGGTCATAAAAAGCAATGATTCGTTGGAAAAGCCCGGCCCGCAGCGCCGGATGCTCTCCTCTTATTGTAGGCGGCGAGTTTAGGCAGAACCCATTAACAAAAACTTACAGCAGCGCCTCCATTGAAGCCCGCCATGGCGCCCATTGGCGCCGGCCGCCGCACCCTGCAGTTAGGCGTTTCACCCTACGCCATCCCGCGGTGTTCGCGGCAGTGCGAGCATAGAATAAAGAGTTTCATTGCAGGAATCCGGTCGAATGCCGCACGAAGACGGCGGGGAGCCGGCTTCCGCCTCTACACCTCTATTGACTTACTCGGAGTACCCCGTCCATGCGCAGTGATCCGTTAACGAAGGGCGTCAATGCCGCCCCGCAGCGTTCTCTTCTGAAAGCCCTCGGCTTGTGCGATGCTGAAATCGGCAAGCCCCTGATCGGCGTCGTGAGCTCCAAAAACGACATCGTTCCGGGCCACATGAACCTTGACAAGGTGGTTGACGCCGTCAAGCAGGGCGTGGCTTTGGCGGGCGGCGTGCCGATCGTCTTCCCGGCGATTGCGGTCTGCGACGGCCTCGCCATGGGCCACACGGGCATGAAGTACTCCCTCGTCTCCCGCGAACTCATCGCTGACAGCACGGAAGCGATGGCGACCGCCCACCCCTTTGACGGCCTCGTCCTCGTCGCCGCCTGCGACAAAAACGTGCCGGGCCTGCTGATGGCCGCCGCCCGCCTCAACATCCCGTCGATCGTCGTAAGCGGCGGCGCCATGCTTGCCGGGCACTTTGAAGGCCGCAAGGTCTCCTACTCCAACATCAGCGAAGGCGTGAGCCAGTTCCGCACCGGCAAGATCACAAAGATTCAGTTCGAAGACCTTGAAAACAAGGCCTGCCCGTCCTGCGGCTCCTGCTCTGGCATGTTCACGGCGAACTCCATGAACTGCCTCTCCGAAGTGCTCGGCATGGCGCTTCCCGGCAACGGCACCATTCCCGCCGTCTATTCCGCCCGCCTGCGCCTTGCCAAGGAAACCGGCATGAAGATCATGGAGCTCGTCAAAAACGACGTGAAGCCGCGCGACATCATGACCCGCGATGCGTTCATGAACGCCCTCGCGATCGACATGGCGCTCGGGTGCTCCACCAATTCCATGCTGCACCTTCCCGCCATTGCGCACGAATGCGGCATTGACCTCGACCTCTCGGTCGCGAACGAAATCAGCTCCCACACCCCGAACCTCTGCCACCTCGCCCCCGCCGGCAACCACTACATCGAAGAGCTCGATGAAGCGGGCGGCATCCGCGCCGTAATGGCGGAAATCGCAAAGCTCGGCTTCCTCAAGACCGACCTCATGACGGTCACCGGAAAAACCGTCGGAGAAAACATCGCGGGCGCCAAGATCCTCAATACGGAAATCATTCACACCGTCGAGAGTCCGATCGCCAAAGAAGGCGGCATCGCCGTCCTGAAGGGCAATCTCGCCCCTGAAGGCTCCGTCGTGAAGCGCTCCGCCGTAGGCGCCGACATGATGGTCCACAAGGGCAAGGCCCGCGTCTTTGACTGCGAAGAAGATGCTTTGAACGCCATTTACGGCGGCCAGATCAATCCGGGCGAAGTCGTCGTGATTCGCTACGAAGGTCCCAAGGGCGGCCCCGGCATGCGCGAAATGCTCAATCCCACCTCCGCCATCATGGGCTCGGGCCTCGGCCACTGCGTCGCCCTCATCACGGACGGCCGCTTCTCCGGCGCCACTCGCGGCGCGGCGATCGGCCACGTGTCGCCTGAAGCCGCCGTGGGCGGCCCCATCGCCCTCGTGAAGGAAGGCGATATCATCGAGATCGACATTCCCGCCAACCGCATCAGCGTTGACGTAAGCGACGAAGAGATGGCTCGCCGCAAGGCCGAGTGGAAGCCTCGTGAACCGCGCATCACCACGGGCTACCTCGCCCGCTACGCCAAGCAGGTGAGCTCGGGCTGCACGGGCGCTGTGCTACGCGCAATCTGATCCGTCTTCGGAGGTACCTTTCGAAACCTCCGGCACCGTAAGACCCCGCCGTTTTCTCAGAAATCGCGGGGTCTTTTGTTTTTCGCGCCACGCACCTCTTTCAAGTCGCCTCACGACGAAGCCAATGGTAGAAATTCGCCGACTTTAATACGTATACGTGGTATCAAAAATTCCACGGCACCCGCAAGCGATCGCCATTTTCCTCTGCTTCTCGATCACCTCACGACAGATCAATCCTCCTGTGGACTTGCGGCGTGTGTAGGCAATGCTTTGCAAGCCTGAAATGACTTCGTCAGCATCGAACGTGTGCTTGGCAACTTCTACTCGCGTGTTGCCGTTCTTGAGTGTTTTCTCGTGATCCGAAGCCAGACGTTGCTTGAGCTCTTCTAACAAAACCAACTGCACGAAATTAACGAAGCATTTTCCCTCCATCGTTTTGTCAGTATGGGTTCGTTGCACATTCATGTTGAAGTCGCTTTTACCGGAGCGAAACACGCGTTCAATGTCGCCTCGGTACCCATAAAAGTCGTAGCATTCCTGCGCGGTACAACGCCACGTCGTTACGCCAACAAAAATGCCCGCATTCTCTAGCGCGGCTTCTACAGCTTCTTTGTCCTTCTTCAGGAAAGTGGGTTTGTCGTCATGTTCGACAACCTCGAAATACTTCATCAACGGTTCTCGACTTAGCGCTTTCGTTCGCCCCTGACGGCTCTCCCAAAGGCATTCGAACTTGTTGAGATCCTCATAGAACCGTTCTCGTTGATATGAGGCAGTTCGTTCCGATTTAAAGACATGAACAAAAACCGCAAAGCGCTTTCCGTTAACTTTGAGTCGGCGTTCTACGGTAACCCCTTGAACCACTCCGTCATCCAGCGTCGACTCAATGGACAAAGTTCCTTTTTTGAGGTTGATGAAATTTGCACGTGCGCGATCAATAGTTTCTTCAATCCAATCGATATTTGTTTTGGCAGCAAAAATGCACTTGGTTTTAGTTTCATATGCGACCAAAAGGTTCGCCTCTGAAAAGTAGCCTCGATCAAGGGCGGCAGCGCATGTCTTCGTGTTGAGTGCGTATTCATCAAAACGGGTCAATAGGTCAAGGACCGTCTGGCAATCATTGATATTTCCCGGCAATACACGATAGAGAATGGGCTGGTGTGTTGTTGTATTAAAGGTGACAGCCAGGCTGATCTGACTTTCGAACTGCCCTTTTTTCCCTTTTCCGATTCTTGCTTTTGCTGAGTCGGAGCATTCCCAGGCGATGGTCGTACTATCGACACTCAACAGCATTTGGGCTTGCTTGTTTCGAGCAACGCGACAAGCAATAAAACGCTGGATGTTCTCTGGCCTCAAACCTAGCTGCTCATAAATTCGGCTCAGATCCCGATCTTCCAAGTCATGAACGATGTTCGGCAAGTGGCGATTTCGTTTCCAGTCGCTAAACCCTCGGGCAGCACTGCTTCCGGTACTGATGTGGTAAGCCGCAATGGTAAAAATGACATCTGCCATCGAACCAAATGACGCACGCAGGTCTTCCATAATCCCTAGATCGAGTGCAATGCTATGCAGAATAGGCGTGATGCCGACAAAGACTTCGACGGCTTCGGCGTTCAGTAATTGCGCAAACTCCTCATCGGAGAGATTTTTGAAGGCTTCAGGTACTGCAAGAGATGTCACAGGTGGTATCAACGGAACACGTCGAGGAACTCCTCCTTTTTGGAACTTCAGGTAGTACTCCTCCCGAGGGTAAAAAACTCCGTCAACAACACGCCCCAGATACTCGCGCTCAGCATCTTTTCCTCGGCCTATAGCTGGGTCGTAAACCGTCTTTCTGCGAATAACGATCAACCCCGCTCCCGATCGCTGTATCGTACCTCCCTCCGGGAAGTTTTGAATCTTGGAGTAGTCCCATTTCGTAGCTTTCTTCATAGCCTATATACGTATGTTGCAGGTACGCATATTATAGCCACTGATTCTCTGCGATTTTTACAGTATACGTATCAAAGTCTGGGAATTTCTACAATGGGCGTCTTGACGGAAGAGCCCCCCCAACTTTTCTCCTTGATTGCGATTAGTTAGGTCTACTCCTTTTGGTCTAGTTCTTCCGAAAACACCTCCTACCTTTGCCTTCCTTTTTCCCTCCGTTTCAGTACCTCCGGCCAATAGGCGCAAGCGTTGGGCAAAAATAGAATAGCGCAGCAAGGACTTCTGCCGATGGGCTTTTTTCGCCCCGATGCAGGAGTTCCCCCTCTTAGCAACCCCAATTCCGACAGGCAGTCAAGGCAGCCCAAGCCCCGACGCCATGCCGGTCAGGAGGAAAACCATGGAAACTCAATATCAGGCGTTGCGCCGCCAGGGCGTCAGCCGCCGCAGCTTCCTGCAGTTCTGCTCGCTCACCGCAGCGAGCCTCGGGCTCGGGAACGCCGGCGCGAAGGACATCGCGGAAGCGCTTCAGACGAAGCCCCGCACCCCGATCGTGTGGCTGCACGGTCTGGAATGCACCTGCTGCACGGAATCTTTCATCCGCTCCTACCATCCGCTTGCGAAGGATCTCGTCCTCAGCATGGTGAGCCTTGACTACGACGACACCATCATGGCCGCCGCGGGCGACCAGGCCGAAGAAGCCCTCGCCGACACGATCGAGAAGTACAAGGGCAACTACATCGTCGCCGTGGAAGGCAACATTCCTCTGGGCAACGACGGTACGTTCTGCATTCCGGGCGGCGAAACCTTCTTGGAAAAGATCAAGCACGTCTGCAAAGATGCCAAGGCCGTGATCGGCTGGGGCTCCTGCGCCGCCTGGGGCTGCGTTCAGGCCGCCAAGCCCAATCCCACGAAGTCCGTGCCGATCACAGACGTCATCACCGACAAGCCCGTCGTTCTCGTGCCGGGCTGCCCCCCGATTCCGGAAGTCATGACGGGCGTCATCACGTACATCCTCACGTACGACCGCCTGCCCCCCTTGGACCGTCTCGGCCGCCCGAAGATGTTCTACGGCCAGCGCATTCACGACAAGTGCTATCGCCGCGCTCACTTCGAAGCCGGCCAGTTCGTCGAAAAGTTCGACGACATCGGCGCCAAGCTGGGGTACTGCCTCTACAAGGTGGGCTGCAAGGGCCCCACCACATACAACGCCTGCTCCACCATCCGCTGGAATGAAGGCCTCTCCTGGCCCGTGCAGTCCGGTCACGGCTGCATCGGCTGCTCGGAAAACAACTTCTTTGACAAGGGCAGCTTCTACGCCCACGAGCCCGACATCCTGCCGCCCCTCTTTGGCGGCGTGGAAGCCACGGTGGACAAGGTCGGCATGGCGACGGTCGCCGTCGTAGGCGTCGCAGCCGCTGCGCATGCCGCACTCTCCGCGGTGAGCCAGGCGCGCGCCAAGAAGAACAACAAGGATTTGGGAGCTGAATAATGAGCGAACAGAACACCCGCCGGGTCGTCGTTGACCCCGTCACCCGCATTGAAGGCCATCTGCGCGTTCAGGCGGAGATTGACAGCAACAACATCATCACCGACGCCCAGAGCACCGGCACCATGTGGCGCGGCCTCGAAGTCATTCTGAAGGGGCGCGATCCCCGCGACGCCTGGGCGTTCGTCGAACGCATCTGCGGCGTCTGCACGGGCATTCACGCCCTGGCGGCCGTCCGCGCCGTGGAAGACGCCATCGGCATCGCCATTCCGAAGAATGCGAACATCATCCGCAACCTGATGAACGCAACCCTCTACACGCAGGACCATCTGGTGCACTTCTACCAGCTCTCCGCTCTGGACTGGGTGGACGTGGTGAGCGCCTTGAACGCCGATCCGCGTGAAACCTCCGCGCTGCAGGAGAAGATCAGCCCGAACCATCCGAAGTCTTCGGCAGGCTACTTCCGCGACGTGCAGAACCGCTTGAAGAAGTTTGTGGCTTCGGGCCAGCTCGGCATCTTCAAGAACGGCTACTGGGGGCATCCCGCGATGAAGCTTCCGCCCGCCGTAAACCTGCTCGCGGTCACGCACTACCTTGAAGTCCTTGACTTCCAGAAGGAGATCATCAAGGTCCACACGATTCTGGGCGGCAAGAACCCGCACCCGAACTACCTCGTGGGCGGCGTCGCGTGCCCCATCAACATGCACGACACGGGCGCTGCGGGCGTCATGGTGAACGAAGTCACCATGAACTACATGCGTGACATCGCCAAGGAAGCCGTGGACATGGTGAACAACGTTTACCTGCCCGACATCAAGGCGATCGCCTCCTTCTACCCCGAATGGTTCAAGATCGGCGGCGGCATTTCTTCCAAAAACCTCCTCTGCTTCGGCGACTTCCCCGAAATCGCCAACGACTGGAGCGAGAAGTCTCTTCTCATGCCCGCTGGCGCCATCATCGACGGCAAGCTCACCGAAGTTCACCCCGTCGATCCGCGCGATCCGCAGGAAATCCAGGAATTCGTCGACCACTCCTGGTACAAGTACGCCAACGGCGCCAAAGGCCTGCATCCGTGGGACGGCGTCACGGAGCATGCCTTTGAGTTCCCGAAGGGCTCGGACGGCAAGCCCACGAAGTTCTCGTGGCTCGGCGCCGACGGCAAGTACTCCTGGGTGAAGAGCCCGCGCTGGAAGGGCCGCATGATGGAAGTGGGGCCGCTCGCGCGCCTCGTGATGGGCTATGTGAAGAACATGCCGCAGTACAAGGAGCCCGCTCAAGCCCTCTTGAAGGAAATGAACCTTCCCTTGGAAGCCGTCTTCTCGACGCTGGGCCGCCATGCCGCCCGCGCTTTGGAATGCGGCTTCACCGCAAACCTCATGGTGAAGTACGTGGACGACCTCGTCGCCAACATCAAGGCGGGCGACGAAGCCGCGGCGAACATGGATCTGTGGGAGCCCAAGACGTGGCCCAAGTCCTGCCGCGGCGTGGGTCTCTGTGAAGCGCCCCGCGGCGCCCTCGCGCACTACTGCGTCATCGAAAACGGCAAGCTCGCCAACTGGCAGGCCGTCGTCCCAACGACGTGGAACGCCTCTCCGCGTGACAACGAAGGCAATCACGGCGCTTACGAAAGCGCGCTGATCGGCACCAAGCTCGCGGATCCGAAGCGTCCCTTGGAAATCATCCGCACGATCCACAGCTTCGACCCGTGCCTTGCCTGCGCCTCGCACGTCTTCTCGCCCGAAGGAGAGGAACTTGCTGCGGTGACCGTCCGCTAAGGAGGACAGCATGAAAATTGATCCAGTCACCTACGAAGTCGACGTATCCGCGGGGACTCACCCCCTCTACGTCTGGGAAGCTCCCGTGCGCATCTGGCACTGGGTGATGGCGCTTTGCATGTTCGTGATGATCGCGACGGGCTTTTTGATCGGCGCCCCGCTCGTCTCCAATCTCGGGGACACGTGGGTCACGTACGACATGAGCTACATTCGCGCCACGCACTTCATCGCCGGAATGATCTTCACGGTGCTCTTCATCGGCCGCCTCTACTGGGGCATCGTCGGGAACTGCTACTCGCGCATGATCATCACGCCCCCGCTGTGGAGCCTCAAGTGGTGGAAGATGCTCTTTGAGCAGGTGAAGTACTACCTCTTCTTGAGGAGCCATTCGCCCGAGTACGCCGGGCATAATCCGCTTGCTCAGTGCGCGATGTTCTTCATGTTCACGCTGGGCAGCGTCGTCATCATCGTCACGGGCTTTGCGCTCTACGCGCAGACCTGGGGCTGGGACACAGGCTGGATGAGCTGGTTCGGCTGGGTGTTCTCCGTCGCGGGCGACGCCCAGGCGGTGCGCACCGTGCACCACGCGCTGATGTACGTCTTCATCATCTTCTCGATTGCGCACATGTACATGTCCTTTAGAGAAGACGTGATGGGCGGCGCCACCACCATCAGCTCGATGACCACCGGTCTTCGCATGTTCAAGGAATAAGGAAAGGAGCAACGAAAATGTCCAGCGAGCGCATCTACGATCTCACCGTGATCGGCGTAGGCAACCTGCTCTGGGCCGATGAAGGCTTCGGGGTGCGCTGCGTCGAGCATTTTCATGAGACGTTCGAGCCGCCCGAAAGAACTCAGGTTCTGGACGGCGGCACCCTCGGACTCTGGCTTCTCGAGTCCTTCTCCAACACGAAGGACCTCCTCATCTTTGACTGTGCGGACTTGAAGGCCGCCCCCGGCACCCTTCGGGTGCTCAGGGACGGCGACTTCGCCGTCTGGTCCTCCACCAAGATTTCGCCGCATCAGGCGGGCGTGAACGACGTTCTCACCGCCGCGGCGCTTTTGGGAAAGGCCCCCGAGCGCGTCACCGTGATCGGGGTGCAGCCCGAAATTCTTGAAGACTACGGCGGATCGCTTTCTGAAGCGGTTCGCGCGCAGCTGGAACCCGCAATGAAGGCGGCGCAAGCCGAGCTTCTCCGCTGGGGCTATCAACTTCATCGCCGCCCCGAAGGCGCTGTTGTCGCCCCCTTGACCACCGACAGCCTCTCCGAAGCCCGCTATGAAGGCGGGCGTCCCTCGGAAGCCATGGCCTGCCGCGAGGGGGATCCCCGCTTTGCGACGCCGGCGGCGTAAAGGAGGCTCGTCATGTGCATCGCCGTTCCCATGAAAGTCACGGCCGTTGAAGGAACCTTTGCGCAATGCGAACGTCCGGGCCGCGCCGTCCGCGCTGACGCGTCGCTCATCGGCGACCTCGCCCCCGGCGACTGGGTGCTCGTCTTCCGCGACGACATCCTGCGTCAGATTGACGAAGACGAAGCGCGCAAAATTGAAGCGGCGCTCACTTGCGTGGACGCCGCCATGGCTGGCGACGCGCCCGACGTGGACGCCGCCTTTGCCGACATTCTCGAAAACACCGGCCGCCTGCCGCCGCATCTGGCGGCGCAGGTGCCCCGCTGATTCTCTACGCCTCGGCCTTCGCCGGGTAGTGACGGGCGCCAAAGATGGCACTGCCAACGCGAACCTGCGTCGCCCCGGCCTCCACGGCTTCAGCCATGTCAGCGCTCATGCCCATCGACAAAGTGTCAAAGCCGTATCGTTCGGCGTAACGGTCGAAAAGACTGCGCATTCTCACGAGCGGCGCCATTTTTGCGTCATGCGTCTCCGCAGGCGCCGGAATCGCCATCAGGCCGCGCAGCCGCAGATTGCGCATCCCCGACACAGCCGCCAGCACTCCGCCAAGCGCCTCGGGCTTCACGCCGCTTTTCGTCTCCTCGCCGTCGATGTTCACTTCAATGAGGACGTTGAGCTTGTCCATCGTCATCGGCCGCTGATCGTTGAGCCGCCGCGCGATCTTTATGCGATCAACGCTCTCCACCCAGTCAAAGTGCTCGGCGACGATTCTCGTCTTGTTCGCTTGCAGCGGCCCGATAAAATGCCACGTGAGACGCATCTCCGGATGGTTCGCCCGGAACCAGTCCACCTTGTCGCACCCCTCCTGCGCGTAGTTTTCGCCAAAGTCCCGCTGGCCGCACTGAGCCACGGCGAGCACGGCTTCCGCCGGAAAAGTCTTTGACACCGCAAGCAGCTCCGTCCAGGCGCCCCAGCGCCGCGTTGATTCCTCGAGCCTGGCCTTAACGTCGGCGTAACGCGCCTTGACGCCCGCCAAATCAAGTTCAGTTGCCACGCTGTCTGTCATTGCATCTTCCTTTATTGAATCGTTTCGATCGGGCCGGACATGTCAGTCCAGGGAGCCGTTGCAGCGGCATTGTAGGCGGCATCCAATCCCAGCGCCGAGAGCGCTCTCGCCATTTCCGCATCAGGCGCCGCCGTCACGTCCACCATGGCGCCCGTCACGGGGTGCGGAAACGCCATCCGAGCGCAGTGCAGCATCAGCCGATCCGTCCCCCACCACGCCGCAGCCGTGCGGTTCAAAGGACCTTTGCCGTAGGTGGCGTCCCCAAAAATGGGATGCGAAATGTACTTCAGATGCCGGCGGATTTGATGCCGCCGGCCCGTCACGGGCTCGGCGCCCGCCAAGGTGACGCGAATCGAAGGAAAGCCCCCGAATTCAACGGGAATCTCGCTTTGACCCCAGGACGAAATCCGTGTTTCCGCCGTCTGCGCCTCCGTCTTCTGCACGCGAAGGTACGCGTCCTTCACAGGCGTCAAGGGATGCGCAATTAGGAGGGCCGTCTCGATCCAGCCGCGAGCAAGGAGCGCGTAGCGCTTTCGCACGGCGCCCGCCGCCCAGGCTTCCCCCATGACCGCGGCCGTCGCCGAATCAAAGGCAAAGACAAGAACGCCGGAGGTGCCTCGATCCAATCGGTGCACAGCGTAAACGCGGCGCCCGAAAAGGTCGCGCGCCATCTGCAGCGCGTACGCTTCCTCGCGAGGCGACACCTCGCTGCGGTGCACGAGAAGCCGCGGCGACTTCATGACGATTCCTAGCGAATCATCCTCGTAAAGCGGCGCCACTGAAGGCGCGAAGGCATCCGACATGTCGTTTCGTCCGTTTTGACCAAATTAAAAGCGGTGATTCTAACGGCCGTCACCACCGTAAAGTCACGCCAGCCGTTTAACCCGCCTTGATACGGAAGCTGCTTTCTTTAATAAAATCAAAGTCAATTGACATCAAATCAAACCCCTTCTGCGACATTCGCCTTATCCACCATTTCTGTGGACATTCCTCGCTCGACTCGAAAAAGTCATGTATTTTCAATTGCTTGATTGTGTGCCTATTTTTTGAGCACGGCTGTTTTCTCGTATCTCTTCCTTGAAAACAGCCGTGCACACGGGCGCCAGTCGCCAAAAGAACTAGTCCCACCGACTCAGGGACTTAATTCCTTGGTCCACGCCGGTTTAGATCACCTTCCCCGACGGACTTATTTACGACAACGCTATATCTTCAGAGAATAGCGATATACGCAGAACACCCAAGGAAATACCATGGCTGTGAAACTCAACGCCCCCACCGCCGAACTCGTCAAGATCGACGTCAACACTCACCCGCTCTTTTGCCGGGTGTGGAAGGCTGGCGGCGCAGCGCGCATCAACAAGGAAAACATCGCCGCTTTCCTCGCAACCGACGGCCTCGCCGTCCTCTGCCTCGCGGACGAGCCCGTGATGTACAAGGAGACGCTTGACATGGCGGCAATCGCTCCAGAGCTCTTTGCATCCTTTGAAGACGCCTTGTCCGCCGCGGGCTTCACCGACCCCGCGGAAGGCCGCGCCGTCGCCGCCAGCCTTGGCATTCGAAAGCTCCCCGCCGTCGCGGTCTTTCTCTACGGCGAGCAGATCGGCGCCATTGAAGGCCTCAAGACCTGGGAGGACTACCAGACGGAGCTTGTGAAGATTCTCACAGCCCCCGTCAAAACCAAGAAGTCCATCCCCATCGCCGCCCTCTAATTACCTTTAAAGAGACTCATCATGAATTCCGCTGAAGTCGCAAAGGCCGCCGTCAAGACCGTCACCGGGCTCACGCCCGCCGAAGAAAAGGAAGCCGCCCGCCAGGTGCTGAAGCTATTGAAAAACGTTCGAGCCGCCGTTTCCAACGGCATCGCCTCAGGCGAGGTCCACTGGGTGGACGATCTTGTGACGCTCTCTTCAGGCGCCAAGCAGTTCCTCTTTCAGACGCTCGGCCGAGGCGAAGTGAAGATCAGTCTCTTTGCAGGCGAAGCAAGCGCCGAGGAGACCGAAATTCCTGGGCTCTGGAAGATGATGATCGGCCGCCAGACGTCGCTTGTGGCAGGGCGCCTTCCCCGCTCCGTCACCGCCGCCATCAATCAGGGGGACAAGGACATCACCGAGCCCGCCAAGAAGCCCGAGGGACTCTTTGCCGCTCAGGCGCTCATTGCCGAGTTGCGGGAGACCTTGAAGGAAGCTGACCTTTCCGTCATTCCGGAAACGGCCGTGCGGCAAATTGACCTGCTGCACCAGCCTTTGTCACCCGCGGACGTGAACTACGTTCTGGCGTCCCTTGGCACAGGCAAGACCGCCGTCGACATTTCGGGCTTTGCCAAAACACGCATTGACTCCACTCGCGTCAAAGGCTTGTGGCGCACCCGCATTCTCAACAACGCCGGCAAGCCCCTCATGGACGCCCTCACCGTGGCGCTCATTCCCCCCGAGGTGCCCGCGGGCTCGGACGACTGGCCCGACAGCTTGAAAAAGCTCGACGACACGATCGAGTGGATTGAAAGCGACATGAAGCGCGGCGTGCTGGGATAATCGCCATGAGCCAGTTTGCAGATTCCGCCACCGTCGAGCGGCTTCTCGCAGAACGCCGCCGCGAGCGCCTTTCCGACAACCCCGTCATGCAGTGCAAGGTCTGCTGGTACGTGTACGACCCGGAGGAAGGGTGCCCCGAAAATGAAACCCTGCCGGGAACCCCCTTTTCGGAGCTCCCCGACTGGTGGTGCTGTCCGCATTGCGGCGCGGCGCGCGACACGTTTTTAGTTGCTGGCGACGACCTGCAGCATCGGGAGAACGAATGATGGAAGAACGTCCGGTGACGCTTGTTCGAGCCCCTAGCCCCTGGAATCAGGAAAAGGCGGCCGAAGCCTATGAGAAGGCGCATCCCGCCGCGCCTCGAAGCGCCTTCAAGCCTGAAGAGGGGCGCCTGCGCGTCTTTGCCGCGGACCCCGCCCCCTTCTTTGCCGCCGGCTTTGAAGAAGTTCTGCAGCACCGCATGAAGGGGCTTCCCATCGTCTCGCAACACCTTGCGGTGCGAGTCCTCCCCTTCAAGCGCACCGGCTGCCACTGGATCGGCGCTGTCGTGACGCCCTGGTCCGTGCAGGCGGTCTTTGCCTGCGGCGACCGCAACCACTGGAAGTCGCTTCCGGCCGGGGTCGCTGTGGACTTAAAGCTCGCGGGCGGCGCCTTCACCTTTCTCTCGGTGAAGGACAGCATTCTCGGCCAGTACCTCATGTGCTCCCTGAAGAGCCCCGTGCACGACTTTGCCGATCAGGCGGCGGCTGACGCATTCGCCAAAACCTGCCTTGACCTCATGACGACGAAGGCGGCGATCGAACCCGAAAAGCCCGTGAAAGCGCCCCAAGCGCGCCGTCTCTCGAATCCCGTCTCGCGACGCGGTCTTTTTTCGCGCGTCGTAAAGGAGGCCTCGTGACGTTCGTCGAAGGCACCGTTCAGATCCGCGCGAGAAAGCGTCCGAACGAAGCGCGCTTTGACGTCGCTGTTCGCTCCACGCGCCGCGCCGCGGTCGCCCGCGCCCTCGCGGGTTCGGACGTGCGCACCCCGGCGCCCGTGACGCTTTTGACGTCCGTCTACTCGCTCTGCCCCGAAGCGCACCGCGCCGCGTGGCTTGCCGCCGTCGGCGCCGCAGCAAGCGAAGCGCCCGCGCCCCTCTTTTCCGAGCGCGTAAAGCTTGAGGCCGCAGCAGAGCACCTGCGGTTTCTCGCGTTTGACGCCCCCAAGGCGCTGGGGCTGCCGCCCGCTTCTGACTTGAAGCGAATCGGCGCCCTGCGGCTCACGGCGATGCGCACTTTCGCCGCCAAGAAGCCTGACTTTCGGCCGCTCGCGGACGCCATCCGCGACGCCGTCGCCGCCTTCGTGACAGGAGGACCGCTTGACCACTTCTCCGCCACGCAGTCGCTCCCGGATCTCGCCGCGTGGATGACCCACGGTCAGACGATCGCCTCCAGACTCTTTGCCAAGCTCTGGGCCGCGGACCTCACCGCAGAACGCTTTGCCTCGCCTGCCTTGTCGCCTGAGACGCCGGAAGTCGCCGCCCGCTGGATGGACGCCCCGGCCTTTGATGCCATGGCGCCCGCCGCCCCCGGCGCCCCGCGCATGACAGGCGCCTTCGTGCGCGAGTCGAGCCGTCCCTTGATCCGCGCCGTGCACGAACGCTACGGCCGATCGGTGAGAACACTCTTTGCGGCGCGCCTTACTGAACTCATCGCGCTTGTCACTGACCCCGCCACGCGCCCCTGGGTGCGCGCCTCTCACACCGGCGAACGCGAAGGCACGGCGCTTGTGGAATGCGCGCGCGGCCTTCTCATTCACCGCGTGCGTCTGGCCCACGACGCCGCACACGCCGAGCGCGTCACGATCGTCGCCCCCACCGAGTGGAACTTCGCGCCGGGCGGTCCCTGCGAAGCGCTGCTCGGGGCCATTGCCGCGGAAACCGCTGATGAATTCCGCGACAAGGCCCGCTGGGTGACGACGGGCCTGGACGCCTGCATTCCCTATGCGCTTGACGTCACAGACGCCGCGCCCCCCACTACGGAGTCCTCTCATGCATGAAGTCTCGCTAGCCGAAGGCATTGTTGAAGCCGTCGCCAAAACCGCGGCCGCCGAAGCCGTCTCCCGCGTTCTGTCCGTTCGCGTCGCCGTAGGAGAACTTGCGGGCGTGGACTGCGACACCCTGCAGTTTGCCTGGGCGTCCGTCACCCGGGAAGGCCTTCTCAAAGACGCCGCGCTGGTGATCGAGCGCCCCGCTGGCGAAGCCTGGTGCATGGACTGCGCCAAGAGCGTGCCGCTGCACCGCCACGGCGACGCCTGTCCGGACTGCGGCGGCTGGCACCTCACCCCCATTGCGGGCCACGAATTGAAAGTGCTCGACTTCGAGATTCCCGACTAACAACGAATCACTTACTTCAAAGGCAACCACCATGTGCACCTCCTGCGGCTGCGGCCACCACGAACACACGCACACCCATGTTGACGAACACGGCAACATCGTCACGCACACGCATGATCATGACCACCACGATCATGACCACCACGATCATGACCATCATCGCGAGCACGATCATGAGCACGGCGCCTCGCGCACCGTGACGGTGGAGGAGGACATCCTCGCCCGCAACAACGCGGATGCTGCGCTCGTGCGCACCTGCTTCCGCAAGAACCACATCCTTGCGCTCAATCTGGTGAGCTCGCCTGGCTCCGGCAAGACGGAGCTGCTTTGCGCCACTGTGCGCCACCCGGCCATGAAGGACGTGCCGATGGGCGTCATCGAAGGCGACTTGCAGACGGACAACGACGCCGCGCGCATTCGCACGGCGGGCGCCCGCGCGATCCAGATCAACACCGGCCGCGGCTGCCACCTCGAAGCCCGCCAGGTGATGCTCGCCTTGGGCGAATTAAAGCCCGAAGCGAAGTCCGTGGTCTTCATCGAAAACGTCGGCAACCTCGTCTGCCCGGCGGAATTTGACTTGGGCGAAGCCCACAAGGTGGCCGTCATCTCCGTCACCGAAGGCGACGACAAGCCCTTGAAGTACCCGGACATGTTCGCCGCAGCCGATCTCATGATCATCAACAAGACGGACCTCGCCCCCTACGTGAAGTTCGACCTCGATCGCTGCGAAGCCAACGCGCGCAAGGTGAATCCGAAGATCACCGTGCTGCGGCTTTCGGCCGCCACGGGCGAGGGCATGGCCGCCTGGTGCGAGTGGCTCAAGGCCCAGCTCACGGTGGCGTCCCTTTAAAAGGCCCTCAGCCATGCGCATTCGGGAAACGTTTCGCATCCGAGGCCTCGTGCAGGGCGTGGGGTTCCGGCCCACGGTCTGGCACACCGCAAAACGCCTTGCTCTGACAGGGATCGTCTTTAATGACGCCGAAGGCGTCATCACGACGGTGGAAGGCGACGAGACCGCCGTTCATTCGTTTGAAGCGGAGCTTCGCGGGGACGTGGCAAAGAGAGCGCCCCTTGCGCGCATCGACGCTGTGGAGTCTCTGGGAACTGAAGCCCCCCAAGGAGACGCTGACTTCGTCATCACGGAAAGCCGCGCGGGCCTCGCCCGCACAATGGTGACGCCCGACGCCGCCACGTGCCCCGCGTGCATGAAGGACATCTTCACCGCAACAAGCCGCCGCTACCGCTACGCTTTCACGAACTGCACGCACTGCGGACCGCGCTTTACGATCACGCGACACATTCCATACGACCGCGCGCAAACGAGCATGAGCACGTTCCCCCTGTGTCCGGCGTGCCGCAAGGAGTATGAAAACCCCGCCGACCGGCGCTTTCACGCGCAGCCCAACGCCTGCCCCGCGTGCGGCCCCCGGCTCTTTCTCACCGATCCCCAAGGCCGCGAGCTTTCTGGCGATCCGATCGCTGAGACGCTGCGCGTCCTTCGCGCGGGCGGCATTGCGGCAGTGAAGGGGCTCGGTGGCTTTCACCTGGTCTGCGACGCTGCCAGCGAAAGAGCGGTCGTCGAGCTTCGCCGCCGCAAGAACCGCAGTGAAAAAGCCTTCGCCGTGATGTGCGCCAATGTCGCGGCAGCCCAGACGCTCGCCCGGTTTTCCGAGGCGGGGCTCGCGTCCCTCGCGTCGCCGGCGCGCCCCATCGTGCTCGCCCCCAAAACGCCCGAGTGCGCGTCGCGCGTCGCCCCGTCGGTCGCGCCTCTTTACGCCGAAATCGGCCTGATGCTCCCCTACACGCCGGTGCACCTGCTGCTCTTTTTTGAAGCGCTGGGACGCCCTGAAGAGGGAATCCCCAAGACAGCCTGCGGCCCTGTCTTCGTAATGACAAGCGCCAACCCCGGAGGCGAACCCCTCGTGATCGACAATGACGAGGCGCTCAGGCGCCTTGCCGGCATCGCTGACGTCTTTCTCATGAACAACCGGCCGATCGTTGCGCGATGTGACGACTCCGTCGTGCGCGACATGGCGGGCGTCGTGCGCTGCGTGCGGCGCGCCCGAGGCTTCACGCCGCTCGCGATCGCCATTTCTGATGGCCCTGACGTGCTTGCCTGGGGCCCCTGCTTGAAGACCACGGCCTGCGTCACGCGCGGCAAGGAAGCTTTCCTCACTGAACACATCGGCGACACGGACAACGCCGCCGCCTGCGACGCGCTCGTCGCGTCCGCCGATCACTTTCTCGACATTCTTGAAGTGACGCCCAAAGCCGTCGTCTGCGACGCACACCCGGACTTCTTCTCGACGCACGAAGCCGAGCGCACCGCCCGCTCCCGCGCCATTTCTCTTTTTTCCGTGCAGCACCACCACGCGCACATTGCGGCGGTGGCGGGCGAACACGGCCTTGCAGGCGAAGCTGTCTGGGGCCTTGCAATGGACGGCACGGGTCTCGGAGACGACGGCGCGGCCTGGGGCGGCGAACTGCTGCACGTCTTCCCCGACGGCACCTTCCACCGCGTCGGACACTTGAAGGAGATGCCGCTGCCGGGCTTTGACAAGGCGGCGCGCGAGCCCCGCCGCATGGGCGCGGCGATGTGTCTTGCAGCTGGCCGCGAAGACGTCATCGAAACGCTCTGGCCGGCGTTTCGGGGGCTGCCCATCCGCGAAGTGATCCGAAGCCCGCGGCTTTCCGGCCGCACCACAAGCCTCGGGCGCCTTTTTGACGCCGCTTCCGCCGTGCTGGGCCTCGTAGAAGTCATGAAGGACGAAGCTTATGCCGCCCTGCGCCTTGAAAGCGCCGCTTTCGGTCGCTCGGGGCACGTGATCGACGGCGCATGGGCAGTCGACGGCGGCGTCATCGACTTTGCGCCGCTTTTTGCGCACCTCATCCGAGAGCGCTTGTCCGCCCATTTCGACGTTTGTCAGTGCGCCGCTGATTTTCAAGCAACGGTCGCCTGCGGACTCGCCCTCTGGGCGCACGGCCTCATCACGAACGACGCCCCGGTATGCCTCGCAGGCGGCTCGTTTCTCAACCGAACGCTCGCCCAGCAGATCCCCTCACAGCTTGCGGCGCTCGGCCACGCGGCTTACCTTCCTGAAGCGCTCCCGCCTGGCGACGGCGCCGTGAGCTTCGGGGAAGCGCTCGTTGCCCGAGCGCGAATGATTCACCAAGGAGTCTGACCATGTGTCTTGCTGTTCCCGCTCAGATTCAGTCCGTCGACGGCACGAGCGCGCTCGCGCTCACCGGCGGCATCACCAAAACCATTGACGTCTCCCTCACGCCCGACGTCGCCCCCGGCGACTGGGTGATCGTCCACGTGGGCTTTTCCCTGCAAAAAATTGACGCCCGCAAGGCGCAGGAAACGCTCGCGGCGATGGACGCCGTCGCAAACGCCGCGAAGGAGGCCTGATGCAGTACGTCACCGAATACCGCGACCGCGAGAAGGCGGCGGGCATTGCCCGGCAAATTGCCGCGGAAGCCGATCCGAAGCGCACCTACCGCTTCATGGAGTTCTGCGGCGGCCACACGCACGTCCTCGCGCGCTGGGGCCTCTCGGAGCTGCTGCCCGCCAACGTCAAGATGATCCACGGTCCGGGCTGCCCCGTGTGCGTGCTTCCCATCGGCCGCATCGACACGGCGCTCGAGCTCGTCAAAAATCCGCAGGTGACGCTCTGCACCTACGCCGATCTGATGCGCGTTCCGGCTTCGGGCGGCATGACGCTCTTCAAGGCAAAAGCGCAGGGCGCTGACGTTCGCATGGTCTACTCCCCCATGGACGCCGTAGCGCTGGCGAAGACCTGTCCCGACCGCGAAGTCGTCTTCTTTGCGATCGGCTTTGAGACGACTACGCCCCCCACGGCGGTCGCCGTGAAATCGGCAGCCGCGCAGAACCTCGCAAACTTCTCCGTCGTCTGCTCGCACGTTCTGACACCCGCCGCGATGGAGCACATCCTTCTGGGAAAAATTCATCTCGACGGGCTCGTCGGACCCGCGCACGTCTCCACCATCATCGGCGAAGCGCCCTACCGCCGCTTCACCGAGCACCACCACATCCCGGTCGTGATCTGCGGCTTCGAGCCTCTGGACATGCTGATGACGATTCTGATGCTCGTGCGTCAGGTGAACCGAGGCGCTGCCGAAGTGGAAAACGAATTCACTCGCGGCGTTTCGCCCGAGGGCAACACCACGGCGCTTGCCTTGACAAAGGATGTCTTCGTGAAGCGCACGACGTTTGCCTGGCGCGGCCTCGGGCTTGTCCCCGAAAGCGCCTTGGCGCTGGCGCCGCAGTACGAGCGCTTTGACGCCGAAAAGAAGTTCAGTCTCAAAGAGCGCGTCGTCCCCGAAAACAAAGCTTGCGAATGCGGTGCCATTCTTCGCGGCGAAAAAGAGCCCCGCGACTGCCGCGCCTTCGGCACGGTGTGCACGCCGATTCATCCGATCGGCGCCTGCATGGTCTCCAGCGAAGGCGCCTGCGCCGCCTTCTATTCCTACGAACAGCGTCGTCTTTCCTAAGAGGTGCCCGCCATGGCAGTGAAACCCAATTACATCCGCCCGCTCGACATCAAGAAGGGCTTTGTGGACATGCCCTTTGGCGCAGGCGGCCGCGCTACGGCGCAGCTGATCAGCGAAGTCTTCGCTTCGGCGTTCAAGAACGAATACCTTGAGCAGGGGCATGACGGCGCGCTGATGCCCGCGATAAAGGGCCGTCTTGTGACAGCCTGCGACGGCCACGTGGTCAATCCCCTGATCTTCCCCGGAGGCGACATCGGGCGCCTCGCCGTCTCGGGCACGGTAAACGACGTTGCGGTCTGCGGCGCGAAACCCCTCTACCTCACCGCGTCCTTCATTCTCGAAGAAGGCCTGCCACTTGCCACGCTCAAGACGGTCGTGGATTCCATGGCGGCGACCGCGAAGGAAGCGGGCGTGCTGATCGTCACAGGCGACACGAAAGTCGTGGAACGAGGGCACGGCGACGGCATCTACATCGCGACGACAGGCATCGGCGAAGCCTTCCCCGACGTCTACATCAGCGGCCAGAACGCCAGGCCCGGCGACGCTGTGCTCGTCACGGGCACGATGGGCGACCACGGCCTCACGATTCTCTCCAAGCGCGAGGGCCTCACCTTCGGCAATGACTTGGAAAGCGACTGCGCGCCGCTTGCAGACATCACCACCGCACTCGTTGAAAAGCTCGGCAACCGCGTGCACGTTCTGCGCGATCCGACGCGCGGGGGGCTTGCCACCACCTTGAACGAAATCGCCTCGCAGTCTCAGGTCGGCATTGAACTCGACGAAGCGGCGATTCCCGTGAAGGAAGCCGTGCAGTCAGGCTGCGAATTTCTGGGGCTCGATCCCCTCTACGTCGCCAATGAAGGAAAGCTCATCGTCATCGTGGAAGAGGCTGTAAAGGACGAGGCGCTTGACATCATCCGCGCCAGCACGAAGGGGCGCGACGCCGCCTGCGTGGGTCGCGTCACGTCGGCGCATCCCGCCGAAGTCCGCATGCAAACCCTCTTGGGAGGTCACCGGCTCGTGGACTGGCTCAACTCTGATCCCCTGCCCCGCATCTGCTGATCGCCCAAGCACTGCCTCTCAGCCAAAAGCCCGGAAAGACACAACCGCCTGCCGGGCTTTTTGCATGAAGGCGACAGGCTCTCGCCCGGACGGGAGGAGTAATCCTCAATATTCAAATTCCTCAATAGAATTACACTGTAATCAATATGGTATGAGCTCTGCCAGCCGAGAAGCCCCGCTGAAGATGCCATCAACCATGCCTGGAAACGTCGTTCTCAAAAAAACGTACACCCTCGCTCAGTTCGAAACCATTCAAAAAATTCGCTGCATCCGTCGGAAAGCCTGAATTTACCGTCAAGCTGCCTGGAACTCGTCTTCCAATCCGTAGTTCCAAAGATAGTCAGCGACGTGGCAAAGAAAGGCGTGCGGGTTTCCGATGAGAAAGACGGCGTCCTTCGTTCGGGCGCGCTCGAGCACCTGCGGATCCAAGGATTCGGGGGAGGTTTCCGCAAGCGCCCGCATCGCGTCTTCATAGCGCGCGATGCGATACGCCTGAAGCAGCTCCTTCACCGGCGTGCGGTCGCAAAGCGCTCGGCGAATCCACACCGTGCCGCCCGCCTCCACGAGAAACTTTACCCAGTCCGCGTTTCCCTTCATCGTGCGGATGTTGGGATCGATGCCGAGCCTTGCCCCCGCCTCCACGTCCTGCACCTTGGTCTTCTCACGGGCGTTGTCGTAGCCGTCGCGCGTGACGAAGATCCGGCCATCCTTCAAAAGAAAGTCGGTGATGGGTTCGCTGCCCACCGTGCCGTGCCCCACGATGAGGACAACGTCCTCGCCCTTCAAGCTGGAGAGCACGTTGGGCGTCAATTCCTTGCCTTCCGGCCCCGGCGGCAGTTCGTTGAGCAAATTTTCCAACGGCTCGCCGTCGCCGCGCTCCACGGCAAAAACCGCAGCAGCCCAGCGACCGGCGTCCATCTTGTGAGAAGCCTTCTTTCGGCGTTTCAGAAAATCAAACATAGCGCTCCATCCCATGTCTCGCATTTTCGCATGAATTTGGCACGTCCAATAAAAAACGCCGCCCGATTCGCAAAAAGCCAATCCAAGGCGGCGTGCTTTGCCCATGCAAAAAATCAGGTCAAAGTCTGCCAAAGGCTGGCATTCTCCGTCTTCTTGCCGACCAATTCCTCGTAGGTCGCCTGATTCTCATCGTCATAGACGCAGAAGACAATGTCCTTCAGGGTAGTGCCGCCCGCCAGACATTCGTTCACGACTACGAGCGCCACCGTCGCCGCCTCGCGCTTGGGGTAGCCGTAGAGCCCCGTCGAAACGCAGGGAAAGGCGATCGACTTCAAGCCGCGAATGCGGGCTGTCTCCATGCATCGCGCGTAGGCGCGAGCAAGAAGCGCCGCCTCCCCTTCGCCGCCCCCGCACCAAACGGGCCCTACGGCGTGAATGACGTAGCGAGCCGGCAACCGGAAGGCTGGCGTAATCTCCGCACCGCCCGCGAAGCACCGGCCATACTCGCCCACAAACTGGCGACAGGCCGTTCGAAGCGCCGTCCCCGCCTTTTCATGAATCGCCCGATCAACGCTTCCCGCCGGAGAGAAGTCAGCGTTGGCGGCATTCACCACCGCATCGGTCTTGAGAGTGCTGATGTCCGCGCGCACGATATGAAGCCGCGCGCGTTGTTCTTCGGTAAGTTCGAGAGGCATGGCTAAACAGATGGTTGACTTATCGGCGGCGTCGCTCCGCCACCGCTGAGCGCAGTTCCTGCGCGCGCCAGCCGGCGACCGCCATTGCGGCAAAGTATGTCACAGCGGCCGCGGCGATGACTCCCGCCGCAAGGAGTAGACGCCTCCCCCAAAGGGACTGCATGGCCGCCCAGTCAAACTGCGCGTTGATAAGCCAGAGAACGGTGCCCATCGCCGCCGCCGCAACGATTGTGCGAAGCAAATAAACGATCCATCCCGCGCGCGGCCGATACCAGCCGCGCTTTAAAAGGACCGTGAGCAGCGTCAGCGCATTGAAGCACGCTCCAAGCGCCACCGAGAGCGCAAGCCCCGCATGCGCAAACTGCGGCACGGTAATGAGGTTGCAAGCCTGCACGAAGACCACTGACGCAATCGCCGCCTTCACCGGCGTCTTGATGTCCTTTCGGGCGTAAAAGGCTGGCGCGATGATCTTGATGCCGATCAATCCCAAGAGCCCTGCTGCGTAGCCTTCGATCGCGATCGAAGTCTGCATCACGTCGCCCGCCGTGAAGTTCCGTCCCTGAAAAAGAACGGCCGCCAAAAGCTCCGCGCAGAACCACAGGCCCACCGACGCCGGCACGGCAAAGAGCACCACAAGGCGAAGCCCGCGGTCAAGCAGTCCGTTGTAGCGCTCCAGCTCCCCGCGGTTGAAGGCAGCCGCAAGACTCGGCAGCAGCACCGTCCCCAGCGCAACGCCCAGCATCGCGGTCGGAAATTCCATCAGGCGGTCGGCGTAGGAAAGCCACGTCACGGCGCCGTTAGAAAGGCGCGATGCAATATTCGTGTTGATGAGAATGGAAAGCGGAGCCACCGACACGCCCACGACCGCCGGGAGCATCAGCTTCAGGGTCTGGCGCACCTTGCCGTCCTTCACCGCCGCCGCTGGCGACGTGAGCTTCGGAAAAAAAACCAGTCGCTTCAACGCCACAAGCTGCGTTCCAAGCTGCAGCACGCCGCCTCCGATCACCGCAATCGCAAGCGCCCAGACGGGCTCGGCAAGAAAAGGCGTGACCGCCAGAATGCAGACAATGAAGCTCACGTTCAAAAGCACTGGCGTAAAGGCGGGCACCGCAAAATGCTTCCAGGTGTTCAACACCGCCGCCGCAAACGCCACGAGGCTCATGAAGATGATGTACGGGAACATGAAGCGCGTCAGCGCCACCGCAAGATCAAACGTCTCCGGGTGCTCGGCAAAGCCCGTTGCAATCACCCAGATGACGGCAGGCGCACAGATGACGCCCGCAACGCTCGTAAGAAAGACTGCGACGGCAAGAAGCGAAAACACATGCGAAATAAATTCCTTCGTGCGCTCGGGGCTCTCTTTTTCCTTTACGTCGGAGAGCATGGGAAGGAAAGCCTGCGAAAAAGCGCCTTCCGCGAATAGTCGCCTTAAAAGGTTCGGAATGCGGAAGGCGACGTAGAAGGCGTCGGTCGCCCCCGTCACGCCGAAATAGCGCGCAATGAGCATGTCGCGCACCAATCCCGTCACGCGGGAGAGCAAAGTCATCGCCGACACGACGGCCGCCGAACGCAGTAGAGACATAAGAGAGGCTTCTTTCTTTAGCACCGAAAAAACAACGGCTTCGGCGCTTTCTCAAATCACGGTTTTTGGATATAATGCGGGGCTTTTCAGAGACGCCCCCTTCCGTTTCAGCCCTGAGGGCGGGAAGGAACGGCTCGGAAAAGAAACGTGATTTTAACCAACCGGCCGAGCCCACGGCCAAATGATGTTCTCGTGGCGCACACCGGTTTTTGCTACGTGTGTGCCTGGTAAGTTCATCAGGCAATTCATTGTTTTCAGGAAGCATAAATGGCCAATACCAAACAAGCTCGCAAGCGCGCCCGTCAGGCGGTTGCCCGCAACCAGCACCTCTCTGCCCAGCGCAGCCAGTACCGCACCGCCATCAAGAAGGTGCGCAAGTTGATCCTCGCCGGCGACAAGGCCGCCGCTCAGGAAGCTTTCAAGGCTGCCCAGTGCGTGGTCGACTCCATGGCTGGCAAGGGCGTCCTGCACGCCAATGCCGCTGCTCGTCACAAGAGCCGTCTCTCTGCCGCTATCAAGGCGATGGCTTAATTGTTGAGCTGAGCTCACGAGCTTGATGGTCGCCGCAGACGTTCCGTCCCTCAGCTGAACATCTGCAACCTGCGTCATTCAAGTTCCAAGAAAACGCACCGCATTGCTCCGCGGTGCGTTTTTTATTTGTAGGAAAACAACATCCTAAAATCCGCGGTTTTACGTTAAATTGTCACTTTTTAGTTTCGGCCCCGTATTCCATGCTTTTTTCCATCGTCATCCCCTGCTACAACGAAGAGCAGGTTCTGCCCGAATCGATCAAACGCATCGAAGAGGTGGTCACAATGCTGCAGAATGTCGTCTCTTCATTTGATAAATCGAAGTGCTACAGATTTTTTAGCCATAAATCAAATGTAACAACGAGAGATGGCGAGGAGGGGGGGGTACTGATCGAGACTGAACTCGTCTTCGTAAACGACGGAAGTTCCGACAAAACCCTTGAGATTCTCCTCGAACATCAAGCACGCCACCCCAACATCCGTGTCGTCAACTTCGCCCGAAACTTCGGCCATCAGATCGCCGTCACCGCCGGCATGGACGCCGCCAACGGCGACGCCGTCGTCCTTATGGACAGCGACTTGCAGGATCCGCCTGAAGTCGTCTTGAAGATGTTTGCGCTCTGGCTCGAAGGCTTCGACGTGATCTACGCCACGAGAACCAGACGCCCCGGCGAAACCCGCTTCAAGAAAGCGACTGCCTCGGCCTTCTACCGCATCCTCAACCTTCTTTCCGACACCAAGATTCCGCTTGACACTGGCGACTTCCGCCTGATGGACCGAAAAGTCGTGGACGTTTTAAACGCCATGCCTGAGCGCGACCGCTTCATTCGCGGCATGGTGAGCTGGGCGGGCTTCAAGCAGATCTCCCTTCCCTACGAACGCGCCGAGCGCTTTGCCGGGACGAGCAAGTACCCGCTCACGAAGATGCTCGCCTTTGCGCTCACCGGGATCCTCTCCTTCTCAATCAAGCCCTTGAAGCTTGCCTCGCTCCTTGGCATGGCGAGCTCCTTTGTCGCCGCCCTCGGGCTCTTTTACGCCCTCTACGCGAAGCTCATTGCTGGCGCAGCCATCAGCGGATGGACGAGCCTCATTCTCGCCATTCTCTTCATTGGCGGCGTGCAGCTTTTTTGCATCGGCGTGCTTGGCGAATACGTCGGTCGAATCTACAACCACGTAAAGGACCGGCCGCTCTACATCGTCGAGGGCTACTACGGCTACGGCACGGGGGCTCCCCATCTGGTTCGATCTCCGGTGAACGATGTCGAAAGCTAAGTCCTTCACTGAATTCGCCTGCTACTGCGCCATCGGCGTCCTCAACACAGCCGTGCACTACGTCGTGTTTCGAGGACTCCTCGCCTTGGTTCCGCTGCAAACGATCACCAACACCGCGGGCTTTGTCTGCGGCCTCGTCGTGAGCTTCTTTCTGAACAGCCGGTTCACGTTCAAGAAGGCGGCCTCCCTGACGCGATTTTTAAAACTGGGCCTTGCAAACGGTGTCGTAGCGCTTGTCTTCGGCCTTCTGGGCGACCTGCTGGCGCTACATCCAACACTCACCTTTGTGGTCTACGTTTTCGTCAACCCGATGATCGGCTTTCTTCTTGCCAAGCACTTCGTCTTCAAGTAGCCACAACCCACCCTGTCACAAGCCATGTCCTTGAGAAGCCTTGTCCCACGTCTGCGCGGCCTTACCTCGCAAGCCGTCCGTCTCGCCAGCGAGCGCACCCCCGTCATCGACGGCGTCGCAATCGCCATCCTTCTTTCAATCTTCGCCTGCCTCTACGCTCAGGTGCTCGACATCCATGTCTGGCGCCATGACGCGCTCGTGATGTTTTCCGACTACACCGGAAAGCTCCGCGCCGAAGGCCGCTGGCTCAACCACGTCCTCTTTCCGTTTTTAAAGCGCACGCCGCCGCAGGCCTCCATCTTTCTCTGCCTAGCCTGTTGGAGCTTCTTCTCCTACTGCGTCGCCAAGCGCTACACCGTCGACCGCCGGCTGCAAGTCATCTACACGCTCGTCGCCCTGCAGCTTCCGGCGTTCTATTCCATCATCGGCTGGCCATCCACCGTACTGCCCGCCTTCGTACTTCTCGCCGTTGTTGCCCTTCTAGCAGAACGACTGGACTACCGCGCTGTCTTTCTTCTCACGGGGCTCCTTTTCTTCGGCACCTTCAACAACTTCTACAACCTGATTCTGCTGCTCTATGTGAAGGAAGTGAGCGAAAGCGACTGGAAGAAGATCCTTCGCCTCTTTCTCTGGTGGGTGGGCGGCTACCTTGCGGGCTACCTTCTGATGCTGATTCTCACCAAAGCGATCGGCGGTCATTGGGGGCTTCGAATTGAAAGCTGGCGACGTCCGCACAAGCTCCACTCGCTGAGCGACCTTGCCATAAACCTCCGCACCGTCTGGCACAGCCTCAAGCAGAACGTCGAGCTCGTCGGCCGAAAGGCGTCGCTCGTGCTTCTCGCCCTTTGCCTTGTTTTCGGCATCGCCGACTGCTTCACAAAGAGCAAGACCGAAAAGCGCACGCTGCTTGCGATCGGCGCCGTCATGGCGGTGCTGCTGGCGGGCTACGCCCAGTCCGTGCCCTACGGACTCTTCGTTGTCTCCCGCACCGCTGTCGGACTCTATGCCGCAGTCTTCACGCTGATGCTGATCCTCTGCTGCCGCTGCCGCAATCTAGGGATTGTCATCGCTCTCTGTATGACGCTTCTCACAAGCTACAAGAATGCCGACTCCATCGCCTACTACACCGGCGTCACCAACACCTGGCGCGACTCAATCATTTCGATGAACGTGCCGCCCGCGGCTGCGAACGTCGTGCACGTCTGCTCCACAAACGACGAGGTAGCTGCCTCCGAGCGAATGATCATGCGCAACATGGGCCTCGCAAACTACCATCAGGAGGGTTTTGGCGTCGGCTGGCGCCAGTTCTCAGTCCTCAACAGCATCGGCTACCGCCACTACGACACGGACGCCGGCGCCTGCACCAAGTACGCCAATCATTCGCGAAACGAGACCATGATCCACGCCTGGCTCTACGCCGACAAGCAGCTTTTCCTCTGGTACAAGTAGCACGGAAGGCGGGCGGCCATCGGTTTTCTCCGCCCGCCTTCCGTTCAAAGAAAACCGCCCATTCCCAAAGAAAAGAGCGGTCCTTTGACTTGAATCACGTCAGACGGTCGATAGTTGTCACGCCGCCTGACTCATTCTCATCCAATCAATACTGATCGAAGTATTCCTGCAGCTTCTTGTAGTCGTGGGTCTTGGTGAGCCCCAGCTGCAGCAGGATGCGAGCCTTCTGCGGGTTGAGCGTGCCCGAAGACACAAACCCGTACTTGTTGTCGTCCACTTCGGCGTCCTTCGTGGTGGCGCCCGTCGGCACGCGGGAGCTGCGCACCACGGCGACGCCGTTCTTCGCAGCCTTTTCAAGGAGCGGGAAGATGGACTTGTGGATGTTGCCGTTGCCGACGCCCGCGTTCACAATGCCGTCGTACTTGGCGTCAATCAAGGCCTGCGCCTGAATTCCTTCCACGCCGCCATGCGTGTAGACAATGCCCACCTTGGGCAGCTGGGTGAGCTTGGTCACGTCAAAGGGCGTCTCGTAGGTGTGCTTGCGCAGGGACTTGCTTTCGTAGGTGACCTTGTTGTTGAAGATCGTTCCCACCTTGCCGAAGTTGCCGGCCACGAACGTCTCGGGCTGCACGGTGTTCGACTTCAGCACGTCGCGAGCGTTCACAACGATGTTGTCCATCGCCACGACGACGCCCTGCTTGGCGGTCTCCTTGTCGGAGGCGACGATCACGGCGTTGTAGAGATTGCGGGGGCCGTCAGCGCCGAGCCCCGTGGAAGGCAGCATGGCGCCCACGAGCACCACGGGCTTCTTGCATCGCAGCGTGAGGTTCAGGAAGTACGCCGTCTCCTCCATCGTGTCAGTACCGTGCGTGATCACGAAGCCGTCGTACTTCCTGCAGTCTTCGTTGATCGTCTTGTTGAGCTTCAGCCACACGTCGTCCGTCATGTCCTGCGAGCCGATCTGCACAACCTGCTTCGGTGTGATCTCAGCGATGTCAGCCAACTGCGGCACGGCCGCGACGAGGTGGTTCACAGACACTTTGCCCGCCTGATAGGCGGTGCCAGTCGCCGAGGCGCCGGCGCCCGCGATCGTGCCGCCCGTGGCGAGCACTTCAATCTTGGGCAGGGAGGCCGCCGTCGCCGCCACGCAGGCGCTTGCCGCCGCAAGGGCGATCAGAGTCTTGATGCACTTCATGATTTTCTACTCTCCGTCAGGGCTTTGTTTTCGCCCTGTGTTTTCAAAGGGAGTCGCGAGTCGCCTCGCGGCAATGCAACGACGTGCAAAATCAGCCCGTCCGGGGGAAGCGAACGAAGCGGCTGGCTTAAGCGCGCCGTCTGCCAGCACGAAGAAACCCCCGCCATAGCGGGATGATCCTAGGTATTTAGCCTAGGCACATTACCCTATATCTGCAGAAAACGCAATGGCATTTCAGGATTCACTGAAGTCTGTACCGATTTTGGCGCATCATTGAAAGAAATGAACGGAGAACGTGACCATGTGCATTTGCTGATCACTTACCCGCCGACTGTTTCTTTATCAAAATTGGTCAGCAGCCTCAAAGGTGTCTCAAGTCGTTTGCTCAGGAAGCTAATGGCTGAAGAATTTGAAACATTTTTTGGCCCACATCTCTGGTCCCCATCCTATTTTGGTTGCGGGGTATGTAATGAATTTTGTGTCCGGCGGGGTGGTAAAAAGGAGCAATTGCTGC